>CAMCWI010000071.1 GCA_945882065.1 Akkermansia muciniphila
ACGCCATCCAACCCTACCTGTTCCAACCATGAATCTATTCACCCGAATCCTCGCCGTTTCACTATGCGCCACCAGCGTTGTTTCGGCGGATGTGGATGTATATCAAACTCTCATCACCTCACGCGACCTTCCCTCCATCTTCAACGGCACAAATCTCGACGGCTGGATCAAGCGCGGCGGTAAGGCGACTTATGCCGTCGAGGACGGCGTCATCGTGGGCACTTGCAACGTCAAGAGCGGCGGCAATACGTTTCTTTGCACGGAAAAGGAATACGGCGATTTCATCCTCGAGCTGGAGATCCAAGCGGACAACGGATTGAACTCTGGCGTGCAGATTCGCAGTCATTGTTTCGAGACGAACACCACATACGACTTCGGCAACAAGACCATTACGATTCCGGCGAACCGCGTTCACGGTTATCAGGTGGAGGTGGATCATCGGGCGGGGCGACGCTGGAGCGGCGGCATCTACGACGAGGCGCGGCGCGGGTGGTTGTTTCCGCTCGGGACGAATTCTCCTGCTGGCCTCGCGTTCAAAATCGGTGAGTGGAACAAGTATCGGATCGAGTGTCGCGGTGCGTCGATCAAGACGTGGGTGAATGACATTCCTGCCGCAGACTTCGTAGACGCAGAGACGATCAAGGGTTTCATCGGATTGCAGGTTCATTCTGCGGAAAAGCCGGAATATCAAGTGCGCTTTCGCAACATCCGCCTCAAGGAACTCGGTGAACATTCGTGGAAACCCGCTTGGAACGGAAAGAACTTCGAGGAAGCCCACATCCTCGGCAAAGGCGATTGGAAGGTGGAGAACGGCGTCATCCACGCCATGCACTCGAAAGCGGACAAGGAGTTTGGCCATCTGGTTAGCGACAACGATGTGTCTGACTTCACAATGCGGCTCAAATACAAAGCGGTAAAAGGCAACAGCGGATTTTACTTCCGCATCGAGGAAAAAGGGTTCAGCGGTGTCACAGGATTCCAAGCGGAGATCGACGCTGAGAAGGACGCGGGGGGGCTTTACGAAACGAATGGGCGTGGATGGGTCAGTCAGCCGACTGCGGACGATGTGAAGAAATGGTTCAAGCCGCAGGATTGGAACGTCATGACTGTTGTGGCGAAAGGCGGGCGCATCACTGTCTCGGTCAATGGCTACAAATCTGCGGAGTTGTTGCATGACACGGGGCGTGCGTCTGGCAAGTGCGCGCTGCAACTCCACGGGGATCAGGACGTGGAGATGTTCTTCAAGGACATCGAGGTTTTGGAATAATTAACCATCAGATTATTGAAACACATGAAATGCATTCACCGTCGCCTGTTTCCCGTGCTCTTTTTCTCGTCGGTCTTTGCGCTCTGTTCCTGCGCTGCGCCGAAAGCTTCCGTTCTTTCCAACCCTCTCGGCGTCCGCATCACCCAGACCAATGACGTGCTCCGCGTGGAACTCAACGGCAAACATTTCACCGACTACCATTTCAAAAATGTCCCGCGTCCGTTCTGTTATCCCATCATCGGCCCCGGCGGCGTGGCCATGACGCGGAATTATCCGATGGTCAAAGTGCCCGGCGAAGAGACCGATCATCCGCATCACCGTTCGCTGTGGTTCTCCCACGCGCCAGTCAACGACGTGGACGTCTGGACGGAGAAAGCCACGACGGGACGCGTCAAGCATCGCGGTTTCGCGGACATTTCATCCGGCGTGAACGCGGGTTTCATCAAGACGCTGAACGACTGGGTTGCGCCGGATGGAAAAGTGCTTTGCTCCGACGAGCAGACCGTCCGTTTCCACGCGCCGACCAATGGCGTGATCATGTTGGATTTTGAGATCACCATCAAAGCCTCGAATGGCGACGTCACGTTCGGCGATTCCAAGGAAGGTTCGTTCGCCATCCGAGTGGCTGAATCCATGCGCGTGCTTCAACCCGCCATGAGAGGTGAGCCTGCGCGCGCTGGTAATGGTCACATCGTTCTCAGCACAGGTGAGCGTGATAACGGCGTTTCTGCTGCTGCTGCGAAGGACGCCAAGCGCGAAGCCGTCACCTGGGGCAAGCGTGCTGCGTGGTGCGATTATCACGGCCCAGCGGACGGCAAAGTCGTCGGCTTCGCGATTATGGATCATCCCACCAATCCGCGTCATCCTACTTGGTGGCATGTGCGTGATTACGGATTGTTCGCCGCAAATCCCTTCGGTCAGCATGATTTTGAGCGTCTCTCGGACAAAAACGCTGGCGACCTGAAGATCAGCGCCGGGCAGAGCATTGCGTTTCGTTACCGCGTCATCATCCACGAGGGCGATGAGAAACAAGCCCGCATCGCCGCGCGATTTGATGAGTTTGCCAAGACACACCCTTCAACCAACAAGTAACTCAACCCCCAACCCATTCTCCAAAGGCGGATTCAAGTGGCTAACGCAACACGAGCAACTCATTGGCGTACGCTCATTAAGACTCAGCGAAAGACCCAAGCCGTTGGCTATTATGTTTTTTTCGCTTAGTCTTAATGACCTTAATCTTCGTAAAGCTTTCAAGCTCAACTCCCAAGTCCCTTGCGTTAGCCACTTGAATCTGCGGAGTGTTTTCAGCAATCGTTGGATGGCATAATGACTTTCAACTTTCATCACGCTTCTGCTTCCCCCATGCTTCGCCTGTGGAAGATGCGCCAATCCTAGCTGCGGCCGTGGTCCTGGTCTGTGCCGGGGCCAGCTTCTTTTTTTCCCTCGCCGAAACCGCGCTCTTTTCCCTCAGCAAATGGCAGGTGCGTCAGCTCTCAGATTCTAAATCCCGCGCGGGTGAAGTTGCCTCAAAGTTGTTGGCTGAATCCCAAGACCTGCTCGCCACGATGGTGCTGGGCAATTCCTTTGCGAACGTCGGTATTCTCGCCATCGGTTTGTGGATGGGGCTGGGTGAGCGTTGGCCTTTATGGTGGACGATTGGCGGGGTGTTGTTGCTGACGTTGATCGTGGGTGAGGTGTTGCCGAAGACGTTTGCGGTGCGAAAGCCAGATGTGTGGTCGCTGCGTGTGGCGCGTCCGTTGGCGTGGGTGCATCTGGTGGCGCGTCCGTTGCATCAACTGGCGCAGCGATTGAATCGCGCCCTGATGCGCGCGGTGGTCCCGGCTTCCATCAAGCCTCAACTCACGGTGACGGATGCCGATTATCAGGAGCTGGTGGAGTTCGCATTTCAACAGGGCAATCTGGCGCAATCTGCGCGCGACATCATCCTTCAGATCGTGAATCTGGATCGCAGCACGGTGAAGGACGTGATGCGTCCGCTCGGAAAGATGGCAGCGATTCCGGACGATCTGTCGCTGGAAGAAATGATTTCTGCCGCGCGTAAGTGGCGTTACCGGCGGCTGCCGATGTTCGATGAAACGCCGGATACCATCGTGGGCATCTTGAACACGCGCGCGTTGCTGCTTGATCCGAACGTGGATTTATCCGAGGCCATCGAGTTCCCGTCGTTCGTGCCGGAGACGATGAATCTGTTGCAACTGTTCAAGAGCCTTCAGCGTCAGCGGCGTGGCATGGCGATTGTGCTGGATGAGTTCGGCGGCGTGGCAGGACTCGTGACGATGGAAGACATCCTCGCGGAACTCGTCGGCAAATTGCATCACGCAGTGGCTACGGATGGATTCGTGATGGAGAAACAAGGTGCGGGACGTTGGCGCGTGAGCGGTACGATGCGGCTGGATGATTTCCGTCGCGAGCATCCCGATCTCGCGGATGTGCCCGGCGTGGAGACGATGGGCGGCTTGCTGGTAAAACTTTTGGATGTTGTGCCGATGGCGGGCGAGTCAGCGACGCATCGAGGATTGAGACTTACCGCTCATGCTGTGGATGAGCGGCGCGTGAAGGAGTTGTTCGTGGAGGCCACAAAGTAGAATGGAAACCAATCCTCTCATCCTCCTGCTAATCGCCGCGTGCCTCGCATTATCGTTCCTGCTTTCCGGCATGGAGGCGGGCGTGTTCGCGTTGAGCCGATTGAGAATCCGACAACAAATGCGCGCGGGAAAATCCTCGGCGCGTGTGTTGCATCAATTCCTAGAGAATCCGGAGAACTTTCTCTGGACGATCATCGTGGGCAACACCCTGGTGAACTTTGCCGCGCTCGGATGGTTCTTTTCGATGTTGCATGGCCAGGTCTCGTTGAGGTCGGGTTGGTTCGCGCTCTGGTTCTTCGTGGTCGTGGTGGTGTTCTACACGTTCTTCGACCTGTTGCCGAAGATGTTGTTCCGCACGTATCCAAACCGCCTGTGTTTGATGTTGGCGAAACCCTTCAGCGCGCTGCATCTCGGCCTGCGGCCCGTCGTGGCTGTCGTGGAGTGGTGCGCGCGGCTGTTGCTGAAATGGTCGGGTGGTAAAAAGTTTTCCGGTCATCTCTTCGGCAATCGCGAGGAGTTGCGACAGGCGATGCAGGAATCCGAGCAGGTCTTCAGTTCGGAAGAGCAGGGGATGATCAATCGCGTGCTCGATCTGGAAAATCTCGCCGTGCGCCAGATCGCCAAACCCATGAGCGAGGTGGTGACGATCTCTGCTGAGGCGACTGTAGGCGATGCGTTAAAACTATTTCGCGAGAGCGGCCACACACGTTTGCCTGTCTGGCAACAGCGCGATGGCGCACAACGCATCGCTGGGATTCTCAACGCGGAAAGTCTGATGTTCAGCGCGGAACAGAATCCTGCGCGGAAAGTTTCCGAGATGATCGCGCCGGGATTGTTTGTGGATGAGAACGCTCGCTTGGACACCGCTCTGGAGCGATTGCAACGCGGCGGTCAACGTGTGGCCGTGGTGCTGGGGCGGGACGGTCAGGAAGTCGGCATCGTGGGACTTGAGGACATTTTGAAGACAATCTTCGGGGAGGTGAGGTTGTGATGGACTGGAACTTCATCTTCGACATCGCGGTCAAACTGCTGGCAGTGGTGCTGCTGGTGCTGCTCAATGGCTTTTTTGTGGCGACAGAATTTGCGTTGGTGAAAGTGCGGACAACGCAATTGGAGCCGTTCGCGGCGCGCGGACAAAAACGGGCAAAGATGGCGTTGCACCTAGCGCGGAATCTGGATGCGTATCTGAGCGCGTGTCAGTTGGGCATCACGCTGGCAAGTCTGGGGCTGGGCTGGATCGGTGAGCCGGTGTTCGCCGACATCCTGCGGCCCGTGTTCGGCTGGTTCAATGTGGAGAACCTCAAGTTGCAACATTCCATCTCATTCGGCGTCGGTTTCAGCATTATCACTTTCCTTCACATTGTGGTGGGGGAGATGGCGCCGAAAACGGTGGCCATCCGGCTGGCAATGCCGACGGCGTTGTGGATCGCATATCCGATGCGGTGGTTTTATCTGGCGATGTATCCGTTCATCTGGGTGTTGAATCAAAGTGCGTTGTGGGTGTTGCGCGCGGTGGGACTTGAGCCGGCGCACGAGAGCGAAGCCATCCACACCGAGGACGAATTGCGTCTGGTGCTGGCCTCATCTCAAAAGCAGGCAGGCGCGTCGCGCTTCAGTCGCGACATCGTGCAGAACGCTCTTGATCTGCGCCTGCGCGTGGCGCGCGACGTGATGCGTCCTCGCAAGGAGATCACGGTGATTGATACGAAGGCGCGCGTCGAAGAGTGTTTGGAGATCGCCGAAAAATCTCGCTATTCACGTTTTCCGTTATGCGAGGACGGCGACTTGAATCGAACGCTCGGCGTGATCCACATCAAGGATTTGTTCGCACACCGACACATGGCAAAGACTGGAGCGGAGCTTACCCCTGCGTTGAGGAAGATCATTTACGTTCCGGAAACAGCGCGGCTGGAGAAACTGCTCCAGTTGTTTCTCGAACGGAAACTGCATCTCGCCATCGTGGTGGATGAATACGGCGGCACGGTCGGATTGGTGACGTTGGAGAACATCATGGAAGAACTCGTGGGCCAGATTCAGGACGAGTTTGATCAAGAGAAGCCGCTGCTCACGCGATCCAGCGAAACGAGTTGGGAAGCGTCCGGCGCATTGCCGCTGCATCAACTCGAAGAACTGGTGGGAGCGTCATTGAAAGCTGAAGGCATCACGACGACGAGCGGCTGGGTGACGCACAAGCTCGGCGGATTTCCCAAGACGGGTGATGTGGTGAGTGTCGGGAGTTCCGATCTGCGCGTGGAGGAGATGGACGGGACGCGCGTGGCGCGATTGCGCGTGGTGCGAAAGCAGGCGACGGATATGAGCGCGCAGTTGTGAGGCGGTCATGCTATGGATACACTGCGGAATCACTGGTTGTGGGTAGGCACTTTTTTAAGACGGTTCTGCAACAATTACAGGCTGACCAACGCAGGTCGTGTGTTAGTGTGGATTCAATTCAACCGTTCGCATTAAGCACAGACTCGTTGCATTGACCTGCGTGAATTACACATACGATGGAATTCTCGGGCCTGCTTCTGCGGATCAGACGCGGCGGGGCGGAACTCCGGCCGTTCTGCCGGGAGGCACAGGTCAAACATTGAGGCTACTCCCTGCGGCTGCAACGCGTGCTGACGGATTTCGGGTCGGAAGTTTCCTTCGGACGGGCGGTGAGCCGCGTGCGTGAACATTACGCCGTGGAAGTTCCTGTGGAAGCGGTGCGTCAACACACCCTGCGCCACGGCAAAGCCATAGCCACGCTCGCCGCAGCGGCTGCGGCCAAGCCCGCCACACAACTCATCACCCTGATGGACGGAAGCATGATCCCGGTCATGCAACCGGGCAGCGGTGCGGACGCGCGCAAAGGACGCAGCCTGTTCTGGCGTGAAGTCCGCCTGTGCAGCGCGGCGACCCGAGGGACAGGCCGCCGCACTGTATGGAGCGACATTGGGCAGCGCAGAAACGGCTTCGTGGTTATGGCGGGCCACCGCGCAATCGGCCGGACTGGGAGACAGCACCCGCGTCCACGGCGTGGGCGATGGCGCACCGTGGATCGTGGACAAGTTCCAGGAAAACTTTGGAGAGCAAGGCCGCTACCTGCTGGACTTCTACCACGTCAGCGAATACCTGGCCGCCGCCGCACAGGTCATCAAACCCAAGAACCCAAAGCGTTGGCGGCAACGCCAGCAAGGACGCCTGTTGGAAAACAAAGTTGCGCGCCCTGCAACCGCACCGGGAGTCCGAAACCGCCGAGAACCAACCCATCAACACCGCCTATCAATACCCGCACAAACGCCGCGACCATCTGGACTACGCCGGGGCGCGGAGACAAAGCCTGCCCATAGGATTAGGAGAAATCGAAAGCGGCCATCGCCAAACATCCCAACCCCGAAAGCTTTCGGGGCTGTCCCGGTTCACCAAGCATGGCTATGAAGTTCTTCACTCTCACCACGCTGCTCGCTTTCGGTTGAGGGATGCGACTGCCCCAGCTATATCGGTGGGAGTGTTCTTGGCATGGACAACTGAACCAAGGAGTTATTCTTCCTTGCCCAGCCTGCGATTCCGGTTTGATTCGTGCGTATTGGCGCGTGATGAATGTAACGTGTGTGGCTTTGCAATGGCTTGGTCGTTTCAAGTTTCAGACTTCACTCGTGCGCTTCGCTGATGAGCAGAGTTGCGTGGCGGGACTGTCTCTTTAGCGAAGAACGTTTTCCGCGCGGCGCATCATCCCTGCCATCCGGGATGAACTCGCGCAGGAACGGCGGCTTTTCTTTGCGCCCGGCGCGTTGAGCGTCGCGCCACAAAACGTCAGCCACGGATTGAGCCTCCAGCTTGAGTTCAGTGGTCAGAAAGACGAACAACAACTCCATCAACCGCGCCAGCGCGATGCTGTCGGTGCGGTTGATCTTCGCGTGCAACCAATCGCTCCAACGCAGAAACGATTCAAACGGCGACGAGCCTCCGCTCCAGATGAGTTGTGTGGTTTCCACGAAGTTGCCGCTGTTGCCCACCAAGTCCCAGTAACGCGCGAAGCGACGCAGCCGTTGCATGGTGGCGAAATCAATCAGCTTGGTTTGTAAAATCTCATAAGGCGGATGCGCGCCGTAAGTCATCTGCCATTCGGCGTCGTGGCGTACGATGGGCGTGCCGCGAAGTCGTTTGAGGATGCCGACCTGAATCTCTTGCGGACGCAAACTGATCAGCTTGTCAAAGCCCCCGCCGAAGCTCGACATGTCTTCGCCGGGCAACCCGACAATGAGATCGGCGTGGACGTGGACGCCCGTATGAGCGCGCAGCCAGTTCAAGTTGTCCTCCAGCTTCGAGTAATCCTGCTTGCGGCTGATGAGTTTGCCGACCCCGGGATTGAACGTCTGGATGCCGACCTCGAACTGCACCGAACCCGCAGGAAACTTGGCGATGGTTTCGCGCAACGCCTCTGGCAAGCGATCAGGAATCATCTCGAAGTGATAAAAGTTTTCGGGCTGATGCCGCGCGAGGAAGAATTCGAGAATCGCGCGGCTCGTGTTCAGGTTCAGGTTAAATGTGCGATCAACAAACTTGAACTGGCGCACGCCGCGATCCAGCAGCTTCTGCATCTCGGCGAGGAACACGTCGAGATTCACTGCGCGCACTGGGACATCGAGCGAGGACAAACAAAACTCGCAAGTGAACGGACAGCCGCGCGAGGCTTCCACGTAGATGACGCGATGCGCGATGTCTTTGGCGTCATAAAACTCGTAGGGCAGGGCGAGGCGTGAGAATTCAGGCAACTCGGCGGGGATGATTTTGGGAAGGGACGGGTAGGGCGCGTCAGCAATCTCTCTTGTAGCAGCCGACGTAAGGAGGTTCTGATCAGGTTTGCCGTTCGTTCTCAAAACGTCGGGTTCTAATTGAGCCTCCTTACGTCGGCTGCTACGCAATAGATGTCGGCACACCTCCGCGAATTTCAAATCCGCCTCACCCGTGATGACGTGATCCGCGAGGTGGACGATTTCCTGCGTGGCGGTTTCATAGCTGACCTCTGGCCCGCCGAGGATGACGATGATTTCTGGGCGGATGCGTTTGATGGCGGCGACAACTTCCGTGGTTTCTGTGACATTCCAGATATAGATGCCAAGGCCGAGAATGCGGGGATTTTGCGCGAGCAGGATTTCCGCGATGTCCAGCGGGCGTTGGTTGATGTCGAACTCCATCAACGCGGCGCGGGATTTCAGTTCGCCCAGGTTTGCCATGAGATAACGCAGGCCGAACGACGCGTGAATATATTTCGCGTTGAGCGTGGCTAGGACAATGTCAGACATCGGTGGCAGCGTAGCAGTCTGGCAGCGAGGAGCAAAGCACGCTTCCAATGGAGCGCCGACGTCTCGTCGGCTTTACGCTGACACAAATCCGCGACGCTCTATGAGCAAGAGAATATCGCCCGAATCTTTACTCGAATGATCTAAGCCGGTCGCAGACCGGCGCTCTATCTGAGTAGTCGCCTCCGCATGGATTTCTCTGCCTCGACTTGTTTTAGACAGATTGACTAAACTGCGTCGTCGCATGACAAAAACCGCTAAACTTCTGTCCGAGCTGATCGCGTTGCCGAGTGTGAACAGTGCGTTCGTCCCGGCGAATCATCCGCACGCAGGCGAAGCGCGCGTGGCGGATTACCTCGCTACACTTGGCAAGCGGGCGGGTTTGGACATCGAGTTTCAGAGCGTTCTTCCCGGTCGTCAAAATGTTCTCGCGCGACTTCGACCTTCGGGAAAAGTCCGGCAAACCATCCTGCTCGCTCCGCATCTTGACACTGTCAACGTGGTGAGCGACGCGCAATTCAAACCCGTGACACGCGGTGGGCGGCTCTATGGTCGCGGCGCGTGCGACACGAAGGGGTCGGTGGCGGTGATGTTTGGTGCGTTGTGCGATCTCTCGGCGATGAAGGCTCGTCCGCGCGAGACAGAAATCATCTTTGTCGGACTCGTGGATGAAGAGCATGGGCAAAGCGGCTCGCGTTTTCTGGCGAAGAAAAAATTCAAAGCTGACCTCGCCATTGTGGGAGAACCTACGCGGCTCGCGTTGGCGACGGCGCACAAAGGCAGCGTCTGGCTGAAAGTGGAGACGCGCGGGCGTGCGGCTCATGGTGCGACGCCGTGGTTCGGCGACAATGCAGTTCATGCGATGACACGAATTGTTGATGCTTTGGAAACAGAGTATTCGTCGCGGCTAAAGCGCACGAAGCATCCGCTACTCGGTTTCGGAACCGTGAATGTGGGGACAATCTGTGGAGGCACACAGCCGAACATCGTGCCAGACAGTTGTGTGATCGGGGTGGATCGGCGCACGTTGCCGGGAGAATCTGAGTCAGCAACTCGCTTGGCAATGAGCGCGTTTTTGAAATCGCGGAAGCTGAACGCCACCGTTTCCAACGTGAAACTCAGTCCATGTCCGGCGTTGCAGACGAGTGAGCGACTGCCGTTGGTAAAACAATTCCTCGGAAGTATCGGTCAAAAGCGCGCGAGCGGGCTGCATTATTTTTGTGATGCCGCAGTGTTGGCGAGCGGCGGGATTCCCAGCGTGGTGTTTGGACCGGGAGACATAGCGCAGGCACACACTGCGGATGAGTGGATTGAGATTTCACAACTGGAGCAGGGCAGGGTGATGTTGTTGAACTTCCTGAAATCGCTTCCTTGAACTGAATCGGTTGCGTATTGTCCAAGCCCTATGGTTTCAGAAGGAACACAAAACGCGCCCGCGCCTGCAACCGAAGCACGCGGAAACTTTTTCCGTCAAAGCGGCTGGCTGATGATCGCCAACATCGCGGGCGGCGCGTTGATGTGGGGATTGCACTTCCTTGCCAAGCGACTTGAAAAGGGTGAATACGGTACGTTCGGCGCGTTGCTCACGGTGCTGATGGTTTTGCCCCTGATGCCGCTGCAAATGGTGCTCGCGCAACAGACCGCCAGGGCGCTTGCCACAGGCAGGCAGCGTCAGCTCGCAGGAATGATCCGCATGATGTGGCTGGGAACATTTATTTTCTGGCTGGTTGCGATGGTCGTCATTTTTTTCCAGCAGGACAACATTCTCAAATTACTTCAGATCAAAGATTCGGTCGGACTCTGGATCATGCTGGTCGCCTGTTTGTTTGCTGCGTGGCTTCCGATCTTCGGCGGCGTGTTGCAGGGACAGCAAAATTTTCTCTGGCTCGGATGGAGCATGATGTTGAACGGTGTGGGTCGTCTTGGCCTGGCAGTGGTAGCGGTGTTTGTCATTGGCGGATACGCTTGGGGATTGTTGGCCGGAGTGCTGATGGGATTGATCGTCGGCACAGCCATCGCCATCTGGCAGACGGCTTCGCTCTGGCGATTGCCCTCTGAGAAGTTCGACTGGCGAAGCCTGATGAAACAGGTCTCGCCGTTGCTGATCGGTTTCGGCGCGTTCCAATTCCTCTTCACGGCGGACACGATGTTCGTGAAATCCTATTTCACCGGCGATCAAACCGATGCTTATGTCGGCGCGGGCACATTGTCGCGCGCGTTGATCTGGGTGGTCGGGCCGTTGGCGGCTGTGATGTTCCCGCGTGTCGTTCACAGCGCGGCCAAGGCGGAAAAATCCAATCTCATGCACATGGTATTGCTGGGCACGTTTGTCATCGCGCTTGTGGGGGCGGTGGGACTTGTGGTGGTGGGGCCGTACGTCATCAAGATCATCTATCCGGGCTATGCGGCTCAGGTGATTGAGGTGCTGCCGTGGTATGCGTTCACGATGGTGCCGCTGGCGTTGGCGAATGTGTTGCTGAACAATCTTCTTGCGAAGGGATCATTCCGCATCGTGCCGCTCCTAGTGGCGCTCGCGTTGGGATACGCCTTCACACTGACGCGTTTCCACGACAGTCCGATCACGGTGCTGAAAGTCCTGTGTGGATTCAATGTGCTGCTGCTTGCGGTGAGTGCGTGGTTCACGTATCGCGATGCGGCTGCTCCCGCGCAACCTTCTCCGGTCTAGCAGCCGATTATCCGATCTGCGTGATCCTATCCGTTTGGATAGAATTTATTGTTTGATGTGATTGCTAATGTCAAAACTCTTTAGAAATGTCCCCTCTATAACTCAGGAGAGAATGTCCCCTTGGTTGTTTGTTTTTGTTGTTCGGGTTTTTTCGGTTTGCCGTGCGGGACGTAGGGAGGCCGGAGCGTAGCGTAGGCCGACCGGAGTCCCGCACGGCAAGCCGCGTCGCGCGGCCTTGCGCTTTTATCCTGTTCCAATACTTCCGTCCCGCTCCCACTCCGTCTCGCCGCCATGGATGGTTCAGCGACGGTTTCTTCTCTGTCTTTTTCCGCGTCTCTTTCCATGCCGCCTTCGCCTTCTTCACCGGCTTCGGCTTTTTTCTGACTCTGCCTGCGGGCAGCCGCCGCCACTTGAGTCGTTTGCCTCGATACACCAATTGCACCCGCTCGTTGCGCAGCGTCCTGACGACCACTCTCCGTCGCACCAGGCTCAACGCCTCGTGGCGTTTGTCCAATTGATACCTCTTGCTCTGGCACGCTACCGTCCAGTCTCCTTGCACCACTCGTTCTTCTTCCCAGCTCAACACTTCTTGCAACCTCTGCGTGTTCTTCCGATGCGCGTCCAACGCATGGCGGGCTTCATGCCCAAACTTCCGGTTGAACCCTATCAAATACTTCCCGGCCAGAAACCGGTTGCTACCTGCAATGTCGTTGATCCCCGCTAGCCGCATCTCTTTGACAAGCCGGTCTTGCAGCGTGCCATTCATCCGCTCCACACGGCCTTTGGCTTGAGGGCTGTTGGCCAATATCAGTTTGATCCCCAAGGCTTCCATCGCCCGCCCAAACTGCGTCTGAGGCTGCTTCCCAGCCAGTTGTTCCCCCACGCTTGGCTCTCCTTCGCACCGATAGATGCTGTCCCGATCCACATACAAACTCACGGGCTTCCCATACTTTCGTATCCACCCTTCCAGTATGTCGTAACTGGCGCGTGTCGTCTCTTCCTCGAAAAACTGGCAATACATCCGGTTGGTCGCATCGTCCACCATCACCATCAGCACACACTTCGGCCCTCGGCCCTCGAACCAGTCGTGATGTGATCCGTCCATTTGCACCATCTCTCCAAAACACGGCTTGCGCTCTCGCCAGTCCCGGTGCTTCTGTTTGCGCCGTCGCACCGTGTGTTTGCCTTTGACGTTCCGCCAGCGCCGCAACGTCTCGTGATCCACCACCTGCTTGGCTTTCAACAACTGTTCGGCCATCAGCGTCGGTCAAAAATCTTCAATCGACCCAGTTCCCTCGCACTCATTGGTAATGTCTCCATATACCGCAGCGTTGCTACCGCAACCCTGCCCATGGGGACATTCTCATGGAGTTCCGACACAGGACGTTTCAATGATTGACGGCGCAAGTTGGCTGAGGCCTACTCTATACAGATTTCCCGTTCGTCGAAAAGACTCTATGAAACGCGTTGCTGCTTTGTTGTTGGCGACGCAGCGTGCGGGTGAGGGTGCAGTATATGCGTGTGAAAACTTTTTTATCCCGGCTGAGGCGCGGACTGAGATGTGCCATTGCGACCAGTTTGATCGCAGTGTCGGCGACGGCGACGGCGCAGAATCCGTCTGCCGAATTGCGCACAGCGGCGGCGGTTCGGAGTCTGACAGTGGAGGAGGCGCAGCAACAACGTCGAGTCCGTTTGCGTGGCGTCGTCACTTTCTTCGAGGAGACGCTTTACTCACGGTTCATCCAAGATGAGACGGCGGGGGTTTATCTGTTTGATTCTGCTTTGCCGCTGCATTTACTGCCCGGCCAGCTTGTTGAAGTCGTCGGAACAACCAGTCCCGGTGAATACGCGCCCATCGTTGTGCCAAAAGAGATCAATGTCATCGGCGAAGCACCGTTGCCTGCGGCGAAGCCCGTAACATATGAGCAACTGGCCAGCGGCAAAGAGGACAGCCAGTTCGTCGAGATTACGGGCATTGTTCGGTGGGCGAATTATGACGAGGCGTTACAGCATTATCTCATCGAGATCGCAACGGGTGGTGGGAGGCTCTCGGTCTATGCACGCCAGCTACCAGTCACGCGGTCGGAAGAATTGCTGGACAGCACTGTGCGTGTGCGCGGTGTTTGCTCGACGAAGTTTAATCGCCAGGGCCAGTTATTTGCGATTCGCCTGATGGTGCCGAGGCCTGAAGATTTGGTCGTCGAACAAGCAGCGCCACAGGAGGCATTTGATATAATCGAGCGTCCGATCGGCAGTCTGTTGCAGTTCGCGCCGCAAGAAACTTACGGGCATCGAGTCAAGGTTGCCGGCACCATCATCTCTTACGAGCCTGGCAAAAGCATGTTTCTTCAAGACGCCGAACAAGGATTGGAGGTGCAGACAAAAGGGAAAGATCCGCTGATGGTGGGTGACCGTGTCGAGGTGCTCGGGTTCGTCAGCCAAGGTGAATACACCCCGGTTTTACAGGACGCCGTTTGGCGCAAAGTTTCCTCCGGGATGCCGCCTGAACCCGCTCGCGTCACCTCCGATGAGGCGTTGAATGGCAAGCATGATTGCCGGCTGATCCAAATTTCTGCAAAACTTCTGGATCGTGCCTTACACGGATCTGAGCAGTACTTGATCCTCCAGAATCAGGGCTTCATCTTTCACGCCTACCTCAAGCAAACGCAGGGGCAGACCGCCTTCGCAGGTCTTGAGAATGGCAGCCGGGTTTCGTTGGTGGGCGTTTGCCGGATCGAGCCCGGAGAGTGGTCGCCCGGAGAAAACTGGCGGGCGAAATCGTTTCGCATACAGCTTCGGTCTGAATCAGATATTGTTTTACTGCAAGCGCCGACATGGTGGACGCTCAATAAAGTTTTATGGATCGCAGGCGCGCTTGGATTCGTGATGCTGGCAGCGTTTGGTTGGGTGGCGGTGTTGAAGCGACAAGTCGCGGAACGCACTCATGCTTTGGAAGTCCAAAGCCAAGAGCGGCAGCGCGCCGAGCGACAACGCGAGATTGAACAGGAGCGGGCGCGAGTCGCTCACGATTTGCACGATGATTTGGGTGCTGGATTGACTGAGGTCACCATGCTGAGTTCGCTTGTGAAAAGTTCGACCACATCCGCTGAGGAGAAAAACAAGTATCTCGACGAGTTAGCTCAAACGGCGCGCGGCATGGTGACGTCGTTGGATGAAATTGTATGGGCGGTAAATCCGCGCAACGACACCATTGCTTCGTTGGCTAGTTATTTTGGGTCTTATGCGCAGCGGTTGTTGGAACTTGCATCCATCGCCTGCGGTTTGGATGTGGCGGAAGATTTGCCGGATCATCCGCTGGATCCTAAATTTCGTCAGGAGATATTTCTCTCCTTCAAGGAAGCGTTGACTAATGTGGTTCACCATGCGCAGGCCACACAGGTGTGGGTGCGGATTTCCGTTCAGAACGATCATATCGTGGTGGTAGTGGCGGACAACGGTCACGGCCTGGAATCGCGTAAGCGAGAAGCGGGCGAGGATGGCATTGCCAATATGAAAGAGCGGTTAAAGTCGCTGGGAGGCGTATGTGATATTAAGAGTGAGGGCCAGACAGGAACCACAGTGCGATTTGAAGCCCCATTGCCCCGAAAACTATTATGATCAAAGTCGCCATCGTTGAAGACAACAAGACGCTGCGTGAAGGCTTCGAGACGTTGCTGAACCGCACGCCGGGGTTTCATTGTATCTGCACCTGCGCGACCGTCGCTGATGCGTTGAAATACATCCCCAAGGCGATGCCGGATGTCGTGTTGATGGACATTCAACTGCCGGACTCCACGGGCGTGGAATGCACCGCAAAGCTGAAGGAACTGTTGCCGAAGGTTCACATCGTCATTGTCACAGTTTATGAGGATTCCGAGCGCATTTTCCAAGCTTTGCGCGCCGGAGCGTGCGGCTATTTGTTGAAACGCGCCGAGCCAGAAAAAATAATCGCCGCCATCCAGGAAGCGCACGAAGGCGGCGTGCCGATGACGCCCGAGATCGCACGCAAAGTGATCGGACAATTTCGCGGCCAGACCACGGCAGCGGCGGAAGTTGAAAGCCTGACACAACGGGAGCGCGAAGTCCTAGAACACGTCATGCACGGATTGGGAAACAAGGCGATTGCCGATCGTTTAGGTGTGACGGTGGCGGCTGTGAAGTGGCATCTCCAGCACATCTACGACAAGTTGCATGTCCATTCCCGGACAGAGGCGGCGTTGAAATTCCGTAAAGGTCAGTCTTCAGGAAACTAGCCGCTCGGCTAGCTATTTGGAGGGGAGTGAACGCGCTAGAGTTTGCCTGAATAACAAACGGCCCAATTTCATGAATTATTTTCAG
>CAMCWI010000072.1 GCA_945882065.1 Akkermansia muciniphila
CCGCGTTTTCCGCCACAATCGCCCCATGGCTAACTCGTTTGGGCAACTGTTCCGCATCACCACTTGGGGCGAATCACACGGCGGCGGCGTGGGCGTGGTCGTGGATGGTTGCCCGCCGCGCATCAAACTTTCCGAGGCAGACATCCAGCCTGATCTGGATCGGCGGCGTCCTGGCCAATCTTCCATCGTCACACCGCGCAAAGAATCTGATACGGTGCAAATCCTCTCTGGGACGTTCGAGGGCAAGACGCTCGGCACGCCGATTTCGATGTGGGTGAAGAACACGGATCAACGCTCTGAAGCTTACAACGAGATGGCGGAGAAGTTCCGTCCGTCCCACGCGGATTACACGTATCACGCCAAGTATGGTTTTCGTGCGTGGCCCGGCGGCGGACGCACCAGCGCAAGGGAAACCATCGGTCGCGTCGCAGCGGGAGCGATTGCAAAAAAAATTCTGCGAGAGAAGTTCGGTGTGGAAGTCCTCGCCTACGTTTCGCAGGTGAAGAACATCGCCGCGACGGTGGACGTGAACACGGTCAAAGTTTCTGACATCGAATCCAACATTGTGCGCTGTCCCGATCAAGTCATTGCTCACAAGATGATCCGGCTCATCGAGGAGATGCGCGGCGAAGGCAACAGCGTAGGCGGCATCGTGGGTTGTGTGGCGCGCGGCGTGCCTGCGGGCTGGGGCGAGCCGGTGTTCGACCGTCTCGAAGCTGATCTTGCGAAAGCGATGTTGAGCCTGCCAGCGACGAAGGGTTTCGAGATCGGCAGCGGTTTCGCCGGAACTCTGATGACTGGCTTGGAACACAACGACGCGTTCCGCATGAAAGGTGGGAAAGTTCACACGACGACAAATCGCTCCGGCGGAATCCAAGGCGGCATCAGCAACGGCGAGCCGATCTATTTTCGCGTGGCGTTCAAACCCGTGGCCACCGTCATGCACGAGCAGGACACGGTTTCAACCAAGCTCAAGAACACGACGCTGAAAGGTCGTGGGCGTCACGATCCTTGCGTTCTGCCCCGCGCAGTGCCGATGGTCGAAGCGATGACTGCGCTTGTACTATTGGATCATGCGCTAAGACAAAAGGCGCAGTGCGGTTAGCTTTTACCCAAAGGAGTGCGGCTCTGTGAGCCGCAGCAGGGTGGTTTAGAGAAATGCGTCCGAATTATTCGCATGCTTTGTTGGCAAGATGTGTTGCTGCGGGTCAAAAGACCCGCGCTCCAGTAAATCACCTCCCGCAGCACTGCTTGTATTTCTTCCCACTGGCGCACGGGCACGGATCATTGCGACCCACCTTCGGCCCAGTCTGAATCGGCTTTGCCTTGTCTATCGCCGCCGCCGCTTCGCTTACAACATCACTTGCTTTGCCTTTGTCAGGTTTCGGCGTTTCGCCAAACGCGCTGGGAGCTTCGTGCTTGGTTTGTTGCGGGATGTTGCGGAGGAAATTCTCAAACGCCATCAAGCTTGATGCGCTGCGAAAGATGTTGTGACAGATTTCGGTTTTGATGTTCACCATCAACTCGTCGAAAATCTTGAACGCTTCAGATTTGTATTCGATGAGCGGATCGCGCTGCCCGTGCGCCCGCAAACCGATGCTATAACGCAAGCTGTCCATCTCGTAGAGATGTTCCTGCCAAAGTTTATCAATCGCAGTCAAGATCGTGTAACGCTCCACGGTGACTAGCTTCTCCGGCTCTTCAAAACTGATCTTGAGTTCGTAAGCCTTGCGGATGCTGTCGCTGATGAAATTGCAAACAGCGAACTGCGCCGCGCTCAATCCGTCGTACACGGAATCCTTCACAGGCAAATCCTTGCCTGCCTGCGCAGCTTTCGCGATTTCTTCCTCCGGCATTCCGAGCGGGAAATTAAGATTCACCCAATCCGCCAGCGCGCGAGTCTGCCATTCGTTCGCGTCGTAATCACCCTTAGTGAGTGTCGCCACCTTTGTGATGACAACCTCCTCCATGATGTCCATGAGACGATCTCGCACATCCTCGGAGTTGATGATCTCGTTGCGGAAGCCGTAGATGACTTCGCGCTGCTTGTTCATCACATCGTCGTATTCAAGCGTGCGTTTGCGCTGTTGAAAATTATGTCCCTCAACGCGCTTCTGCGCCTGACCGATGGAGCGGTTCAACAGCGGATGCTCCAACTCCTGACCCTCTTCGAGGCCGAGCTTCTCCATGTATTTGACGATGTTGCCCGCGCCGAACAAGCGCATCAGATCGTCTTCCAGTGACACGAAGAAGTGTGACGAACCCGGATCGCCCTGACGTGAACAACGACCGCGTAACTGCCGGTCAATGCGGCGCGCTTCGTGGCGTTCGGTCGCGAGAACGTGCAAGCCGCCGACATCAGCCACGCCCGGCCCGAGTTTGATGTCCGTACCGCGCCCCGCCATGTTCGTCGCGATGGTGATCGAACCGCGTTGACCTGCGCGCGTGATGATCTCCGCTTCCTGCTGGTGATATTTCGCGTTGAGAACAGAGTGAATCAGCTTCTCCTTGTTCAGCATCTTGGAGAGTTGCTCGCTGACTTCGACGGAAATAGTGCCGACAAGAATCGGGCGACCTTGACCGTGAACGGTTTTGATCTCGTTCAACACGGCGTTGAATTTCTCGCGCCGGGTTTTATAGACGGAATCGTTCGCGTCCTTGCGGAGACACGGCTTGTTGGTCGGGATGACCATCACGCCGAGTTTATAGATGTCGAAAAACTCGCCCGCTTCGGTCTCCGCCGTGCCGGTCATGCCCGCGAGTTTGTGATAGAGGCGGAAATAATTTTGGATCGTAATCGTCGCCAGCGTCTGCGTCTCGCGTTCGATCTCCACACATTCCTTGGCTTCCACGGCTTGATGCAAGCCATCGCTCCAGCGGCGACCTGACATCAAACGGCCCGTGTTCTGATCCACGATGATGACCTTGTTTTCCTGCACCACGTATTCCACGTCCTTCGTGTAAAGCGAGTAAGCTTTAAGCAATTGCGCGATGGAATGTATCTTCTGCGCCTTCGTCTCGAAGTCCGACTGCAACTTTGTTTTCGCCTCCATGCGCTTCTTGGCGTCAGGCTCGGGTCCAACGTCAATGTCGTGCATCTCCGTGTTCAAATCCGGCAACACGAACGCATCCGGGTCCTTTGGCGAAAGGAAGGTGCGCCCCTTTTCAGTCAAGTCCGCTTCGTGCCCCTTCTCATCAATCGCGTAGAGCAACTGTTCCTTCTCTGCATAAAGCTCCACCTTCTTCTGATCCAGATGCAGCGAGAGTTCCGCATCATTCATCAGTTTTAGATTCGCTGGCTCTTCCAAAATCTTCATCAACGCCTCGGACTTCGGCTGACCGGTCTTCACGCGGAAGAGCAACAAACCGATTTCTTTTTTGAGCGCATCGGGGTTCTGAGGATTTGAACCGTCAGTCGGATTGAGTTTCTTGAGCAGATCAATCGCCTCGGAAAGATAGCGGGCACACAACCGTTCCTGCGCGCGAACGATGGATTCCACGAGCGGCTTCCACTGCGCGTATTGGGCGTCGAATGTCTTTACCGCCGGGCCGCTGATGATGAGCGGCGTGCGCGCTTCATCAATCAAGATCGAGTCCACTTCGTCCACGATGGCGAAGTAATGTCCGCGTTGGACTTGCTCTTCCTTGCGCGTGGCCATGCCGTTGTCGCGCAGATAATCGAAACCAAACTCCGCGTTCGTGCCGTAAGTGATGTCGCAGGCATATTGCTCGCGGCGAACTTGCGGCGGTTGATCGTGCAGGATGCAACCGACTGTCAGACCGAGAAATTTATAGACCGCGCCCATCCATTCGCCGTCGCGTGACGCGAGATAATCATTCACCGTCACGACGTGAACACCGCGACCCGTGAGTGCGTTCAGATAAACCGGCGCGGTCGCGACGAGCGTCTTACCTTCGCCCGTGGCCATTTCGGAAATTTTCCCGGTGTGTAGAGCTATGCCGCCGATGAGTTGCACGTCGAAAGGAACCATCTCCCAACGCAGTGGGTGATTCCGTACGCTCACGTCCGTGCCGCACAAGCGACGGCACGCGTTCTTCACCACGGCGAATGCTTCGGGCAAAATCTCCGTAAGCTTGGCCGCAAGTTGTTCCTTGTCTTCGATGGTGGAAAGCTCCGCCTTCCAATCGGCGGTTTTCTTGCGCAAGTCATCGTCAGACAGTGATTGGAGGCCAGCCTCAATCTCGTTGATGCGCGCGACGAGCGGACGGAGCTTCTTAACTTCGCGGTCGTTCCTAGTGCCGAAAATTCTTTTGAACCAAGCAAACATAATTGGCAGGAACGCTACGGGAAGCGGGGCGAAGGGTCAATTTATATGGTTGGCTTTGACGAACGAGCGGATGACACGCATCTCTTCCTCGCCCGCAATCGTGTGCGGTTTGGCGAACTCGTGCCACTCGATGTTCAGTCCCGCGCCCTTGCACCACTCGACTTGTTGCCGAGTTCGCTCGAAGGGCACGACAGGATCATGCGTGCCGTGTGTGACGAGGAAGCGTTGTTGTTTGGTGATGGGCGAGAGTGATTTGAGAACAGTTTCCACCTCGCAAACCCAGCCGCTGATGCCGACCAATCCCGCGAAGCAATGCGGATAATGCAGCCCCACATCCATCGTCATCAGGCAGCCTTGGGAGAATCCGCCGAGCGTGGTCTGTTCCGTAGGAAAACCTTTGGCGCGTTGCGCGTCGAGCAATTCAAACAACAACGCGCGGCTGCGATGCACTCCGGGAATGATGTCGCCGTAGATGTCGAACCAGGAGAAGCCGCCATAGTAATCATCCGGCGCATTGACGAGTAGATAGTTCATCCACGGCAATTGCATGGCTTGAGGAAACCAACGGTAACCTTCGATGCTGTCGCCGAGGCCGTGAAGCATGACAAACAGCTGTTTTGAGTCCGGATCAGCGGCGGGAATCAGTTCGGAGTGGAGCATATAATAAGTACAGCGCGTCAGTCCCTGCGCGCCGTCGTGTGTCTGGCCAAGAGCGGCGCGCACGGAGTAACACGCCCTACCATCCAACAACGTTCGGAATGCGATTGGAGAATCACGCTATTTGGCTTTCGTCGAAGCAGAGGCGATTGCCGACTGGATGGCAGTTAGAATTTCTGTCGTCGGCTTCAATTCACCCAGCGTCTTGTCTACCGGCGCGCCCGCATCCAACCACCAACGCAGCACGGCGAGTTGCGATTCGGACAACTGCGGTTTGCCCTCCGGCGGCATGTGGTCGTCATCCTCCAACGGCAAAGCGATGCGTTTGCCGAGCAGACTGTCTGTCGAGTTTGCTGGCTCAAGCGACGAGCCGGAATCGCCGCCTTTGAGAAGTTGTTCGAGGGTATCCATGCGAAGACCACCCTTGGATTTCTTCTCGCCGTGGCAACTGACGCAATACTTGTCGAATACGGGTTGAATGACGGCGGCGTAGGCGGATTGTGCGAGTAATTCTTCTGCAGAGAAAGTTTTCACAAGAGCGGGAGACTTCGGCCAAGAAAGAAAATTTTCTCCATGTGTGATCGAGCCACCGTAGTGACTGGCCATCGCGAGCAGGACAAGCGTGGCGCACAGCCATCGCCGATACGTCCGCATCCAGCCGCGTTGTCGCACGATCCAGAGAATGATCGCCGCCGCCGCCACGCCCGTGCCAAGCCAGCGATGCCACGCGAGCGTGCTGGATTCCTCCTGTCCCCATGCGAGCAACCAGCCGCAGACGACGCTGGCGAGCGACACCGGGATTGTCAGCAGCAGGATGACGCGGTTTGCCGTGGCGAGTTCTTTCCAGTTGGGGCGCAAAGCGAGCAGTTCGAGGACGGCGAGCAGCGTGAAGAAGCCGATTGGCAGATGCACGAACAGCGGATGAAATTTGCCGATGAACTCGATCATGATATGAATTAGGCGAACATGCGCAGGCACAGAGTTAGCAAAACAAAGCGCGCGGCTCAACTTTGAAATATGGCGATGTCGAGGTTGATTGAGTAAGGAATCCAGGAAGGCAGGAATAAAAACGACCCCGATCCGTAGCCGCCGACGTGAGTCGGCGCAACTTATCTAGATCGCGTCCGGGTTCAAATGGCGCGGACTCACGTCCACGGCTACAAAGTTCATTGAGTGAAGCATTCATGGCTTCTTGGATTCCTCTTAAAAACTTTTCCTCCGGCTCGCGGGCAATTATCCTTCCGCCATGCCATCATTTGATATTGTCAGCGAAGTGAACTCGATGGAGATCGAGAACGCGGTGAACATCGCCAAGAAAGAACTCGCCAACCGGTTTGATTTCAAGAGCAGTAAGGCCGAGATCAAGCTGGAAAAAAACGAGATCAAACTCTCCGCCGAAGATCAGTTCAAGATCACCGCGCTCGGCGAGATCGTCATGGGCAAACTTGCCAAGCGTAACATCAGCATGAAGAACATCGAGCAGTGCGACCCGGATGTTTCGCCGCTCGGCCACGCACGACAGGTCATCAAGATCAAGCAAGGCATCGCCACGGACATCGCCAAAGAGATCACGGGATTCATCCGCGATGGAAAATTCAAAGTGACCACGCAAATCCAGGACAGCCAGGTGCGCGTCACCGGCAAGAGCCGCGATGATTTGCAGGCGGTAATAGGCGCGGTGCGTACGCATGATTTCCCCGTGTCCGTGCAGTTCCAAAATTTTCGGGATTAACGGAGCACCGCCGTCCTCAGCCGCATCAGCTTGGCGATCCTAACAGCCGTCCCAAGCCGGTTGAACTGGATGATCCTCGACATGGGCGTGCCGTGTCCGCATCAGGATTGGTGCTGGCCAAGCTTAGATTGTTACCAGTCGCGCCGAGATTGATCAACTGACGCAGCACCTTCGCAGAATGAGCGATTCATCTAGCCGGGTTCGCCAGACATCCTTGGCTGTTTTTCCGGCATCGCCCCGATGGATTAAATCAACCCGCTCAAAAACTCCAATCTTTCCCCTTGCACACTGAACACCATTGCTGCGCTTATCCCCATGGCTTTCTATCTTATGTGTTCAGTTAAACTATTCTCATTGATCTGCGGAATGCTGGCGCTGGCGTCTCTCTTTCCCGCGATGGCTCAAACCAATCGCTTCTTCCAGAACCGCGTGCATGATCCGTCCGCCATCGCGCGATGCGGAGATGAGTTCTGGACATTCGCCACCGGTGATGGAATCAAGACGCTTCACTCAACCAATTTAGCGGACTGGCAATTTGCCAAACCCGCCCTCGCCGCCAATCCACCGTGGGCTACAAACATCGCGCCCATCCATCGCGATTACTTCTGGTCACCCGACATCATCCAATCCAACGGTCGTTATTTGCTCTACTTTTCTGTTTCGAGCTGGGGAAAGAACACTTCGGCCATCGGTCTCGCCACAAACGTCACCCTTGATTCTGCTGATCCAAGATTCAAATGGTCGGACGCTGGCATCGTCGTCCGCTCTTTCGCCACAAATGATTTCAACACGATTGACCCCGCAGTTACGTTCGATGCGGATGGAAAATTGTGGATGGCTTTCGGTTCATACTGGAGCGGCATCAAGTTAATCGAACTCGATTCCAAGACCGGACATCGCGTCGCTACCGATTCACCGATGTATTCGCTCGCCCATCACGACTCCATCGAAGCCGCCTTCATTCATAGGCGCGACACGAACTATTTTCTCTTCATCAACTGGGGACAATGTTGTCGCGGCACAAACAGCACCTACGAAATCCGCATCGGTCGCAGCGCGAAAATCACCGGGCCATATCTGGACCGCGATGGTCGCGACATGATGTTCGACGGCGGCACACCGTTCCTGAACTCGAAACCTCCGTTCTACGGACCCGGTCACGCGGGCATCATCACGGTGGCCGGGCAGGATTGGTTCAGTTGCCACTACTACGACGGCAACAATCGTGGCCGCTCGCAGTTGTGGGTTGGTAAATTGAGTTGGGACACGAACGGCTGGCCGATTCCGCCGACGCTCTCTGAATCCGCGCGGGTGCAAGCTCCATGAACTACTCCTCATCAGGTCGCATAAACCTCTCCAGACTGTTCCGAGTGTTCGCGACGGCGATCTTCTCCCTGCTGGCCTGCGATGGTATGGCTGGCAAAGCGAAACCCAACGTCCTCCTCATCTGTGTGGATGATCTCAAGCCGCTGCTCGGGTGCTACGGCAACAAGCAGATTCACTCGCCGAACATGGATCGGCTCGCCACGCGAGGATTGTTGTTCGAGAGAGCGTATTGCAATCAAGCCGTCTGCGCCCCATCCCGCAACGCATTGCTCACGGGCGTACGTTCGACCTCGCTGGGCATTTATGATCTCGGTACAAATTTCCGACAATCGATCCCAACCGCCGTCACGTTGCCGCAATACTTCATGCAGCACAGTTATCGCGCCGAGGGATTGGGGAAAATCTTTCACGTCGGCCACGGCAATCACGAAGACCCGGCGTCCTGGAGCGTGCCGCACTTTTCCGCCAAGTCCATCGCCTACGCGTTGACCGAGAGCAGCGCGAAACGAACATTGACCCGTGAAGAAGCGTTGTTCGCCAACGAATCGAACGTCGGCAATCTCCCTCGCGGCGCGGCGTTCGAGTGCGCCGATGTTGCCGATGACGCTTACCCGGATGGTAAACTGGCGGAAGAAACCATCCGGCGATTACAGTCCGCCACGACGCAGACGAACGAACCATTTTTCATGGCGGTGGGGTTTGTGAAACCGCATCTGCCGTTCTGTGCGCCGAAGAAGTATTGGGACATGTATGACCGCGCATCGTTCACCGTGCCCGCGTTGCGAACGCCGCCGGAGGGCGCGCCAAAGTTTGCGCCGAGCGGCTGGGGCGAGTTGCGCCAATACAGTGACATTCCCGCGACTGGCTGGCTCACCGACGATCAAGCGCGCACGATGATCCACGGTTATCACGCGGCGGTGAGTTACGTGGACGCCCAGATCGGTCGCGTGCTGGATGAACTGGATCGGCTTGGCCTTGCGACCAATACCATCGTTGTGCTGTGGGGAGATCACGGCTGGCATCTCGGCGACCATGGCTTCTGGTGCAAGCACACGAACTATGAGGAAGCCACGCGCATCCCGCTGTTGATCGTCGCGCCCGGCGTCACGCAGCCCGGCACTCACGCCAAGACGCTGACCGAAACCGTGGACTTGTATCCGACATTGTGCGATCTCGCTGGGTTGCCAAAACCGAATCTCCCGCAAACACTCGATGGACGCAGCCTTGTTCCCGTCTTGAAGAAACCCTCGCACAACCACAAAGCCGCAGTCTTTCACGCCTATCCACGCAATCGTCGCGGCGAGGAAATCATCGGACGCGCTGTGCGGACAGAGCGTTATCGTCTGGTGGAATGGAAGAAGCCCGGCGCAGCCAGCGACACCGCCGATCTGGAACTCTACGATTATCAAGCTGACCCGATGGAGACGAAAAACCTCGCGCCAGAGCAACCCAAGACCGTCGCCAAACTCCGCGCCCTACTCATGAATCAACCCGAAGCAACGCCGCAGATATCAGCATCGCGAAAACGCGCCCACTAAATCGCGCGCTTCACGCCTTCTTCACAAAACACGCCTTCAATCCGACGGCGATCCCGTCCACCTTGCAGTCAATCTCATGATCGCCATCCACCAAGCGGATGGGTTTGGACTTTGACCCACCTTTGAGCACCGACGAACCGCCGAGTTTCAAATCTTTGATGAGGATGACGCAGTCGCCATCGGCGAGCACGTTGCCGTGCGCATCTTTCACGACGCGCGGACCAGCGGCGGCTTCAGGTTCGGCAGCGCGATCCCATTCGTGACCACACGTCACGCACTCCCATTTCTCAGGGAATTCCAACACATCGGTCATCTCGCACATCGGACAGGCAGGTTTGCTCATGTGGCGACAGGTAACTTCATTTCGCACCGCAACTCAATGGCGCTTCTTCGTCTTCGTTCGGCCTGTTGTTTTACGCGCTGCTCGCACGGCCTTGTTGGCGGCAACTTGAATCGCTTGATTCGCCCAGACGAAAGCTTCATTGCGATCTTCCAAAACATCCGGCGGCACTTCGTAGTAACTCATCGTCATCACGCGACCTTTCATTTCGTAGGTGAACGGTGGCATACCACGAGATTCATAAGCCGCACGCGTGATGTCATCCACTTTGAAGAAAACCCGGCCTTCATCCAGAATCCCAAAGAACCTGTCACCAGAATAAAGTCCATGCCCACCAAACATCGCCCGCGCCCGCAACTCCGACAGCGCGGAGAGTTGATCCAGCACGAACGCTTTGAACGAGTCGTCAGCCATGCGTCACTTCAATGCCGCCGTCACAATCTTCTGCGCCTCTTCGATGATGTCGTCCAGATGCGTCGCGCCTTTGAAGCTCTCGGCATAAACCTTGTAGATGTTTTCCGTGCCGGATGGACGCGCGGCGAACCATCCGTTGGCCGTCTCAACCTTCAATCCGCCGATGTCCGCGTTGTTGCCGGGCGCGCGCGTGAGCTTGGCCGCGATGTCGTCGCCTGCAAGCGTGGTTGCGATGACAGCAGAGGGCGTGAGTTTCTTGAACGCCTTCTTCTGCTCAGGCGTGGCGGCGGCATCAATGCGTTTGTAGCTCGGTGCGCCAAACTTGGACGTGAGTTCCGCGTAATGTTGGCAGGGGTCTTTGCCGGTCGTAGCGCAAATCTCCGCCGCGAGCAGGCCGAGGATCAATCCATCCTTGTCCGTGCTCCACACGCTGCCGTCGCGTCGCAGGAAACTCGCTCCCGCGCTTTCTTCACCGCCGAAACACACGCTGCCATCCGCGAGTCCGGGCGCGAACCATTTGAAACCCACCGGCACTTCCATGAGCTTGCGACCCAACGCGCCGACCACGCGATCAATAATGCTGCTGCTCACCAAAGTTTTTCCGACAGCAGAATTCTTGTTCCACAACGGACGATGCGTGAGCAGGTAGTTGATGGCCACCGCGAGGTAATGATTCGGGTTCAACAATCCCGCCGACGGCGTGACGATGCCGTGACGATCTGCGTCCGGGTCAGTGCCGAATGCAACGCTGAACTTGTCCTTCAATCCCACAAGGCTCGCCATCGCGTGTGGACTGGAGCAGTCCATGCGGATTTTCCCATCGTGATCCACTGTCATGAAGCTGAATTGCGGATCCACCCTCGTGTTCACAACGGTAATGTCGAGTCCGTAACGCTCCTTGATGGGCTGCCAGTATTGCAACGACGCGCCACCGAGCGGATCAATGCCCACGCGAACACCTGCCGACTTGATGGCAGCCATGTCAATCACCTCGCCGAGCGTGGCGACGTAGGGCGTGATGAAATCATGCAGATGCGTGTTGCTGGCCTTCAGCGCGGATTCGTAGGAGACACGTTTCACGTCGCGATTGTCACCGCACAAAAGTTCGTTCGCTCGATTCTGCACCCAGCCCGTGATGTCGGTGTCTGCTGGGCCGCCGTTCGTGGGATTGTATTTGAACCCGCCATCCGACGGCGGATTGTGCGACGGCGTGATGACGATGCCATCGCCGAGGCCGTTCGCGCGCCCGCGATTATAACTCAAAATGGCGTGGGAGATCGAAGGCGTGGGAGTGAAACCGTCATCGCGCTGGATGAATGTCTCGACGCCGTTGGCCGCGAGAACTTCGAGCGCGGTGCGTTGCGCGGGCGCGGACGCGGCGTGGGAATCTTTGCCGAGGAATAGCGGGCCAGAAATGTTTTTGCCCCGACGATATTCGCAGATGGCCTGAGTGGTCGCGAGGATGTGCGCCTCATTGAACGTGCCATTGCCCGGCGTGCCGCGATGCCCGCTCGTGCCGAAGCTGACGAGTTGATTCGTGTCGGCGAGATCAGGTTTACGTTCGTAGTAATCGCGTTCCAGTTTCGCGACATCAATCAGCAGAGTTGCGGGAGCCAGTTTGCCCGCGAGTGGATTCAAAGCCATGAGCGAAGGAGAACAAAGACAGAGAAGCCGCGCAAAGGGAAAAGTTATCCGGAATTGAACTGAAAACCGCATTGCCCGCATACGCCAATAGAATCATCATCACGACTCCAGTATGCCTGAATATATTTCAACCGACCGTCCTCAACATTTCCGCTCTGTCATCGCCCACTTTCTCATCCTCGCCATGACATTGCTCGCGACGACGTGTTTCGCAGGAGTGACCGCAGCCGATCTGCGCTGCGAACATCTCGTGAACCCGCTCGGCATTGACGCCACTCAACCGCGCTTGAGTTGGGTGATGAAAACTGATGAGCGCGCGCGATCGCAATTCGCCTATCAAATCCTCGTCGCAGCGAGCGAGTCAAAGCTTGGCACAGGCCGCGCCGACTTGTGGGATAGCGGACAGATTCAATCGTCGCAATCCGTCCTCGTGCCATATGCAGGCAAAGCACTCGCGGCGCACAGGGAATATTTCTGGAAGGTGCGCGTGTGGTCAGATGAGAAAACAGTTTCATCATGGAGCAAACCTGCGAAGTGGAGCATGGGGGCTCTTGCTCCCGGCGCTTTCGGCGCGGCGACTTGGATCGGTCTTAATAACGAGAATGTGACCAGCGTTCTTTCCGACACGAGTTGGATATGGTTTCCCGAAGGTGAACCTGCCAAAGCCGCTCCGTTGGAGACGAATTGGTTTCGCAAAGAAATCACCATCCCGGCGGATCGCAAAATCAAACGCGCGTTGTTCCAATATACTGGCGACAACGAGTGTCGCGGCTGGCTGGGCGAATTCGATCTCGGCGCGCGGAATAATTTCAAGACGGTGAAGTGGAATGATCTCACCACGCGGATCGAATCCGGCAGGACTTACGTGTTCGGACTCGTGGGCCGCAACGAAGGCACGAATGAAAATCCCGCTGGTGTCGTCGGCTCACTGACCATCGAGTTCACCACGGGCGAACCGCTCGTCGTCAGGACGGATGAAGGTTGGAAAGTTTCCAAGTCATTCGCGAACGGCTGGAACAAACTCGGCTTCGATGATTCAAAGTGGGCCGCAGCTAAAGCCCTCGGCCCGGTAGGGATGGAGCCGTGGGGCGAGACGCGCACGGCGGAAGACCGACGTTTTCCGGCGAGGTGGTTGCGCAAGGAATTTGCCGTGGAGAAAAAGATCAAGCGCGCCACGGTCTGCTACTCCGGTCTCGGTTCGTCCGAGCTTTATCTCAACGGCGCAAAAGTCGGCGATGCCGTTCTCTCCCCTGCTCTCTCCCAATATGACAAGCGCGCTTTCTACGTCACGCATGATGTCACTAAACAACTCAAGCGCGGCGCGAACGCGCTCGGCGTCGTCTTGGGCGGCGGGAGATTCGCCTCGGATCGCGGCAAGGTCTACGCCGGCACGGTGAATTTCGGTTGGCCGAAGTTGCTTCTGCTTTTGCGAGTCGAACACACGGACGGTTCTGTCAGCGAAGTCGTCAGCGATGCTTCGTGGAAACTGACGACTGACGGCCCGATCATCGCCAGCGGGGAATTCGACGGTGAGGAATATGACGCGCGCAAGGATCTCAAGGCTTGGAGCAAGGCGGGGTATTCGATGGATTCAAATTTCGAATGGTTTTTGGGAGATGTCAGCAGCCAGTCTTCCGAACTTCATAAATTACTTTCTGATCCCAAGACGAAAGTAACACTCGAAAGATTGCCTCGATGGAAACCCGTTCAACTGGTTTCTGCTCCCGGGCCACTGTCGGCGCAGATGATCGAACCCATCCGCGTCACTCAAACGATTCATCCGATCTCTTATCGCGAAGTGAAGCCCGGTGTAGTCGTTTATGACATGGGGCAGAACATGGTCGGCTGGTGCCGGCTGCGCGTGAAAGGTTCGGCGGGGTTGACGGTGCAGATGCGTTTCGCCGAGACGGTGAATCCTGATGGCTCACTCTACATGGCGAACTTGCGCGGTGCGCAGGTCACGGATACTTACACGCTGCAAGGTCGCGGCAAGGAAGTCTGGGAGCCGCGCTTCACGTATCACGGTTTCCGTTACGTCGAGGTGACAGGGCTGCCGGGCATCGCGACGCTGGCTGCGTTGGAAGGTCGCGTGGTTCATGATGACGTGAAGCGGGCGGGTGTGTTCAAATGCTCGAATGAATTGTTGAATCAGATTTACACGAACGTCTTCTGGGGCACGCGTGGAAATTATCGTTCAATCCCGACGGATTGTCCGCAACGCGACGAGCGTCAAGGCTGGCTTGGAGATCGCTCAGAAGAATCTCGCGGCGAATCCTATATCTTCGACATCTCTAAACTTCACGCGAAATGGCTGCAAGACATCAACGACTCGCAACGACCCAGCGGCAGCTTGCCGGATGTTGCGCCCGCCTACTGGCCCATCTATTCCGACAACGTCACATGGCCCAGCACGCTCGTCATCGCGCCAAACATTTTGCACCAGCAATATGGCGACATCGAACCCATCGCCGCGAACTACGATTGCGCGAAGCGGTGGCTTGATTACATGAACGGCTTCATGACAAATGGCATCATCGCCAAAGACAGCTATGGGGATTGGTGTGTGCCGCCGGAGGAGATGAAGTTGATCCATTCGAAAGACCCCGTGCGTCAGACGGACAAAGCGTTGCTCGCAACGTCATATTTCTACAACAACCTCAAGCTGATGGAGCACTACGCAAAACTTCTCGGCAAGACTGACGATGTGGCGCGCTACGCGAAGTGGGCTGCCAAAGTGAAAGCCGCGTTCAACAACAAATTCCTCAAGCGCGACAAAGGTTATTACGACAACGGCTCGCAGACTTCGTGTGTGTTGCCACTGGCGTTCGGTCTCGCGCCGGACGACATGCGCGCTCCAGTTTTCAAGCAACTCGTCAATAAGATCACCAACGAAACCAAGGGTCATATCGGCACGGGCTTGATCGGCGGCCAATATCTTTGCCGCGTCCTCTCGGACAACGGACGCGCTGATCTCGTCTATAACATGGCGACCAAGAAAGATTATCCCGGATGGGGCTACATGATCGCGAACGGTGCGACGACAATCTGGGAACTTTGGAACGGCAACACCGCCGATCCTACGATGAACTCCGGCAATCACGTCATGCTCGTGGGTGATCTCGTGATCTGGCTCAACGAATATCTCGCGGGCATTGCAGCCGATCCCGCACAACCCGGATTCAAACACATCGTCATGAAACCACATCCCGTCGGCGATCTGAAATTTGCGAAGGCAACGTATCTTTCGCCCTACGGAATGATCGCGAGCGACTGGCGCAAGGACGGTGGAAGGTTTGAATGGAACGTTGAGATTCCCGCGAACTCGACGGCGACTGTGTTCGTCCCAAAGATGGCGAAACAGAGCCTGACAGAAAGTGGCAACCCGCTCGGTCAGGCGCGCGGCGTGAAACTCCTGCGCGGTGAGGGAGATCGGATCGTTCTTCAACTCGGCAGCGGGAAATACAAACTCATCAGCGAATGAAATCTTTAATTGCAACAGACGCCTCTCCCTCACCCCTGCCCTCTCCCGCTGGGAGAGGGAGAATCGCAATCCGCCGCTTTCAAAAACTCGCGACAGGATTTGCGCGAGGCGCACACAAAAAACAAGAAAACGTGGCAGCCTGTTCCCTCTCCTTTGGGGAGAGTAGCACTGTTGGGTATTACACAACGCATAATTCGAGCTTCCAGACGCAATATTCTGACAAATCGTAGGCCAAAATTACAGTCGGAAGCAAATCCTTATGGTTATCAGGAACACGCGGGCGGGTATCGGATGCCCGAGGAGCTGGGAGGGAACTGATAAACTACTGAAATTTCCCGTCATCGGACTAATCACTGTGGCATTGGGTGATGGAATGCTCCTTACCGACTGTGCATCCGCGCCGTTGCAGCCGCACGGGCAACCCCAGTGCGCGCCAGTTGCAATGACACCAAATGGGCATTTACGTCGGCGTGATCATCGCGTGGCGCTCCGCTGGCTGATCTCCCTTTTGTCACCGGCAATCCCATGCCTGCAGCGGCACGCTCGCTAGCACGGATTCGATGACGGATACCACGCGCTTTTCCGATTGCGACTTGACCTAGATGGATCGTCTGACAACCGTGTCCACACACTATGAACCGAAGAAACTTCCTCACCACATCCGCACTGGCAGCGACCACACTCGCGATCCGTCCAA
>CAMCWI010000073.1 GCA_945882065.1 Akkermansia muciniphila
CGCGGCCCCATGTCGCGGTGCGTCAGCTTGAACCAAGCGCGGGCGAACGCGTCGGCGAACTGCTTCGGATTCTTTAGGAACCGGCGGGAAATCTTTTCGTAGGCTGGATCAAAGCGTAGTGCCAAATCAGTGGTCAGCATGGTTGGTAAACGTTTCTTCGATGGATCGTGCGCATCGGGAATCGTGGCTTCGGCAGCCTTGGCGCTCCACTGATTTGCTCCAGCCGGACTCTTGGTGAGTTCCCATTCGTATTTGAACAGGTTCTCGAAAAAGTTATTGCTCCACTTGGCTGGTGTCGTGGTCCAGGTGACTTCCAAACCGCTGGTGATCGCATGGCCGCCTTTGCCCGTGCCAAAACTATTGTGCCAACCAAGGCCCTGCGCTTCGAGGCCGGCAGCCTCCGGTTCAGCGCCCACATGAGTTGCCGGCCCAGCCCCGTGCGTCTTGCCGAAAGTGTGGCCGCCAGCGATGAGTGCCACGGTTTCTTCGTCGTTCATCGCCATGCGCGCGAAAGTCTCGCGGATATCACGCGCGGCGGCGACGGGATCAGGATTGCCGTTCGGGCCTTCCGGGTTGACGTAAATCAAACCCATCTGCACTGCGGCTAGAGGCTTTTCGAGATCGCGATCACCGGTGTAGCGTTTGTCATCGAGCCAAGTTCTTTCTTTGCCCCAATAGACGTCGTGATCCGGCTCCCAAGTATCCGCGCGACCACCAGCGAATCCGAATGTTTTGAACCCCATCGTTTCGAGAGCGACGTTGCCCGTAAGAATCATCAGATCGGCCCAAGAGATTTTGCGACCATACTTCTGTTTGATCGGCCAGAGAAGGCGACGTGCCTTATCGAGGCTGACGTTGTCCGGCCAACTGTTCAGCGGGGCGAAACGTTGTTGGCCGCGTCCACCGCCGCCGCGACCGTCGCCGGTGCGATAGGTGCCGGCACTGTGCCAAGCCATGCGAATGAACAAAGGTCCGTAGTGACCGAAGTCTGCCGGCCACCAGTCCTGCGAGTCAGTCATCAGCGCGGCGAGATCCTTCTTTAAGGCCGAGTAGTCGAGGCTCTTGAACTCTTTCGCGTAGTCAAAGTTTTTGCCCATCGGATCGGACTTGGCAGAATGTTGATTCAGGAGTTCGACCTTCAACTGGTTCGGCCACCAATCTTGATTGGTGGTGGCGGGGGCTGTGGCGCCGTGATTGAACGGACATTTGGATTCGGATGACATATTTTTCTCGGTTGAATCGAATTTCGTTTTAATTGACGTACGAGCGTCTTGCTTGGCTTCAGTGAACCAGTTCAGGCGGTGTTGTTGAAATACTTTTTTTTGAGGCGATGAAAGAAATGTTGTAGGGACGAAAAACCGCTTCGTCCCCTAATGGAGCGTATTCGAACGACGACGAATGCTTAAATCAACCACGTCAAGGCCATCAATCGAAAAGGGTCGCGAATCTATGAATCCACACCCTTGAGGAAAGTTTAAGCTCTTGCAGAGAGTATGAATTGTCGCTAAACCCACACGGACGATGTTCAATTTATGAGAAAAATAAATCAATGGGTGGCAGCAGCCGGTATGTCGGCTCTCGTTTTTTCAGGCATTGCGGGTGATTGGCCCCAATGGGGCGGACCGAACCGAAATCACATTTCAAAAGAGACTGGCTTGCTCCAGAAATGGCCCGAGGGCGGACCCAAAAGAGTTTGGCTTAGTGAAAAAGGAGGCGTCGGCTACGCAGGTTTTTCCGTGGTGGAAGGCCGGTTGTTCACGATGGGCGCCCGAGATGGCAAAGAACAGTTGCTCGCGTTTGACGCGAATGATGGCAAGGAGCTATGGGCCGCTGATCTAGGCGACATCCTGAAGAATGATTGGGGCGATGGCCCGCGCGGCACTCCCACGATCGATGGCGACCGCGTCTATGCGCTTGGAGGCAAAGGGAAATTGGTCGCCGCAAGTGTGCAGGATGGAAAGATACTTTGGACCAAGTCGCTCACGGCTGACCTTGGCGGCAAGGTGCCCGGCTGGGGTTATACCGAGTCTGTGTTAGTCGAAGGCGGAGTCGTCTATTGTACTCCTGGCGGTAGCAAAGGCACTATCGCCGCTCTTGATAAAATGACCGGCGAACTAAAATGGCAAAGCAGCGAAGTCACGGAGCCCGCCCACTATTCTTCAATCGTCCCAACCGATCTCAATGGTTCACGGCAGTTGATCCAGTTGACTATGAAGCAGCTTACTTCCGTAAACGCCAAGGATGGCAAACTGCTTTGGAAATCCCCTTGGCCCGGACGGACCGCTGTCATCCCCACGCCTGTGGTGAGTGGAAATCAAGTCTACATCACGACCGGTTACGGTGTCGGCTCAAAGTTGGTGAAAGTGGATGCTGGCAACAAGCCCTCGGATGTCTTCGAGAACAAGGTCATGAAGAACCATCACGGCGGCGTGGTGTTGCTGGACGGGCATATCTACGGCTACTCCGATGGCCCAGGATGGGTGTGTCAGGATTTTCAGACTGGGAAAGAAGTTTGGGCCGACAAGAAACTGGATAAGGGTGCGGTCACATACGCCGGAGGACGCCTCTACTGCCTTGAAGAACGCACGGGCAAGGTAGCCCTCATGGAAGCCAACCCAAAAGGATGGACTGAGCGCGGCAGTTTCAAACTCGACCCCCAAACCAAGCAGCGAGCGTCACGAGGCATGATCTGGACGCATCCAGTGATCGCCAACGGCAAGCTCTATCTCCGCGATCAAGAGCTCATCTTCTGCTTCGACGTGAGTAATAAGTAGTCGAGAAACCAAATAATGATTGTCACCACCAACCATAAGGTGGTTCGGGGTTTTTTGCATGCCACTGCCATAAATACTCTGGCGTCCGTGAAGCGCGAATCCTAAGCGGAAGTGGTGTCGCATGTTTTGTTTGCGATTAATTGCCTGCACTCTCGAACATCCAATCCAAACTAAACATATTTCTCGTAGCAACTTTTACGATGACGCCACCTGTTGCATCGGCATCGGCGTCGGTGCGCTTGTTTTGCTCTATCTTGCTTTCAAGGCCGCCAAATTCCTGATAAAGGCGGTTTTGGTGATCATCGCGTTGGTGGCCGTAGGACTGGTGGTCTGGTGGTTTCTTGCACGACAACATGGTTGATTGTTCAGACAGTTAGACTCCCATATTCTCCCCCTTTCAAGGATTGAGTTCGCCACCCGGCTTGAGCAGAATCTTCCCCATGAAAAGACTTGGTCACTCAATCACATCACTCGTGCTGGCGTTGATTTTCTGTGGAACATCATTTGCGGAAGAAAAAATCTACAAGATCGCTGTCATCCCCAAAGGCACAACGCATGAATTCTGGAAATCCATCCATGCGGGAGCGAACAAGGCGAAGCTCGAACTGGCCGGGAAGGGCGTGAAGGTGGAGATCATTTGGAAGGGGCCGTTGCGTGAGGATGATCGCGATCAGCAAATCCAGGTCGTGGAGAATTTCATGACGCGCCGGGTGGACGGCATGGTGCTCGCACCGTTGGATTCACAAGCTCTCGTGGCCCCGGTGGTCAATGCTTCCAAGGCTAAGATTCCGGTAGTCGTAATCGACTCGGACTTAAAGACGGACAAGCAGTTGAGTTTTGTGGCCACGGACAATTACAAAGGCGGCATGATGGGAGGGGAGCATCTGGTGAAACTGCTCGGGGGTAAAGGCAACGTGATTTTGCTGCGCTACGCCGTGGGCTCGGCCAGTACCGAGGCGCGTGAAGCGGGGTTCCTTGATGCGATCAAGAAGCATCCCGAGATGAAACTTGTTTCTTCGGATCAATACGGCGGCGCGACGCGCGAGACTTCTTATCAGGCGTCGCAGAATTTGTTGAACCGTTACGGGCGCGAGGCGAATGGGATTTTCTGTCCCAACGAATCTCTCACTGTGGGGATGTCGAAAGCACTCCGCGATCTCGGCAAAGCGGGCGGCAAGATCAAGCTCGTCGGCTTCGATGCTGGCACCCAGTCCGTGCAGGATTTGAAGAAGGGTGACGTACAGGGGCTTGTCGTTCAAAATCCCGTGCGCATGGGGTATCTCGGCGTGATGACGGTGATGAAACATCTGCGCGGCGAGACTGTTGAGAAGCGCGTGGATACGGGGGTCACTTTGGTCACTTCAGAAAATATTGAGCTAACAGAAGTCAAAGAGTTGCTCAATCCGCCGCTTGATAAATATCTGAATTGAGTCGCGCGTGACATCTCAACGTCAATTCTCGTTTGCCCGCGCTCTGAATGTGTTTGGGCCTTATCTGGGATTGTTGTTTGTGCTGGGAGTCTTTTGCGCGAACAACGAAGTGCGTCCCTACTTCCTGACCGGCGCGAACTTCAAAATCATTTTCACCCAAACCGTGATCGTCGCCATCTGCGCGCTCGGCATGACGATGATCATTGTCGGCGGTGGGATTGATCTGAGCCTCGGCTCGGCGGTGGCGTTGACTGGAGTGGTCGGCGCGACGTTGATCAGCAAGGGTGTTTCTCCCGTGTGGGTGGTGCTGCTGACGATTCTTTCGGGCGGGTTGGTGGGTGCGGTCAACGGCGCGGTCATCGCGGGATTTCGCATGATGCCGTTCATCGTGACGCTCGGCATGATGGGCGTGGCGCGTGGCGCGGCGAAGTGGTTGGCTGGAAATCAAACGGTGAACTACCCCGAATCGTCGCTGAACCGCATCATGGCGTTGGAGTCCCCAGAGAAAATGTTTCCGCTCCCGTGGGGTGTGTGGCTCGCGGTGGGACTCGCCGTGATCGTGGCGGTGGTGTTGAACCGAAGCGTTTTCGGACGCTACCTGTTCGCCATTGGTGCGAACGAAACCGCCGCGAGCTATTCGGGCATCCGTGTTCAAAAGCACAAAGCCGTGACCTACGCGTTGGCGGGTTTGTTCTTTGGCGTGGCGGGACTGATGCAGCTTTCACGGCTTACGCAGGGTGATCCTTCAATCGCAGCGGGCTTGGAGTTGGATGTGATCGCCGCTGTGGTGATCGGTGGCGCGAGTTTGAGTGGTGGGAGTGGGAGCATTGCTGGCTCAATGATCGGCGCGCTGATCATGTCGGTGTTGCGGAACGGATCAAGTCAGAGCGGTTGGCCGAATTACATGCAGGAAATTATCATCGGGATCGTCATCGTCGCTGCGGTGGGACTCGATAAATTCCGCCAGCGCAAGCCGCGGAGTTAAATTATCTACACCAGATTACGCGTAGAGTGCTGCTTTCAAATCCCGCACCAGCACGCTCATGAATGGATAGCGCATGTCCGGCTCGCGCTCGATGCACTTGAGGATGGCTTTTTCCAAGCCGGCAGGGATGTCGGGATTCAACTCGCGCGGTGTTTTGAAATCGGAGCGATCCGTCTGCGCGTGCAAAATGTCCGTGGAGGTTTCGCCAGCAAAGGGTTTTTCGTTCGTCAGCAATTCATACGCAGAGACACCGAACGCGAACATGTCCACACGCGGATCAATGGGTTGCCCGGAGAGTTGTTCCGGGGCCATGTAGCTGGGCGTGCCGGGATTCTTGGTGATCTTGAGCGGCTTGCCGGAATACTGTTGAGCCAGATCAAAGTCCACTAGTCGTACCGAGGCATTGCGCGAGACGATGATGTTCTCGGGTTTGAAATCCAAGTGGATGTAGTGGTTCTCGTGGACGTGTTCAAGTGCCTCGGCCATGTCCAAGATGATCTGCGCCACGTTGTCGAGCAGCACGGGATCGTGTCGCGCGTAAAGCACCTTCAAGTTCGCGCCCTCCACATATTCCATCACGCAAAAATGCGCGCCGTCCGTCTTGCCGTGTTCGAGATAGCCGATGACGCACTCGTGCCCCTGACATTGTTCCAACGCTTCACAGCCGTTGATGAAACGTTTCTTTGCAGTGGAGTCTCCACGCAATTCGGGAAGCAACCGGCGCACGGCGAAATGTTTTCCTTTGCTGTCGCTGGCGAGCCAGATTTCAGCCATACCGCCCGTGGCGATCAATTCGTGCAACGTGAATTTCCCGAAAGGTCCGGGGCTAGACGATTCGGCGGCAGACGACTTGTTAAACAAACCAAACACGCAGGATTGTTTAGCAGAGCAGGGGAGGCATCGCCAGAATGTTTTGCGCTTCGCTGATGATTGGAGTGTTTCTGAGTTGATTTGAGGTTCACCAACCCGTCTCCTGCTCGGCGTCAATGGACGAGCAACCGACAATCAAGTCGCCGCACACGGATGCGTGGGTTTCAAAGTTCTTCACGCATCTCGCCGCAGATCGCGGCGCGTCCGTGTACACTCAGCGGAATTATCAGCAAGCCATCTCCGAGTTTTTCCTCTGGCAGAAGAACGAGCGGAAGCAACCGCCGGTGTGGGACAAGTTGCAGCGGGATGACTTTCGGACTTACCTGCGTTTCCTCGGTCGGCAAAAGCTGGGGCGCGCCGCCATTGCGTTGCGCTTTTCGGCATTGCGGACGTTTTACAAGTATCTCATCCGGCATGGAGCGGTGGAGGTTTCGCCCATCAAAAACATTTCGCTGCCGAAGATGCCGCAGCGGTTGCCGCAGTTTCTCACGGTGAACCAGATGGTGGATTTGCTCAAAGCGCCACTGGAAGTTTTGAATGCGCCAAAACGAAAATCTGCCGGGCGACCCATCTCCGTGGCGGCGTGTTATCGGGATGTGGCCATTCTTGAAACAATTTACTCTTGCGGTCTGCGTATCAGCGAGATGGTGGGATTGAGGGTGGAAGACGTGGATTGGGCTGAACAGATCGTTCGAGTGCGGGGCAAAGGTAAGAAAGAGAGACTGCTGCCCATAAGCAAGACAGCGATGGCGGCGATCAAACACTACTGGACGCATCTTGCCGAGCCACCGACGGGAAAGGCGCGTGTGTTTTTATCGGAGACGAAGAAGCGTTCGCCGATGAGTGGCGTGATGTTGCAGCGGCGATTGAAAGACTATCTCGTGCGGGCGGGGCTTGATCCTTCGATCACGCCGCACAAGCTGCGGCACAGCTATGCCACGCATCTTTTGGATGCGGGCGCGGATTTGCGGAGCGTGCAGGAATTGCTGGGACATGCGCATCTGGTGACGACCCAGGTTTACACGCATGTCTCGACGGAGCGGTTGAAGAAAGCATACGAGCGGGCGCATCCACGGGCGTAGTAACGGGTGAGGGTGGCATCATCCTTGCAAAAATGCAGCGGCGACCGGAGGTTGGTTCACCATATTGCGATGATGAAGGATCCTGGTTGCCTCGTAATGAGGACAGGTTTCGTTGCGTTGTTGCGATGCAGTGTCTTCTGCCTCTGATGTGATGTATCGGAGGGGCGCATAAACGTTAAGGAGAAATATTATGTCGTCCCTGCCAGCGGTCGAAGTTCCCGCTCTTGGTGCTTCGTGTCTGCAAGTCCACCGGTTTTCAGGGTGCAAAGCCTCCAGCCTTCTGGCGTTGCTCGCTGCCGCCGCCGTGCTGCCCGCGACCATTACTCCCGCTGCCGTGACAAATTACGTCTGGGATAGCAAGGCGCCGTCTGCCGCCGGAAGTTCTCGTTGGGTCGCATGTTGAACTGGGCTGCCACCAACACTGCTCCCCTCGCTAACTACCTCGGCGGACTCGCCAACACCGACATCACCTTCGCGGGAAGTCTCAAGACCTCGCCGCAGATGAATAACACTTACTTCATCCGCACTCTCAACTTCGCCTCGTCTGCTTCGGCATTCTCGCTGTCGTCATCCGCTGGACAAATTCTCCGCATCGGTTCTGGAGGCATCAACAATTTCAGCACCCATCGCCAAAGCATTTTCAGCACACTCAGCATCAGCAATTCGCAATCGTGGAACGCTGCCAGTGGCGACCTTTTCATACGTGGGTTGGTCAATCTTGGTGGGACGAATATTCTCACGATCACAGGTGCGTTTGACACCAGTATTTCAAATGTCATTCAGGGAACGGGCAGCCTCGTCAAGCAGGGGCTTGGTGACCTCGTTCCAGCTGGGCCGGCAGCGAACACGTTTTCCGGCGGCGTCACGGTGACATCCGGCACCGGGGACGTGTCCGTCAGCGGTGGGGGGATTGCAGGCGGGCACTGGTTATATCAGCGGGATCGTGACCAACGGTTTGGGCGGAACAATTTCCACGGGAAACCAGATCGGCGTGCTCAATCTCGGCTCAAGCATTTGGCTAGGCGGTTCGACGAATCGCTGGGACATCAGCAACGCCACCGGCAATGCGGGCACGGGCTGGGATTTGTTGAACCTCTCCGGCTCGCTGACCATCAACGCCACGACGAACAACAAGGCTTACATTGACATTACGTCATTCACACTCGGCGGCCTACCGGGGCTGGCGTCCAATTTCAATCCCACAAACAATTATCTTTGGACGATCCTGACCGCGAGCGGCGGCATCAACTTCGCATCTGGCGAAAGCGAACAGACTATCCTCGAATTGCTTGCTGGCAATTTCATCAATCCACAAACCGGCGGACGCTTCGGAATTTTTGTTTCAACGGACGGACGGAACTTGAACCTTACCTTCACGCCGTTCGTGCCCGTGCCTGAACCGAACTGGATCGCCATCGCCGCGCTTACGGATTGCGGGAACATCTACGGTCGGCGGGTGAAACGGAATTGGAGTTCATCGGCTCGCTGATTGGTTGAATCCAATTTGACCATGAGTCATTCAAGAAAATCCAATGCCTTTGAAAATTCGCCGATGCGGAAATTCCGTCGCCGATATGTGCGAAAGCGTGAACTGCGACTCTGCCGCGTGATCTAAACGTGCGCAGTCATTCTCGGAATTATTTTCTTCTCACACTTGATCGATATTTCCAGGAAGGGATCAGCCGTTCCGAGGGAGAAAGTCGCACTGCATCCGCAATTAGCTATTGAGGGACGCTCTGGAACGATCGTCACCCAACAGGTGGCGCTCGTTCCCGAACCGCGAGCCGCGATGTTCGTATTGCTCGGGCTGGCCACGATCTGCTATTCGCGTCGCCAAAAAGTCGTCGCCGCCAGTACGAACGGTCCCGCAACAAGCTTTCAGCCTTCCAAGATGGCGACAGCAGCGGCGTAGGTGGCCGTGTGCGTCAGCGTGATGTGCAAACTCGTTGCGCCTCGCGCTTCAAACAATTTCTTCCCGCCGCCGTGTAACACCACGAACGGTTCGCCCGTTTCCTTCCGCCGAATTTCCATGTCGCACCAACCGAGTTCCGCGCCCACGCCCGTACCGAACGCTTTCGAGATCGCTTCCTTCGCCGCGAAACGCGCCGCGACGTACAACGCCGGTTCTTTATGCGCCATGCAATAGGCGATCTCCTCAGGCAACAAAATTCGTTTGAGAAAATCGTCTCCAAAACGTTCGATCGAACCTTTGATCCGCGCCGTCTCTGCGATGTCTATTCCAATGCCGAGTATCATGGTGGTGATGCAAGTCTGGAAAACATCTGAAGCCAACGCCAGCAAACTCAAGTAGCCACATGCATCAAAATGTTAGCATTCGCCAGGTTTCCCGCTTGCAACTGTGGCTGTCGGTTCTCTATGCTCGCAGGCGACCGCTATGAACAATTCACTTCGTAACAAACTCTTCATCATGATGGTGCTCCAGTTTTTCATCTGGGGTGCATGGCTACCGCTGATCTTCGGTTATCTTCCGAGTCTCGGCTTCTCGCCGGGTGAACAGGCGTGGATTCTCAATGCTTTTCCCATCGCTGCCATCGTGGGGATGTTCTTCAGCAATCAATTTGCAGATCGAAATTTTGCTGCGGAAAAATTCCTCGCCTTCAGCCATCTCATCGGCGGACTTGCGATGCTGGGTCTGGCGTTCACGAAAAGCTTCTGGCCGTTCTTCGGCCTGATGATGATCCATTGTCTGCTCTACGTGCCGACCATTTCCATCACCAACTCCATTGCCTTCGCCAGCATGAAGGACGCGCAGAAAGAATTCGGCATCGTGCGCATGGGCGGAACGATCGGTTGGATTCTCGCCGCGTGGCCATTCACGTTCATCCTCGTGGATTGGGACAAGGTTCATGCTGCAAACGCGGAGGGTTTCACCGCATGGCTCGGTGCGGTGTTGGGTTCGGGATTGACGGGTGACGCGCTCAAGTCCGCGACCAAGTGGACGTTTGTGGTCGCGGGTGTTGCATCCTTGATGCTGGCTGCGTTCAGCTTGTTATTGCCGCATACGCCGCCGAAAAAGAAAGCCGAAGGCGCAGGCGAAAGTCTCGCATGGCTCGAAGCCATGAAACTGCTCAAACATCCATTCGTTCTCGTATTGTGGGTGGTCACGCTTGCGGATTCGTTCGTTCACAATTGTTATTTCAACTGGACGGGTTCGTTCCTCGGTGCCGCGGTGAAAGATGGCGGTGTTGGAATTCCCGGCAATTGGATCATGCCCGTGATGAGTGTCGGCCAGATCGCGGAAATCCTCACCATGTTCATCCTCGGCGCGACGTTGAAGAAACTCGGCTGGCGCACCACGATGATTGTCGGAATTCTCGGCCACGCGGCGCGCTTTGCAGTCTATGCGTTCCTACCGGAACACAAGGAAGTCATCATCCTCGTGCAGGTTCTCCACGGCATCTGTTACGCGTTCTTCTTCGCCACGGTTTATATCTTTGTGGATGCCTACTTCCCAAAGGACGCCAGAGCGAGCGCGCAGGGCTTGTTCAACGTGATGATTCTCGGCGTGGGTGCGTTGCTGGCAAATTCTATCTGCCCATGGTTAATGCAGGAAAAGTTCACCGACGCGGCGACCAAGGCGATCAACTTCAAAGGATTGTTCCTCGTGCCGATGTTTGTGGCGACGGCGGCATCAGTCGCACTCGCGATCTTCTTCCATCCGCCCAAGTCAGCGGATGCCTCCGGCGGAACCGCAGCAACACCGCACTGAACTCACGCATTCAATCGCACCGTGATCTCCTTGCTCACCAACGCGACAAGCAGTTGTGACACGTTGCGCCGGTGGCCGGGCAATTGAAGATCGGGCGCGATTTCGTTCAGCGGCTGTAATACGAATCGTCGCTCATGCGCCCGCGGATGTGGAAGTATCAGTTCGGTGCGAGCTGAGGTTTCGTTGCCAAACGCGATCAAGTCTAGGTCCAGACGACGCGGTTCGTTGAGAACTTTCTTGGGGCGACGACCGAAATATTTCTCCATCGCCAAGAGCTTTGACAGAAGTGTGGAGGAGTTTTCACCGGGTTGAACTGTCAGACCCACGACGGCGTTCACGAATGTCGGTGAACCCGGCGGGCAATCCACAGGCGTGGTTTGCCAGAGTGATGAACGCTTGAGAGGTTTGAGGGAAAGCTTTTCCAACTGATCCATCGCCCGGCTCAGGATGCTGGGCGAATCCCCGACGTTTGAACCAAGAGCGATGTAGGCGACTGTTGTATTCATGCAAATCAAGCCAGCGAATCCGTGGGCAATTGGATTGCGCCTACTTTATATCGAAAACTCGACAACGCGAGAGGGATTCTTCGCGGGGAAGAATACAGCGAAGCGGACGGAGAAAAATATGTGTGGCAACTGTCGTCGCTCAACGGTCGCTCAACGTAGTCGCCAAGTGATGCGCGCCTTGTCCAGATCGTAGGGCGACATCTCCATCTTCACACGATCACCGATGGTCAGACGCACCCAACGCTTGCGCATCTTGCCGCAGATGGTGGCAAGCACGAGATGCTTGTTGTCCAACTCCACGCGAAACATCGTGCCGGGCAGCACCACGGTGACGCGACCTTCTACTTCGATATGTTCTTCTTTCATGACGGACGGACTGGGGAAACCAACAAAAATAAAAAAGCGGGGTTCGGCTCACCCGAACCCCGCTGAAACTGTTACAACCGATTAGTAGCGACCACCGCGACCGCCGCCACCGCCGCCGCTGCTGCCGCCGTATTCACGACGACCGCCGCCGCCGCCGCCGCCGGGGGCGCGTTCTTCACGGGGTTTCGCGACATTGACTGTGAGGGCGCGACCGTCCATTTCCTTGCCGTTCAACGCTTCGATGGCCTTCTGGGCTTCGTCGGCGGAACTCATGGTCACGAAACCAAAGCCGCGGGGGCGATTGGTCATGCGATCCATCATCAGGTTGGTTTCAGTGACCGTGCCGAACGCGGCGAACGCGTCGTTGAGGTCGTTTTCGGTGGTATTGAAGGAAAGATTTCCTACGAATAGTTTATTGCTCATGTGATTTTAACTGTCGGATTAACCGGTACTTTCCACGGACTGTTCCCGAACGTCGGGTCTAAAATCATCACTGAAACAAGTTCACTTGAGGATTCACCATGTCTTGAAAGGGACTAGCTAACTTACAGACGTGCCGAGTATCAGTGCCTTCACCGGCAATAGCGATAACTATCTTTTGGCTCACTACGCGCGGACGCGACGCCCGTAGATGCAAACGCCCCTACCCGTGGCGCGGAATAGTTTTGGATGGGTGCGACACGAAGTGGCGGGCAATTTTGGACTTCGGCGGGAAGCGGAGTGCCATGCCACTTTCGCCCACAAGTTTTGGATGGGCGATTTCAGGAATTCCAAAGAGATTCTGCAAACTCACGCTCCAATCACCGCTCGTTCCTTATGCCAGCCTGTGCTTTGCTCGTAGGCGTGGGCGATCTTCAACATCACTTCTTCCCCGAACGGTTTGCCAAGCAGTTGCAAACCGATGGGTAACTTGGGCGATTTGGTGAATCCGCACGGCAAACTCACGCCACAGATGCCTGCGAGATTGCAGGAGATGGTGAACACATCTGAGAGATACATCTGCAATGGATCGTCCGACTTCTCGCCGATCTTGAACGCAGCAGTTGGAGTCGTGGGCGTGATGATGGCGTCCACCTTCTCGAACGCCTTGAGGAAATCTTGCCGGATGAGCGTGCGGACTTTTTGAGCGCGCAGATAATACGCGTCGTAGTAACCGCTGCTCAGAACGTAAGTGCCAAGAATGATGCGGCGTTTCACTTCCGGGCCGAAACCCGCGCCGCGCGTCTTGGAATAAAGCTCGATCGGATCCGCGCCATCCACGCGAGCGCAGTAACGGATGCCGTCGAAGCGCGCGAGGTTCGCCGACGCTTCGGCAGGCGCGATGATATAATAAGTCGCCGCCGCATAATCCGTGTGTGGCAGGGAAATCTCTTCCACCGTCGCGCCGAGAGATTGCAACTGTTTCACCGCCGCATCCACCGCCGCCTTCACTTCGGGGTCAAGCCCGCCAATCATGTATTCCTTGGGCAAGCCGATCCGCAGACCTTTGATATTTCCATCAAGCGCTTTTGTGTAATCCGGCACGGGTTGATTCACGCTGGTCGAATCGCGCTTGTCATAACCGCTGATGACGTTGAGCAACGTCGCGTTGTCGCGCACGTCTTTGCTGAACGGCCCGACCTGATCGAGCGACGATGCGAACGCCACCAATCCGTAGCGCGAGACACGACCGTAAGTCGGCTTCATGCCCACGCAACCGCAGAGCGCGGCGGGTTGGCGGATGGAGCCGCCCGTGTCCGTACCGAGTGTGGCGATGACTTCATCCGCCGCCACCGCCGCCGCTGAACCGCCTGACGAGCCACCGGGAATGCGCGTCGTGTCCCACGGATTGCGCGTGATGCCGAACGCGGAATTCTCCGTGGAACTGCCCATCGCGAATTCATCCATGTTCAGGCGACCAAAAATGATCGCGCCCGCCGCTTTGAGTTTTTCAATCACCGTCGCGTCGTACGGCGAGACGAAGTTGCCAAGAATTTTTGAGCCGCAGTTGAGCGGATGATCTTTGACCGCGAGAACGTCCTTGATACCGATAGGCACGCCGAGCAACGGGCGGTTTGCGATGTCGCCTTGTTCGACCAGCTTGTCCACCGCGTCCGCTTGCGCGAGCGCATCGGCGTCATTGTGGCTGATGAAGGCGTGAATCTGGCCGTCCACTTTGGCGACGCGATCGAGGCAGGCTTGCGTGGCTTCGCGCGCGGAGACTTCGCGCTTGGCGATCTTGGCGGTAAGTTCGGAGATGGTGAGTTGGTTGAGCATCGTGAAGCGTGGTGCGTGAAAGTGGTGCGAAGATTATTCAACGATCTTCGGGACGATGAACAGGCCGTTGGATTGTTTGGGCGCATTGCGCATCGCTTCGTCGTGCGAGAGGGACGGCAGGACTTCATCGGCGCGAGTGACGTTGACGGTGGGCACGGCGTGGGCCGTTGCTTCAACGCCAGAAACGTCCACGGATTTTAACTGTTCTACGAAGCCGATGATGTTGTTGAGTTGCTCGCCGAGCTTCTGCTCCTCGTCGGGCGAGAGCGAAAGCCGCGCGAGATGCGCGACGTATTTGACGTTGAAATCAGTTCCAGCCATACGCGGAAATTAGGGGTTCGCGCGCAAAGTTCCAAGTTTCAAGTGAGGCAAAGTAATCCGTAGCGGCTGGAGCGCGACCAGTCTCCAGTCGCAGCGCATGATGGCGAAGTGGGTTGGAGTTTTTCCGTGCTTGCTTGTCTGACGGCGGGCTGTGGGCTACGAGCGTTGGTTTGTCTGGCGATAGCGGTGCTAAAGCCACCGCAGTCCAGACGCTCTGCGATTGCGTGTGCCTTCCGAACCTCGCGAAGCGTCTGGACTGCGGCGCGTTCACCGCCGCTGTCGTATGTCTGGCTCGCACGATTTCAAGATCAGAAGGATGCTGGACAGAGTTTCATAGCGTGAATACAGTCGAGCTAATGATCCGAGGCGACCGTATTCTACTCCGTGCCCAATAATGGTAGTTTCTACAAAATGACTGGCGCAGCCTTAACCATCCAGGAATTTGCGATAATGACGGGTAGTATCGCTATTGGAGTTTGGCTGATTCGCTACTCATGGGAATCCGCTCACCCATCACCAGAGCCGTGGGATGACGATGTAGCGAAATCTCTCCTCGATCCAGAGTTGCCAGCACTCTGCCATCGGTGTTTGACTCCGCATGGAACAGAAGGCTGGTTTTGTCCGAACTGTGGTGCGTCGGTTGGGCCTTATAATAATTACATGCCGTACGTGTGTCTCTTTGCGGAAGGCGAAGTGTTTCGAGCAGGGGTTGATGCCCGGATTCACCGGTCACCGCTGACGGTGGTTGGTTATCTATTTTATTCCTTGGCGAACTACACGGTCTTTGCGCCCGTCTATTGGTACTTTCTGTTTCGTAATCTGAAACGACAGAATGCAGACAGCACTCAGGACTCCGAACAAGCGACTTAATCCATTTATGTGCCAGCGGCTTCCTGATTGACCGATCTTGTTTTGACTTCCGCCTCACACCCCGACCTGTTACAAACCGCGCATGTCTGTGAAGCTCACCATCGGATTTCTAGGTGCGGGGAAAATGGCCACGGCGTTGGCGCGGGGTCTCGTGCGCGCCAAGCTCGCCGAGCCGGGCCAAATCTTTGCCAGTGATCCCATCGTTGCCGCGCAGGAAAGTTTCGCGCGCGAGACAGGCGGGAAATCCGTGGCGTCCAATTCTGAAGTGGTCAAATCGGCCAAGGTGATTTTTCTCTCCGTCAAACCGGATCAAGCCGCTGCCGTGTTGGGTGATGTGCGGGAAAGTTTTTCTGGTGATCATCTGCTCATCTCCATCGCTGCGGGAGTTCCGATTGCCAAACTTGAGGGAGCTTTGTCTGCTGGCGCGCGGGTTATTCGCGTGATGCCGAATACGCCCGCGCTCGTCGGCGAATCCGCCAGTGCCTACGCGCTCGGCAAAGCCGCCACCACTGCCGATGGCGAACTCGCACAAAAACTTTTCTCGGCCGTTGGCGTGGCGATGCAGGTGAAGGAATCATTGCTGGACGCGGTCACGGGTTTGAGCGGCAGCGGCCCGGCGTATGTGTACCAATTCATCGAGGCGTTGAGCGACGGTGGCGTGGCGTCCGGTTTGCCGCGCGATGTGGCGACGAAGCTCGCCGCACAAACCGTGTTGGGCGCAGCCAAGATGGTTTTAGAAACGGGCATGCACCCTGGCGCATTGAAGGATCAAGTCACGAGTCCCGGCGGCACGACGATTGAAGGTTTGCACGAGTTGGAGAAAGGCAAACTGCGCGGCACGGTGATGAGCGCGGTGCGAGCGGCGACGGAGAAGTCGAAGAAGCTTGGGCA
>CAMCWI010000074.1 GCA_945882065.1 Akkermansia muciniphila
TCGAATTTGAGCGAAGCCGAGTTGATGCAATAGCGCAGCCCGGTCGGGTTCGGGCCATCGTTGAACACATGACCCAGATGACCGCCGCACTTGGCGCAAAGGACTTCGGTGCGTTTCATCAGATGACTGTTGTCATCGGTTTCAGCGACGACCTTGGAGTTTGCAGGCGCGTAAAAACTCGGCCAGCCGCAGCCGGAGTCATATTTGGTGTCCGACGCGAACAACAGTTCGCCGCAGCCCGCGCAGCGATAATCGCCTTTGTCCTTCGTGTTCCAATACTCGCCCGTGAACGCGCGCTCCGTGCCTTTCTGCCGCAACACAGCATATTGCTCCGGGGTCAGTTCCTTTTTCCACTCTTCATCTGTCTTGGTGATTTTGGTGTTCATATCTGTTTGGGGAATTCCATTGGGCGCGTTGGTGGTAATGCCATCCAGGACATCCACCTGATGGCCGGAGTAGTTTGAGTTGCACCCGGACAACCAGACTGTCGCGCCCAATAGTGTCATGGCAAAAATGTATTTCATAATTACTTCATCCGTTCGTCGGCCTGATGGATTGACCCTTACAGACAAAGTGTCGTTCAGAAATAAATCCTGCAACACCCCGATATAAAAGGGTGATATGCCGCCGTTCCTCAATCCCAAGGGGATTGCATCAATAAGTCTTCTGTAATATCCCGGCTCAAATCTCAATCCGGCCTGTGAACGCGAAATCCGCCGGGCCGGTCAGCCGCACATCGTCAAATTCTCCGCCGCTTTCCTTGAAGCTGACTTCGAGTTCATCGCCGCCTTGCACAAGAACTTTCACGGGCGATGTGAATCCGTGGACACGCGCGGAGATCATGGCAGACGCACTCACGCCAGTGCCGCACGCGAGCGTCTCGCCTTCCACGCCGCGCTCAAATGTGCGGACGCGGATGTGATTTTTGCCCAGCACTTGAACGAAGTTCACGTTCGTGCCGCGCGGCCCGAAGTGCGCGTGACGCCGAATCTCCGCTCCCTGCTCCAGCACCATTGCCCTGTCGGCGTCAGGCACATACTGGATGGCGTGAGGCACGCCGGTATTCAGCGAGTGGATGGTCGCGTTGCCGGAAGCAAGCGGGACAGATTGGTTGAGCTTTAAGTCTTTTGGCTTCGTGAGATTCACCGTCACGCGTTCGCCGTTGAAACTGGCGGCGATGATCCCCGCCGCCGTCTCGAATGTAAAATCGCCGGCGGCCCCCGTTGCCTTCCTGACGTAACGGGCAAAGCACCGCGCGCCGTTGCCGCACATGTCGGCCACGCTGCCGTCACTGTTGAAAAAATCCCACGCCCAGTCTGCTTTGCCGGTGCGACTGCCAACGAGAAGCATGACGCCATCCGCACCGACGCCGCGATGCCGGTCGCACAAATGGACGATCTGTTCCGTACTGAGTTTGATGTTGCCCGCGCGATTGTCCAAGAGGACGAAGTCGTTCCCCGCGCCGTTCATTTTTGTAAATTCAAGAACCATGGAGACGAAGTATAACCGACCACCTCGCGAGCAAAATAAAAAACGTCTGAGAAAAAAACTTGAACCGCTGATCTTCACTCATTTTCGCTAATCCGACGTTGCCGCAATCAACGCCGCCTGTGTCGCTGCGACTAGCGCATTGACCCGGACTCCGATCTCAAAATCCGATGGTGCTTCCAACGTGTAGGAAAGCCGCGTCTTGTTTTGCAGCAACCAGAACGACTCCGGCCACAGCGGACGCGTGCGCGTCTCCAGGCTCAGACGAATAATGCCGCCGCGCGCTTCGCGACCTTCAATGATCCCGGATTGATCTATCGGGCAAACTTCCTTCGCCGCCGCGATCATCTTTTCCGCCTGTGACGGTTTATTATCGGGATTCAATTCATAAAGATAAAACCCGTGCGATTCCCAATCCTCGTGAAGACAGAGACACAGATCGAACGCCGCCTGCTTTTCCAGCCACGCGATGTGCGCGCGAATCTCCGGTGATCGCGGCTGGAGATAATCGCGATTGAGATCAATCCCCTGCTCGTTCTCGCGATGGCCATTCGCGAAGCCGACAGGATTCAAGCACGGCAACAAAACAATCTCGGCATGGTCAGGCCAGATATTTTCATTAATCAAACGCAACGCCGCCAGCGGACCAGCGGGTTCGTCGCCGTGAATGCCGGTGCTGAGGTAGAGGCGAGTGGCGGGTGGAGAGTGGCGGGTGGAGAGTGGGACACGGCGGAGCGCGAGCCACTTGAAATCGCCATCGGCATGAAACGTTTCCGAAGTCCAACCGTGCTCCTGCGCGGCGGTTTTGATTTCACCGAACACGGCTTGAACATCTATCCTCTCACCCAGATAACTGCCGTCGTTTTTGCCAAGCCGTTGCATGAATCTATTGATTTGCCGTCGCTGATTTTCGCAGCATCAAAATCCCCAATCCACCCGCAAACGAAGCCGACACATCGCCGACGAATGGAAAGGAAGCCAAGCCAAGTCGCAAACCATGAACGAGCAGCACCACTCCTTCGATGACCATGACCCATCCGAACCACGCCAGCATCACCGCGAATTTGCGGGGATAGATTGCCAGAAGAAGATACCCCGTCCCCACGAGTGCGAACGCACCCGAAGCCATTCGCAACCAGTAATCGAGCATTGGATCGTAGGCGAGGGGGTTCGCACCCATGCCTTGTAATGCGCCAGCAGCAGCTTCCCACGTCATGAAAACTCCAAACGCAGATATGCCCCAGACACACGCGGAGAACAGCAGCATCAATCGAAGCAGGCGAAGTTTGCAGGTGGTTTGGCTCGGACTCACGGCCCAAGAATGCAGTTCGCCGGGAAAGATTCAAGCCCCACGGTGGGACTGGTAGTGCCGCGTGGTGGGAATCGGGCTGAAACGAATCCATGCAGAACGACGATGACGCAACGCGGATACGGATTTTTGGCGTTCGCGAGAACCCACACATTCCCGGGTGTTAAATCACACACCCATTTTCGCGAGGGCTTCAGCGTTGACATTATGAGCCGTTTCGCTAACGTCTCGGCTCTAATTTTGATTTAGAAACGATTTATGCCGAATACAAAGTCAGCCGAAAAAAGAATGCGCAGCAGCGCACGCAAACAATTGCATAACCGCTCCATCAATTCCCGCCTGCGTCGCGTGGAAAAAGGCTTCCGTGATACCATCATCGCGGGCAAAAAAGCTGATGCGAGCAAGTCGTTGTCCGACACGCTCTCCACGATTGATAAAGCCGTGAAATCCGGCGTCATCACCCGCGCCACGGCGAACCGCAAGAAATCCCGCCTGACGATTGCGTTGAACCGCGCAAAGTAAGCTGGAGAAAAATCCATTTCACGAAAGGGCGCACTCCTCGCGCCCTTTTTCTTTTTTTCGGAGTGCGCCCGCCCTCGGGCGCAGAGACTTTTGCAAGCGAAGTTTGCTGGAACAAGCGAACTATCCGTTTGTCTGTTAGCGCTGCTGTGGCCGATGACGGCAACACTCCGATTACTTCTCAGGAAAGAACAACCGCGATTTCATCAGCCCCATCTTTCCGAATCGAAATGCCAGTCCCGTCGAGAGACAACCGAAGCCGTACTTCACACTGCGGCTGAAATTGATCGAGGATGCCTCGGCGAAATACTTCGTCGGGCAACTCACCTCGCCAATCGTGAATCCGTGCCAGACGATCTGCGCCAGCATCTCGTTGTCGAACACGAAGTCATCCGAGTTTGCGCTCAGGTCGAGCTTCTCCAAAATCTCCCGCGAGAACGCACGATAGCCCGTATGATACTCCGAGAGCTTTGCGCCGATCATCACGTTCTCCACGAATGTCAGCCAGCGATTTGCCACGTATTTCCAGAGCGGCATCCCACCCTTGAGCGAGTAACCGCCAAGGATACGACTGCCCAGCACGCAAGGATGAAGACCATTGGCGATCATCGAAACCAGCGCAGGCAAAAGCAACGGCGTGTATTGGTAATCTGGATGAATCATCACCACGATGTCCGCACCCGCTTCAAGCGCGAGGCGGTAACACGTCTTTTGGTTGCCGCCGTAACCAGTGTTCTTTTCATGGACAAACACCTGAACACCTTCGAGACCGCGCGCCACATTCACCGTTTCATCGCGACTGCGATCATCCACGAGGATGATGTGGTCCACGATCCCCTGATCGCGCACTTCGTCGTAGGTCTGGCGCAAGGTTTTCGCCGCATTGTAGGCCGGCATGACGACGACCACTTTTTTTCCGCGATACATGGCCGACAAGTTGCCGGGAGTCGCGCGCGGAATCAAATCCAACCTTGCGGGACATCACCGCTCCGTTATCCTGCCCGCCTTGAAAAAGGCGAACCCAACTCCTGCTGAGAAAGTTCCCGACGCTTGCTGCGCGGATGTGGAGACGTGTCCGCTTTCGACCGTTGAAGCGGGCACGACGGTTTGCATCAAGCATTTGGCTGTGCAACCGGACGTGGTGAATCGCCTACGTGAAATGGGTCTGGGCGAAGAACAACGCATCCGCCTCATCAGCCGCCATCCGAGTTTGATCTGCCAAGTTTGCAACGCGCGCGTCGCATTGAGTCAGGAACTCGCAGAGTCCATCCTCGTCGAGCCGCTGCGCAAATCAAGTTAACCCATGTCTCCCGCCCTCCAACCGCTGACCTTGGTCGCCTTGGGCGCAACGGCTACCGTCGAAGAAATCAATCTCCCACCCGCCAACCGCCCACGCCTCATGGAAATGGGCTTGCTCGTCGGCACCAAAGTCGAACTCGTCCGCTTCGCGCCGATGGGTGACCCGGTGGAAATCAAAGTGCGCGGCTACAATCTGACGTTGCGGAAGAGTGAGGCGGAACAAATTCTTGTCCGAGTTGGCAACTGACATGGCGGACGACTCTTCCAATTCAAAAATCAAATACGTCGCCCTGACTGGCAATCCCAATTGCGGCAAGACGACGTTGTTTAATGCGCTCACCGGGTTGCGCGCCAAGGTCGGCAATTACGCGGGCGTCACCGTCGAGCGCAAGGAAGGCAAACTCACCGGCATCGAAACCAAGGCGGACATCCGCGTTCTCGATCTGCCCGGCACTTACAGCCTCAGCCCAAACTCGCTCGACGAACAAGTCTCGCGCGATGTGTTGCTCAATCGGTTGCCGGAATTGCCGTCGCCCAATCTCATCGTCGTGGTCGTGGACGCATCGAACCTCCAACGCAATCTTTACTACGCCACGCAAGTCATCGAGTTGGGTCATCCCACCATCCTCGCATTGAACATGGTGGACGTGGCGGAAAACAACGGCCACGCAATCAACTCTATCAAGCTGACCGAACTGCTCGGCGTGCCTGTGCTGCCCATCGTCGCCAGCACAGGCGAAGGTCTGCCGCAGTTGCGAGAAAAAATCGTGGCGATGGCGACGGCCTCGCACGAGATGAGACCGCGTTTGTTCTGCCAGTTGCCCGGATTGTTCCGTATTGAAGCGACCGGGCTGGCGGACTTGCTCGCGAAGACTTATCAAGAACGCCAACTGCAAGCGACCGCTGAAGCGCTGTTGATTCTCAGCAACGAAAAAGCTCTCGCCTCGTCCACCACGCATTACCCGAACGAGATTCAAGACGCTGTGACCGCTGCACGCAAGCGACTCGACGCTGCGAATGTGGATTGGCGCGGCGCACCGATAGAATGGCGTTACGCCCGCGTCGCAGAAATCCAGCAAGCCACCACCACAGAACTCTCGCCACCGGGAGAAACATTCAGCGACAAAGCGGATCGCATTGTCACCCACAAACTCTGGGGCACGCTGATCTTCCTCGCGATCATGGCGGTGATGTTTCAAAGCATCTTCACCTTCGCGGAATATCCGATGACTTGGCTGGAGAACGGTGTGGCGTGGGCTGGCAATCACGTCGCATCCGCGATGCCGCCGGGTGATTTGCGCGACCTGCTCGTCAACGGCGTCATTGCTGGCGTCGGCGCGGTGGTGGTGTTCCTGCCACAAATCCTGATGCTATTCTTTTTTATCGGCCTGCTCGAAGACACGGGCTACATGTCGCGCGCGGCGTTCTTGATGGACCGCTTGATGAGCCGCGTTGGGCTGCACGGAAAAAGTTTTATTCCCATGCTGAGTTCGTTCGCGTGCGCGATTCCCGGCATCATGGCCACGCGAACGATTGAAAACAGGAAAGACCGGCTCGTCACAATCCTCGTCGCGCCGCTGATGAGTTGTTCCGCTCGCCTGCCAGTTTATACGCTGCTCATCGCCGCGTGCATCCCGGACAAGCGCGTGTTCGGTTTCTTCAAACTCGGCGGCGTGACGATGCTCGCCATGTATCTGCTCGGCATCATCGTCGCGTTGTTGATGGCGTGGATCTTCAAGAAGACGCTGCTCAAAGGTGAAACGCCGATGCTCATCATGGAATTGCCGCCATACAAGCGCCCCGTGATCAAAGCCACGCTGCGGCACATGTGGGATCGCTCGAAACAATTCCTGACGCGCGCTGGCACGGTGATCCTGGGCATCAACATCATCCTCTGGGCGTTGATGAATTATCCAACGAATAAAAAAGTGACCGCTGAGTTTGAAAAAAGACGCGCAGAGATCACCAATTCATTCACCACGATCAGCCTGACCACCGGCACTGGCAGCGCGTCAAATCAAGTTGCGACACTGCAGGAACAATTGGATGCAGTAAGGCTGGAAGAAGCAGGCGAAACGCTCCGTCACAGTTTCGCGGGATTGGCCGGGCGTGCGATTGAACCCGTCATCGCGCCATTGGGTTTTGATTGGAAAATCGGTATCGGCATCGTTGGATCGTTCGCGGCCCGCGAAGTTTTCGTCAGCACCATGTCCACCGTGTACAACGCCAGTGATGCGGACGACGACATGAAGAATCTCAAACAGACGTTGCAGGAACAGAAACGCGCCGACGGCACGCCAGTCTATACTGCGCTGACGGCGGTGACGTTGATGGTCTTCTACGTGTTCGCCATGCAATGCGTCAGCACGGTGGCCGTGGTACGACGCGAGACATCGTCATGGTGGTGGCCGTTTTTCCAATGGCTCTACATGGGCGTGCTGGCGTGGGTGCTGGCGTTCATCACGTATCACGGTGGCAAGATGCTCGGCTGGGGCTAATCTCACTCCACCGTCACGCCCAACACATTCGCCACGGCGCGTTCGCGACCATCAGTGGGTGTGTTCAGAATCTTCATTGTGCCAGCAAACTTGTCGCGCACGGCCATCACAGAACTGCCGCCGCCATCCAAGTTGAACGCGTTCCGACACCCGAGCCGCAACATCTCCTCCGCCAGTTCGTCGTAACTCATCCCGCGCGCCACGCCCGGTTTGCGACCATCCACGACGAGCAGCACTAGCCGCTTGTGTTGCTCATCAAGTCCCACAGCTGTGCGCGGATGTCGCACCTTGTTCTCGTGCGGCACGACGACGCCACTTTTCACCAGCATCGTGTTGCCAGAAATCACCGCGCTCATGCTTGTGCCGGGGGCAGAAACCATTTCGATATTCACTGCGCCATCTTTGCCGACCACCAGACACGGCCGCGCGTTCGTAGAAGTTGACCAAACTTTCCCATCCGTCACAGCCGCACCGCTCACTTTGCTCCAGATGTCTGCGCGAAAACCTGAGTTCGTCCCCTCAGCATCGTTAACGCCCCGAGCGAGAAAGAAATCTCCGTTCACGACCAGATCAAACTTTTCGCGCAAGGCGATGCGTGTGGGCTGCATCAATGTCGTCTGCCATTGGCCCGGCCCGTCGGGATCATCGCCGCCCGCTGACACGCGAAGTCGCACACGCGGATTCGCCAGATCAATCTCCGCTACGAACAACCGCGTGGGTGGATTCGTCCGCGACTCGAAAAAAATAGCCACGCCTGCAAAGGGACGATTGGTGACACTGATTTCCGCGAATGAGTGCGTGGCGAGAAGCGAGAGGACGGCGAAAAATAAATAACTCAACGGCTTGCTGGTGAAAGCTCTGGAGTGTGGCCGTCCTCGGCCACAGCAATGTTCAACAACCGAGCATTCGCTGTTATTCGGCAACCTTGCGATCCACCACGTTGCTGCGCCCGAGAACGGGCGCACTCCGTCAGATTGCGTCTCCACCTCTTTGCGACTTTGCGTTGATTCGGTTGAGCTTCCCATGATCGTTACACGGTTTGAGTTGCCTGATTCGTTTCTACACAACCCGCCCAAACCGGGGCGGGCGCAACGAACTCCACAGGCAATCGCGTCAACGGATGAACGAACTTCACCCGCCACGCATGCAGGCAAAGCGGCCCCGCCCCAACCGCGAGCGTTTGCGTCGTGCCGAGTTGGTCGCCGCCGAGATATGCGCCATCACCACAGATCGGAAAACCCAGATGCGCACAGTGGACTCGGATTTGGTTCGTGCGACCCGTGAGCGGTCGCGCTTCGAGCAGCACGGTGCCGTCGGGGTTGCGCCGAATAACGCGAAACTCCGTGCTCGATTCCAATCCGCCTTCATGATCCACCGAGCGCGAGCCGAGTTCGCCAGACTCCGCACTGATGGGAGCGTTGCAGACAAATGCGTTGTCCTTCGGCTGTCCGTTCACGAGCGCAAGATATGTCTTCTGCACTTCACCGCGCGCGAACTGTGGTTGAAGTTTTCCCGCGAAGTGCCGCGTGCGCGTGACGAGTAACACTCCGGTGGTATTCGCATCAAGCCTGTGCGCGGGAAACGGTTTCTGGGGGTGATACACTTCGTTAAGAAGGTTCTGGAGTGTGTTGCGATAAAATCTCCCGCCCGCGTGCATCGGCAACGGAGCGGGTTTGTTCAATACGATCAGCGCCTCATCCTCGTGCAAAATCTGCACCTCACCATTTACGTTCGGTTCGGTCACATTGGGAAACTTGTGCAAAAACCGCTCGCCCATGCGGACGATCTGATCCGCACTTACGGCTTCGTGCTGCCTCGTCATCACAAGGCCGCGCTCGCACTCTGCAAGCCAAAACTCCGGCGAGAGATGTTTCACCACAGCGCAAAGTGCATCGAGCAGCGTCTTGCCCTCGCATGATTCCGGGACGTTCACGGGTTTGAAGTTATCGTACGGCACGCTGCCCGGCAGGGGCGTGAATGCGCGGCGAATCGCTTCATGCCGACGCGCAATCGTCTGCGCCATTTGTTCGGCTGGCGTCTTGAAACAGAACGGACACGACTGCCCGCGCACATATCGCTGGTCCGCTTGCTCGGCTTCCGTGAGCGGCGTCTGGCAGCGGAAGCACTGCGTTGAGTCCGTCTCCTGCAAACTTGGATCGAGCCCTACGCGCTGGTCGAAGACGAAGCATTCGCCGTCATAATGAGCGCCACCACAATCCTCAAAGTATTTCAGGATGCCGCCATCGAGTTGAAAGATTTTCTTGAACCCCTGCCCTTCCATGAAAGGCCCGGCCTTTTCACAGCGAATGCCGCCGGTGCAGAACATCACGATGGGTTGCTCCTTCAACTCCGGCGGAAGTTTCGCGACAGCAGCGGGAAAATCGCGAAACGCATCCACTCCAATCGCCATAGCGTTCTTGAACGTGCCGAGCTTTACTTCGTAGTCGTTGCGAGTGTCGAGCAACGTGACGGGGCGGCCTTCATCCAACCAACCCTTGAGTTCTGTAGCGGCGAGCTTGGGCGACGTGCGAAGCGCGGGATTAATGCCCTCGACACCGAACGCGATGATCTCCCTCTTCAAACGCACCAGCATCTTTCTGAACGGCTGATGATCCGTCTCGCTGACTTTCACTTGAAAATCTTCCAGCCCCGGCAGACTGCGGATCTCCGCGAGCAACAAGTCAATTTTCTCCTGTTCACCCGCGACGAACAGATTGATGCCCTCGACGCTCAGAAGAATCGTGCCCTTCAACTTCCACACTTTGCAAAGTGTGAGCAGCCGCGTCCGCAGGGCACGGATATCCGGCAGCGTCACAAATTTGTAGCCCGCGATGTTTGAAACCTTGCTCATCTAAACGGGACGCAGAATATCAGAAGAGACCTCAGACGCCAGCACTGGCCTTGATCTTCGCAAACGCTTCGAGTGCGACTTCGCGCGCGATGGCATGACTCACAATGGGTTCGGGATAAGTTTCACCCAACCGAATGCCCGCCGCGCGTAAAACTTCCGGCGGAGCGTTATGCGGCTGATGAATCCATGCGTCAGGAAGCTTTGCCAGTTCAGGACACCAACGACGCACGTAGTCGCCACGCGGATCAAATTTTTCGCCCTGACTCGTGGGATTGAACACCCGGAAATATGGCGCAGCATCAGCACCGCAACCAGCCGTCCATTGCCACCCGAGTGTGTTCTGTGCAAGATCAGCGTCCACCAACGTGTCCCAAAACCATTTCGCCCCGTCCTGCCACGGATGCAATAAATCCTTCACAAGAAAACTCGCGACAATCATCCGCACCCGATTGTGCATCCAACCTGTCGCCCACAACTCACGCATTCCGGCGTCCACGATGGGAAAACCAGTGCGTCCTGACTGCCATGCCTTGAGCCAATCAGCATCTTTCCGCCACGGAAACTTTTTGAAGTCTGGACGCAGCGGCTCGGTCGGCGTGTGCTGGAAATGATACAAGAGATGATGGGCGAACTCCCGCCAGCCAATCTCGGCAAGGAATTGCGAGCCGCGCCATTGCTCAAGCGTCCACCCACGTTTCTCGGCTGCAATACGGAGTCCATGCCAGATTTGTCGCGGGCTGATCTCGCCAAAATGTAGATGCGGTGAAAGCCGCGATGTGCCGATCTTGTCAGGACGATTGCGCGTCTCGGAATAATTCTCGAACGCGTCCTGGAGAAATTGTATCAACGCAGCCCGAGCACCCGCCTCACCAGGTTGCCAAGCCGCCTTGATTCCGCTCGTCCAGTTGATCCGAGGCTGTAGCCCCAGTGAATCAATCGTGAGCGACTTGGGAAATTGAGCCGGCGCAGGAATTATGGTTGGGGCAGGCAAGGGCCCCTCAGGATCAGGCTTGGTGAGGCAATGCTTCCAGAACGGCGTAAACACCTGGAATGGCTTGCCGCTTTTGTTCTGAATCTCCCACGGCTCGTTCAGCAACGCAGCGTTGAAACTTTCAGCGATGATTCCGTCTGCCTTGAGCGATACTTTGATGTGTTTGTCGCGCGCGATGACCGCTGGTTCGTAACGCCGATTCCAAAACACCGCACTCGCGCCTGTCTCTTTGAGAATGTTCCGCAGTGTTTCGATTGTCGGGCCGCGCCGAACGACCAAGCGCGAGCCCAGTTCACGCAAGCTGGTGTCGAACGCAGAGAGTGATTGATGCAACCACCAATTCGATGCGCCGCCCGGCGACCATTCGCCCTCGTCTTCCGGCGACCAGATGAAAAGCGGGATCACTGGCACACCGCGCTTCAGTGCGGTCACAAGTGCGGGATTGTCCGCTAGCCGAAAATCCAGCCGCATCCACAGAATGATCGTTTTCATCAGGCGATAACTCGTGCCGTCACATTCCGAAAAACCGCTGGCGAGCAAGAGGTGGCATCTTTTCCAAGTCCACCAAGGTCAGAAAATCAATCGTCTTGAATTGCCGGTCAATCGCCGGTGGCCCGCAGATCTTTGCACCCAAGGTCAGATAAGCGCGGAGCAGCTTTGGGATCTTGACCGGCTCTTCCGCAAGAGTTGTGAGGGGACAATCATAAGAGGGATGGGGCTTTGTGCGCCATTCAACAGGGGCGAGATGTTTGCGACACATGTCTGCATAAGCGGAAGCGCCCACAGCCGGGTCTTGGGTTGTGATGGAACTGCAACCGAGTACGTAGCCGCCGCCGCGTGCGGTTGCGTAATCAGCAATGCCTTTCCACAACATGCCAAGCACGACAAGATTGCGATGTTGTTGATGAACACATGCGCGCCCCACCTCGATGATTTTCCCTCGCGCCTGTTCAAAAGTATCAAACTCGAATTCCTGTTCGCAGTAGTAGCCTAGTTTGGCTGCGGCGTTGTCGCCGGTTTGCAACCGGTAAGTGCCAACGATCTGACGCGTGGAGAGATGTTCGACCAAAAGATGATCGCACACCGCGTCGAACGGATCTTCATCGAGACCCGTGGAATGCGAGGAATCAAGTCCCTCGTTGAGTTCGAGGTTGAAGACTTGATAGCGCAGACCTTGTGCGGCGCGGACTTCATCCTCGTCGCGAGCAAGCCTGATCGCGTAATGAGCTTGCGAACTAACCAACAGACGGGCGGATTCAATGACGGCATTCATGACAGGCGATTCTACGATGCGAAAATGTCTTTCTGTAACGGCGTGGTTAATTTTCCGGGCCACGGTGGTCTTCTGCTTTCAACCGATGCTTCATCCGTTCACGGACTTCGGAGTTCAAGGACTGCGTCGGCAGGCATTGCTCGTGTCCACCTTGATGCTGCCCAACGGAACGCAGGAAGCGAATCTGTTTTCCGTAGCGATTGCACCAGCGGCACAGTGCCAGATGAATCTTCAATCCGACACGTTCACGTAAAGTTAATGGACGTTCTAACGCCTGCGATTGCAGGCGCGTCGCCTCAAGGCAAGTCGGTGAAAACTCACCGGCGCCCTGCCTCAGTTTTTTGAAAACCTTCGCCATGCGTTCAGTCAATGGTTCTGTTTCGTCCGTGGGTTGGTCGCGCGAAATGCAACATCCTTACAAAACCTTTTAGCCCGGCGCACCATCTTATTTGCCAAACCAGTTCGTCTCCAGACAGCGCTGCAACGCCATCCGCGCGCGATGCAACATCACCCATAGATTGCTTTCGGAGATGTTAAGCATGGTGCAGATGTCTTTGCTCTCCACCCCGTCCACCTCGCGCATCGTGAACACCGTGGCGACATTCTTCGGCAGTTTGTTCGAGCAATCCCGGTAGGCTTTCCAGAAAACTTCACTGTCTAGGCTCGCGCCGGGATCATCCCATTCGCCCGGCGCGGCGTCGGAAAGCCAATGCCCTTTTTGCAGGCCAGCCGCCACAAACCGGTCGCTTTCTTCGTCAGAATAAAATTCCAGATCAGTGAACGCCGTCTCGCGACCCGCCTTGCGAAAGTAATCGAAGATTTTGTTTTTCAAGATGCCGACCAACCAACTTTTCTCCGCACTGCGACCTTGAAAACTTTTTCCACCCTTGAGTGCCGCCAGAAAAGTTTCCTGCACCGCATCCTCGGCCTTGAGCGGATCGCGCAAGCGCGAGAGCGCATACTTGAAAAGATAATCGCCATGCTCGTCCACCCAACGCTCAGGATCGGAGAGTTGGCTCACGACGGACGATGCCTGGCCAGACGCAGGAGCATTGGGCTTAATCGGGTCGCTTTCGGATGGATTAGTCATCTGGAATCGTTGTGACTGTCGTTGAAGCTGGCCGCTGCCGCTCCAACGACTCTCAAAGGCTACAGACCCGTCGGCGCAGAGTGAAGCGCGATTCCAAGTGGTCTTAACCGAATCCAAGCAGTAGGAATTAGACGGCGGAAGTAGGAAATCCAATTAACAACGAATTCAGCGATATGTTTTACACAAATGCAATCTCCGTCGGCGCCGCCTTCTCATCCCAACCACGCGTGGGGTCGGCGGTGGGGAACGAGATTAGTCACTGCGGATTTTGTGCTTCAGGAAATCGGGGTGACGCCGTTCGTGGACGAGACCGAGAAACCAAATCGTGTCGTTGCGCGATTCGTAGCAGAGTTAAAACGGAAACGGCTTTCACGCGGGCGAGCCGAAGACCTGCTCAAAGTTGAGGGCGGAATCTTTTACTGAAATCAAATCCGCAAAGCAGCGGTGGCCTTAACCCGGTTTGATGGTCACCTTGTGGAGTGGATGCGCATGGGTTGTTTTTAGTTTAGTGCGTAAAATCATAAAGATCCCCGTTAACGACACGAAGCGGGCGATATTCTTTAATGAACCCTGCTCGTTTTTCTAGCGATGTGGAATCAATGGTGTTTGTCTTGTCCACTCTACTGAGACCGTTTGTATTGATTACAACAACATTTGTCTGCGCGATAGATGAAACCGTAAGGCAGATGATTAGAAACAGGATTATAGATTTCATGGTTATAACAATTTCAGCGTCAGGAAAAAATATCGCAACACCTAATACGGCCCATGCCTGTACATATCAGCTCTCCCTCTTCAACAAAAACTCCGCCAACGCTTCCAACTCCACCGCCCGCCCCTTGAAAGGCTTCAACGCCGCGAATGCTTTGTCCGTGAGTTGAGCGGCGATCTTCCGGGATTTCTCCAAACCCACGATGGAAGGATACGTTGCCTTCTGCGCCTTGGTGTCTTTGCCCGCTGTCTTACCGAGTTTCTCGCTGGTCTGCGTCACGTCGAGGATGTCGTCAATCACCTGAAACGCGAGGCCGACATTGTAGCCGAAATCCGTGAGCGCGGTGAGTTGCGCGGTGGAGCAGTTCGCACTCATGCCGCCGAGTCGAGCGGAGCAACAGAGCAACGCCGAGGTCTTCCGCTCGTGAATGTATTTTAACTGCGCCGCAGAAGTCTTCTTCCCCTCGCCTTCCAAGTCAGCCACCTGACCCGCGATGAGTTGCAACGAGCCAGAAGCTTTGGCGATTTCGAGAATGATGTCGCGATGAGAATAGCGCGGCCAAGACTTCGCCAACGCAGCGATCTCAAACGCCTGCGTCAACAACGCGTCGCCCGCCAGCACCGCGATGCCTTCGCCAAACACTTTATGATTCGTCAGTTTGCCGCGCCGATAATCGTCGTTATCCATCGCGGGCAAATCATCGTGGACGAGCGAGTAGGTGTGGACGCACTCGACAGCGCACGCAAGCGGCATGGCATCCGCCACGCGACCACCACAAGCCGCCGCCGCCGCCAGCACGAGCGCGGGGCGCATCCGTTTGCCGCCGGCGAACAGCGAATAACGCATCGCCTTGTGGATCGTGGCAGGCCTGGTTTTTTCTGAGGGAATGAGTTGATCGAGCGCGGCGTTGACGGACACGGTGCTGGACGCGACAAAGGTTTCCAGATTGAACTGGCTGGGTTGACGCGGAGAGGAACGCTGTTTGGATGCGGACATGCGGGTGAGCTTTTAGGCCAAGCGGGAATGAGGCGCAAGGTGAAAGGCGGTTGCCGCAATGCAAATTGTGTGATCAAAGTCGGGTGGTGCCGTCTGACGCGACCGCAAGCGTCACCCCGCTCGCAGCGAGTGGCGGAACAAAAGCGTGCGAAATGATTCCATGCGTGTTGCAGTGGCGAAGCGCTGCGGGCGAGTCACCGCCCGCGCTCCGGGGAAAGTCACCCCCCGCTTCCTCACCCAGCTTTAATCTAATGCCTTTCGGAAATGCATTTTGAAAATCCCAAAGGGATTACATCTTCCAGCCCAGACCCCGAAAGCTTTCGGGGCTGGGTAGGTGATCACAGAAATCTTCAACCCAAACGGGGTTGCATCACCCTTTGCGCCGCATGGATTCAACCCCTTCAGGGTTGATGGGGCAGAACGTCTTTTCCCAGGGTAGCTCGTTCCTCGCAACCGCTGGGCTATATGATTCAACCCCATTGGGGTTGGGGAACGGTGACGCAACGCTGGTTTTCATTCGCTCTGTCACAGGTTCTATTTCCGAAAGGCATTAG
>CAMCWI010000075.1 GCA_945882065.1 Akkermansia muciniphila
GTTCCGGCGAGTTCCGGAAATGGTGATCTCATCGTGGTAAACGATGAGACACAATTTACTGTGCAACTCCGCCGGAGCGTGACACCCAAGGCGTTTTTTAGAATTGCTGCTAAGACTTAGTTAACTACAGTAACGATTAGAAATTCCAACGAGGTAAATATGAAAAATGCGAATTTAATATTACTCCTAGCGATTTGCGGCATTGTTTCAAGGACTGCCTCAGCGGTGACCGTAAATGACTTTTTACCGCGAGCCTACACCAACGCATCTGGAGTTCTACCTTACCGATTGTTCAAGCCGGCGAATTACAATCCTACGAACAAGTATCCCCTTGTTGTGTTCATGCATGGTTCAGGCGAACGAGGAGCGGATAACAGCCGACAGCTTTCAGTTTGGCCGTCCGCGATGGTTTTTGCAGACGCTCCAAACCAATCCAAAAATCCGTCGTTCATGATTGCGCCACAGTGTCCAAATAACGCTTCTTGGGATAGCACAAGGGGGGATCAAATAATGGCAATCATGGACGGGTTAAAGTCTGAGTTTTCGATCGATTCCAGTCGAGTTTATGTCACGGGGCTATCAATGGGTGGCTTCGGGAGTTGGTATTACATCAATTTATATCCAACTATGTTCGCCGCTGCTGCGCCCATCGCTTCTTCGTGGGATAATTATTTCCAGAACGTAGACACTAGGGGAATCCCCGTATGGACCTTTTACGGGGCTGGTGACTCTTCGCCTGGTGCGACCCGTGCCGGCGTTGGCAACCTGAGGCGCGCAGGCTACAACATTATTTATTCAGAATATGCAAATGGAGGGCATAATGTCTGGGATGACGCTTATCGTAATCCGACTTTGTTGTCGTGGATGTATTCACAGAAACGCGGATATGACTCTATTGCTGGCCCTAATAGTTGGATTACCAATCCGACGTCCATGCCGAGAATGACTTCTACCACAACCAATTTCGCCCTGTCCGGTTCGTCCACCGCTGGCAATGGTGGGGCAGTGTTTAGAGTCGATTGGACGAATTACTCAGCGACAGTATCAGCCGGGATTGCGTCGCGAGCATCGCTAAACTGGTCTATTTCAAACATCCTATTGAACCCGACCCAGACCAATTTGATTCTCGTCACTGGTTGGGACTCGAGATTGAACGGCGGTTTGGGTGGATTCACCTCTTTTAACGACACCCTTGCCGTGACGGTAGTGCCTTCGATTACCCGACAACCAGAAAATTATTTGGCCTCCGCCGGAACAACGGCAACGTTTGAGGTTCAGATTCCTCCGTACGTCTTTCGGCCAACCTTTCAATGGCTTTTTGAGGGACTACCGGTTGCTGGCGCTACCAACTCGACCCTCTTGTTGACGAATGTTCAATCAGGCCAATCAGGCGATTACTCTGTCGTGGTAAGCAATCCATTCGGATCCGTTACTAGCAGCAATGCTGTCTTGGGAATTAATCAAAAACCAGTTGCGGTTTGTCGTCCTATTTTCCTTGCTGCTGACGAACGATGTCAGGCAGATGGGGCTATCGATGACGGATCTTTTGATCCCGATGGCGACGCATTCACCATCCAGCAATTGCCCGCCGGCCCTTACGCATTGGGAACGAATTCTGTCACTTTGTACGTCACCGATTCTCGCGGCGCTTCAAATTCATGTGTCGGATGGGTCACGGTTTTGGATCGCACGCCTCCACAACTCATTTGCCCTGAGGATATTGTTATCACCAACAGCCACGACAAACTGACCTCCCTTATTACCTATGCGCCGGTAGGTGTAGACAACTGTGGAAGTCTGCTCTCGCTCGTGTGTCGCCCGCCCTCGGGATCAGCATTCGGAGCTGGTGTGCACACGGTAGCATGTGAGGCGACGGATAGTTCAGGCAATACGGCAAGCGGCACATTCCATGTGACAGTATTCTCTGGCAACAAGCCGCCAGTGCCACACATCGAGGTCTCGCCTATCGCTGTTTTCCCGGGATGGACAAATATCATCGTTATTGCTCCTGATAGCAAAAAAGCGATCGTCAGGTTCGACGCTTCAAAATCATACGACCTAGACGATGCATCCTTGAAATATGCTTGGAGCGAAGATGCATGCGTCTTCTCCACTAATGTCGTAGCCCGGCGTGTGCTGAAAGTCGGGACGCACCAAATCATCCTGAACTTGGACGACACGTTCCCTTCCGGCAGCGGTTCAACGAACGTGCAGGTAGAAGTAATCTCAGGGCAGCAAGCCGTCTGTATTCTGATGGAGATCGTCATGGAATCCGGGTTGCCCAAAAGAGAGCTGAATCCTTTGCTGGTCACACTGAAAGCGGCGGCAGCTTCTTTTGAACGCAGTCAGATCAAGGTCGCGTGCAACCAGCTTCGTGCATTTCAGAATAAGGTGATCACTCGGTTGCTCTCCGACCAACACGAGCTTGCAATTGGTTTGATTGAATCGGCACAGGTTGTTATTGACTCTGTAGAAGAGTCCCCGAAAAAGGGCGAGCAATCAGGCGAGCGGGACGATGAGTCGCGCCACGGCGATCACAAAAGAGGTCGTGATTGATTGGCTGATAATTTTTGAGCGATAACCGGGACGCTGTGCGCAAAGTTTTCATCAGATGTGATCTGGCTGCTTCATTTTGTTTGATTACACAATTATTGATGGCTCGAAAACAACCCTAACCCATCCACTCTGCTGGAAAGCTGATTGTCATGAGCAAAAAAAATAAGCCGATCCAATTAAACAGTCCGTCGTCCAACAGTGCGATCATCTCTCCGTCGATAGATTTCCTTTGCTGTGGCGGGCTTTCGATCGCCGTTGTGATCAGCATTTTTGGTTACGCCTTTTTCTCACCTCAAAGTCAATTGTTTGTCACGGGAGTGCCGATTCTTGGCGGGCTTGTTTTGGGGACATTAGTCAACGCTCCTCACTTCATGGCTTCCTACTTTCTGCTTTATCGCAATCGCACCCAAGTCGCTGAACACAAGTGGGCTTCCATGTATGTCCCCTTGATCCTGTTGGGGATCATCCTCTATGCGTTTCTCACTCCTACTCTGACGGGTAGCAATCCGCGAATAAACGCCACTGTCGTCGAAATGTTGACGGTGGTCAGCGCGGTCCTATTAGCTTGGCATTACACAGGGCAGGCTTGGGGAATGACCGGATCGTTTGCCTACATCGGCGGAATTCGGATGGATAAGCAGGAGCGGATGCTGGTGCGCAGCGGCTATTACGTCCTTCTCGTCTGGCACATCCTCTGGGCATGTCTGTTTATTCTGCGAAACATGGAAACCACCCTTGCAAAATCTATTTCCAATCAAGTCCCGCACCTCGTCACCATTTATAATGTCTGGTCAGTGTTGGTGCTTTTGACCATTCCCCTGGGCATTGCAGGCTTTCTCAGAATCCGCCGCCGTACCGGAATAACGCCGCCCTTGCGTTGTTTTGCTCCGTGGATTGCGATTTATCTTTGGTACACGTTGATCTGGGCACATCCATCTTTGTTTGCGCTGCTACAAATCTTTCACGCGTTGCAATATCTCGTCTTCCCGCTGCGGGTGGAGATCAATCAATACGCCGCCAAGCAAGAGCGTTCTGAAACGCGCCGAATCCTGCATGGGATCGGGTACTATGTGCTTCTGGTCATCGTTGGGTTGATCGTGTTTGAGTTGCCGACATTGCCGTTGATGTGGGGCGACGGAAAAATGAACTTCCTGATAACGACCTGCCTGAACATCTCCGCGGTGACAGCTTCCTTTGTGAATATCCATCACTATTTTATAGATGGCGCCATCTGGAAGATCCGCAATCCGGAGGTTCGGCGAACTTTATTCGCTCATCTCAAAATGGCGTGACGCATAGATTGGTGGGCGATTTCCAGTGTCAATTAAACCAGTTGAGCGGGAGGTGTTGTTTTTGTGAAATGTCGATACGGATACCTCGTCCGGGGTATTTGCTCAGGATGGTTGTCCTGCTAGCCTTTTGTTGTGAAACAACTCGTTGATTACAAACCTGCCCAATCATTGAAACTATTTCTCACTTTTGCCTGCGTGAGTTTCGTCACGCAGACGTTATTGTGCGCCACCGAGCCATTCCCCGCTAACAGGAGCGAGTTCAACGGCTGCGCGTTGGTATCGGTTCAGATCGGCAATGAGAAGGCGCAGGTACTCGTTCCTGAAAAACCCGCAGCGGGCAGGCCGTGGGTGCTAGCATCGCAGCTTTATGCCTCGAACAGCTCGCCGGTGGCGTACATGACCCGGACGGAAGTCGAGTTGGTGAAGCGCGGCTTTCACGTCGTCTCGTTACCGCTCGGAAATACTTTCGGCGCCCCGCAAGCCATCGCGAAGTATGACGGAGTTTATCGTGAGATGACTGGCAAATATGGATTGGCGGAGCGCGTTGGGATGCTGGGATTGAGTCGGGAAGGGTTGGCTATTGCGCGTTGGGCGGCGGCGAATCCTGGCAGGGTGTCGTGTCTCTACATGGATAAGGCCGTGACGGATTTCAAAAGCTGGCCTGGTGGAAAATTGGGCGTTGGCAAAGGCAGCCCGTCTGATTGGGAAAGCCTGCAAACGCTTTACGGCTTCAAAACCGAAGCGGAGGCGATGGCGTATAAATGGAATCCGATTGATCTCGCTGCGAAGCTTGCCGCCCACAAGGTCGCCATCCTTTATCTCGCTGGAGAAAAGGATGAGGCCGTGCCGTTCGAGGAAAACGGCGGGAAGTTGCAGTCCGAATACAAACGGCTCGGCGGTGTGTTCGAGCTGATCATGCATCCGGGCGAGGCCCATCACCCGCACGGTTCGCCTGATCCTAAGCCTGTGGTGGATTTCATCGAGCAGCATTGCGCGAATCAAAATGTGTCCAAGTCCAGCACAAGCTCTGAGTGGAAACCCGTGCCCGGACACATCATGACACCGTGGGCTGATGACGTGAATCCGCGCAATCCGTTGCCCGAGTATCCGCGCCCGCAGTTGGTGCGGAAGGACTGGATCAATCTGAACGGTCTTTGGGATTACGCTATCCAGCCGATGGATTTGCCAAAGCCGGAGACGTTCGCGGGAAAAATTCTCGTGCCGTATCCGGTTGAGTCAGCATTGTCGGGCGTGAAGAAGCCGGTGTGGAAAGACGAGCGGCTGTGGTATCGGCGCACATTCAAAGCCCCCAAGATCGGGAATGGCAAACGGCTGTTGCTGCATTTCGGCGCGGTGGATTGGGAGGCGAAAGTTTCCATCAATGGCAAACCCGTCGGCGAGCATCGCGGTGGTTATGATGCTTTCAGCTTTGACGTCACGGACGTCGTCAAGCCCGGCGCTGAGAATGAAATCGTCGTGGCCGTGTTTGATGCGTCCGGCGGTGGGCAGGCGAGCGGCAAACAGAATTACAACAAGTACAACAAACCCGGCGGCATCGCTTACACGGCCACATCGGGCATTTGGCAAACTGTATGGCTGGAAACTGTGACGACAATCCACATCGAAGATTTGAAACTTATCTCCGATGTGGACGCCGGTTGTTTGCGCGTCACCGTCAATGCAGGCGGCGCGAAGTCCGAGGGTGCGGTTGACGTCATCGCGATGGTCGGCAACAAGGAGATCGCTCGTGTGAGTGGCAAACCTGGCGTTGAATTGAAACTCCCGATTCCGAACGCGCGTCTGTGGTCGCCGGATGATCCGTTCCTCTACAACTTAAAGGTGCGGATGGGCAGGGACGAGGTCACCAGTTACTTCGGCATGAGAAAAATCTCGCTTGGCAAGGACGAGAATGGATTTACTACGATGTTGCTCAATGGCAAAGCCGTGTTTCAATCCGGCCCGTTGGATCAAGGGTATTGGCCTGATGGAAATTACACCGCGCCGACGGATGAAGCATTGCGATGGGATCTCGTGGAGATGAAGCGGCTTGGTTTCAATATGGTCCGCAAACACATCAAGGTTGAGCCGGCGCGCTGGTTTTATTGGTGCGACAAACTCGGCTTGCTCGTCTGGCAGGACATGCCGAGCGGTGGCGGCGGGCATGGCGGGGATCGCAGTGTGGAGGGCAAGCGAGGCGACGAGGCCGTTGCGCGCCAATTTGAATCTGAACTTCGCACGATGATCGAGCAGCACTGGAGTCATCCCTCAATCATCATGTGGGTTGTGTTCAATGAAGCGTGGGGACAATACGATACCGCGCGGCTCGCGCAGGAAGTGAAGGAGCTTGATCCCTCGCGCATTGTGAACAGCGCAAGCGGTTGGGCGGATATCGGCGTCGGCGATTTGCACGATCATCACACGTATCCCGGGCCGTCTAGTCCTGAGCCCGAAAGTGCGCGTGCGGCTGTGCTCGGAGAATTTGGCGGACTTGGTTTGACCACGCCCGGTCACACGTGGGTGGACACTGCGTGGGGTTATCGCGGCGTTGTGGGCGAACGTTCATTAACGCGCAAGTATCTTGAACTCTGGCGCGGTGTCTGGCAGCTCAGAAAACAGAAGGGACTTTGCGCCGCAGTCTATACGCAGTGGACAGACATCGAAACCGAAGGCAACGGCCTCTACACTTACGACCGCAAGCGGCTCAAGGTGGACGCTAAGAAAGTCGCCGACGCGCATCGCGGCGTGTTCACTTCGGCAACAGCATTTGAAACAGTTGTCCCCACGGCGGAACAACAACCTGTTTCGTGGCGTTACACCACAGAGAAACCGGGCGGTGATTGGGCCAAGCCGTCGTTTGATGACGCCACATGGCGCGTGGGAGCGGCTGGGTTTGGCTCAGCAGATTTCAAAAGCGCTCCAGTGCGAACGAAGTGGGATACCGAAGAAATCTGGTTGCGCAGGCAATTCACTTTGCCCAAAGGGAAATTAAATTTCCCCGCTCTCAAAGCACTCAACGGACAGGAGTGCGAAGTGTTCCTGAACGGCGTGCTCGCTGCGAGGCTAAGAGGACGCGGATCAAGCTACGACGAGTTCGACATCAACGCTGAAGCAGCCAAGACGCTCAAACCCGGCATCAATCACATCGCGTTGCACTGTGTTCAAGGCAAGAAGGATCAATTCATTGACGCGGGACTGATACAGGAGCAGCAACGGTGAAGCAGTTGCGGGCATGCATACCTCCAAGGAGGTATTTGCGGTTCATACCGTTGACGGTATCATGTCGCTCAATCCACGCTTGTGCATCAGTTGTCGACCGGGCTGGATTCAAATGTGACAATCAATAACGCATGACACTTTCACTTAAGAGGCGGTTGCTCTGTCTGGAGCGGAATCCAGCTTTGCGTGCACCGGCGATGGGCTTCACCTTAATCGAATTGCTCGTGGTTATCGCGATCATCGCGATACTGGCGGCGATGCTGTTGCCCGCGTTGGCCAAGGCGAAGTACAAGGCACAGGCGATATCCTGCATGAACAATACCAAACAAATCACTTTGGCTTGGATCATGTATTCTCACGAGAATAGTGACAAATTGCTCGATGCGCGATTTTGGATGGGGGGGAATGTTTCAAGCCCAGGGGATATTGATTTTGTGGATGGCAATTCCCTGGGCGCAGTTGGAAACCATCTGCCAGCTAGCCCCCTAAATGCGAACTTGGGAGGAAACGTGAAGGTTTATAAATGCCCCGGCGATGTTCGTGTCGGAACCTATCCATTGCCTCGCTTAAAGGGACTTCCGGCTGCCCGAAGTGTCGCAATGAATAACTGGTTTGGTACTTCGTGGAGTGACGGTTATCGAGTTTTCAACAAAGTCAGCGACATGACACGCCCTGGCCCGGTGAACACATTCGTAATCTTGGATGAAAGCCCTCAAACAATTAATGACGGTTTCTTTGCCGTCCCGATGAATGGCTATGACCCCATAAATATGAACCTCAAAGAGTTCACGGATGTGCCAGCGACTTACCATAACAAAGCAGGAAGTTTTTCGTTTGCTGATGGACATTCAGAAATTCACAAGTGGCGGGACCAACGCACTGTTACAGCTGCTATCTTCTCACCTTCACCTGGAAACCAAGACGTGGATTGGCTGCAATCAAAAGCGACAGCCAAAATCATTAGTCCGACGCGGTGATGGTCAAACTAGATGAACAAACCAAGTTCGGGTCAGGCGCTTTTACCCTGATCGAGCTGCTCGTGGTCATCGCCATCATCGCGATTCTGGCGGCGATGTTGTTGCCTGCGCTGAACAACGCCAAAGTCAAAGCCCAAGGCATCCAGTGCATGAGCAATCTCAAGCAACTGCAGTTGGGCCACCTGATGTATCCGGACGATAACGCCGGCGTGCTAGTGCCTAACATCGAGTCGGGTGCGCCCGATGCGGTCAGTTGGATTGCTGGCGGTCTAAATTTCTCGGTTAACCATTGGGACAATACGAACACTGTCTATCTGACAGATCCTCGTTACGCGAGACTTTCGCCTTACACGGGCCGATCAGCCGGCATCTACAAATGTCCCGCAGACCGAAGCAGGGTAAATATTCTGGGGCGGATGATGCCCCGCGTTCGTAGCGTGGCCATGAGTGTTGCGGTCGGCGACCCCGGTGGCGAAGGATGGCTTAATTTTCAGTCCACAAGTCCGCGAGGTTACAAAATGTTTTTCAAGACTTCTGATTTCGCCTCAACGAGGGCTTCGGATATCCATGTGTTCGTGGATGAACATCCGGACAGCATCAACAATGGAGCGTTTGGGGTTTGGATGGCTGATTTGAAAAATCCGGCCCGGGCCTGGATTTTTGATTATCCCGCCAGCTTCCACAACGGCGCGTGCGGTTTCTCCTTTGCCGATGGTCATGCCATAGTCAAAAAGTGGCTGGATCCACGCACGAAGCCGAAACCAACCTACACCGGCACGCTTGCCTTGGGGGTTTTGTCGCCCAACAATGTGGACATGATCTGGCTCACGGAACATACGTCCGTGGCCAATCCGGCGACCTTTCGCTGACGAAGCCAGCGCTTGATCAGGCGGACAAAACGTCCATCGTGGATTTAGACGGCATACCTCTTTTGAGGTATAGGAGAGTTGGGTGGCAGGTGGTAATCTTAGGCAGAATCTGGTTTGGCAAATCGCCAGCAAATTTGTTGGGCAATCTGGGTGGGTTGACTGTAGATGGGGTAATGGTTGCGGTGTCAGGCGTGGCAAGCGCCTGTCACCGTTTTTTGTTTTGCGGTAACGACAGTTCTACCCTCAGAATTCTGACAGACCATGGGCAAACATTTTTTGAACGGGCATGAATAGCGGCAAACACTGGCTCGCCACTTTATGTGGGTGCGTCTGGTTGGGGGCAGCGGGGTCACTTCTGGCCGCGCCGCCGATCAGCTACAATCGGGATATTCGACCGATCCTTTCGGATGCCTGCTTTCATTGCCACGGACCGGATCAGAACACGCGCAAGGGCAAGTTCCGCCTCGACGTCCGCGAGGATGCCGTTGCAAAAGGCGCAATCGTCCCAGGAAAACCTGATGAGAGCGAAATCATCAAGCGCATCTATACAGCGGATCAAGATGACCTGATGCCGCCTGCCGAGGCTCACAAGACTCTCTCTGAAACGCAAAAAAATTTACTGCGCCGTTGGGTCGCGAATGGAGCTAAGTATGAGAAGCATTGGGCTTATGTTCCGCCAGTCAAGCCTGCGACCGCCGCTGGAAAAAATCCCATTGATGTTCTCGTCCGCGAACGTCTGCGTGAGCTGAAGCTAAAACCATCTCCACCTGCGGATCGTCGCACACTTGCGCGGCGACTTTACTTCGATCTCATCGGATTGCCGCCGAAGTCGGAAGAGGTTGAGGCTTTCGCAGCTGACAAATCATCGGACGCAGTGTCGCGGCTCATCGAAAAGCTCATGGCCTCGCCGCAGTTTGGTGAACGCATGGCGATCGGCTGGCTCGACGTCGTGCGCTATGCCGACACCATTGGCTATCACTCCGACAATCCTCGCAACGTCTGGCCGTATCGTGATTACGTCATCAAATCCTTTAACGAGAACAAACGATTTGATGTCTTCACGCGTGAACAATTGGCGGGCGATCTATTGCCTGACAGCACTCGCGAACTGAAAGTCGCTTCGGCGTTCAATCGGCTTTTGCTCACGACGGAAGAAGGCGGCGCACAGCCGAAGGATTACGAGGCGCGCATGTTGACCGATCGCGTGCGCGCCGTCAGTGCGGTGTGGATGGGTCAGACCGTGGGTTGTGCGCAATGTCACGACCACAAGTTCGACCCCATCAAGCAACGGGACTTTTATTCGCTCGGCGCATTCTTCGCCGACATCGAAGAGCCGATCATCGGGAGGCGCGAGGCGGGAATGTTGTTGCCCGACGCAAAACAAGCCGTTGAATTGAAGCGGCTGGACGACTTGCAAATGCAGGCAAAAAAGGAATTTGACGAACCGCGTCCCGAGTGGCTCGCCGATTATGCCGAATGGCAGAAAGTTCAAACCGCTGCGGCGATTCAAGAAAATCGTTGGACGGTGTTGAGGCCGGCATCTGCTCTATCCAATGGCAACGACCTGAAAACTGATAAATACGGTAACGTTTCGGCTGGTAGTAAAAATGGTGAGACCAAGAATCAGAATTATTCCTTGGCATTCACTAATGCTTTAGACGGCCTTGTAGGAGTGCGCTTGGAGGTGTTTTCCCATAATTCGTCTCCAGATAAAGGAGTGGGCAAGAGGGGCAATGCGCGCAAAACTACCAGTCCGGCGGATGGTGGAAACATAGTCTTGGCGGGGGTGACTGCGAGAATCCAACGTCAGGATCAGACGACCAATGCGCTTACATTTAGCTCGGCACGGTTTGACTCTGAACAAAGCAAAGGCGCGGGGGCGAAGGCGGAAGCCGTGGAAGTTTCAGAGGCCTCAAATGGTGAAGCGAAGAATGTTGGTGCGGACTTGTCGCTCGTGTTGCAGACCAACCATGATCACCAAGTTGTGTTCGCATTCTCCTCGCCAGTCAGTGTCAAGGCAGGCGAAACCTTCGCTGTGGAAATTAAGCAAGACTCTTCAAGTAGCGCACTTAAGAGTTTTCGCATCGGAGTCACGACGAATGCTGAAGCGTTGGCAGGTCCGTTGAGTTTTCCGCCCGCAAAAGAAATTGCCGATTTGCTTCTGATTGATCCCGTCAAACGCGATGACAAGCAGAAGGAAAAGCTGAGCGCACATTTCAAAAGCATCTCTCCAGAAACTGCTGATGCACGGAAGAAACTCGCTGATGCGCAAAAAGCCAAAGATGAATTTGAATCGAAAATTCCGCGCTGTCTGGTTTCTGTGACGAACACCCAGCCCCGCACCGTTCGTATTTTACCGCGCGGAAACTTCCTGGTCGAGACCGGCGATATCATGCAACCCGCTTTGCCTGCGTATCTGGTGGGTGACGGAAAAAATCCAGACGGTCGCAAGTTGAATCGTCTCGACCTCGCGAACTGGCTCGTCTCTCAGGAGAATCCGTTGACAGCTCGCGTAGTGATGAACCGGCTTTGGAAACAATTCTTTGGCCTAGGCCTTTCCAAGGTGGTGGATGACCTAGGCGCTCAGGGCGAACTGCCGCCGAACCAGCCGTTGCTCGACTGGCTCGCCTGCGAGTTCATGGATAGCGGTTGGGACACTAAGCACATGGTTCGATTGATCGTCAGCAGCGATGCGTATCAACAGACTTCCGTTTCCTCCAAAAAACTCCGCGCGCGCGATCCGCAGAATCGTGAGTTAGCCGTGCAAAGCCGTTGGCGGCTTGATGCGGAACTGGTGCGCGACAATGCACTTGCTGCATCCGGATTGCTCGTTGAAAAAATTGGCGGCCCGAGCGTGAAGCCCTACCAACCTGACGGTTACTGGGAAAACCTAAATTTCCCCGCCCGCACGTACGACAACAGCGATGGTCAGGATCAATATCGCCGCGGACTCTATACTTGGTGGCAGCGCTCCTATCTGCATCCGAGCATGGTGGCTTTCGATGCGCCGACACGCGAAGAGTGCGCCGCTGAACGCAATCGCTCGAACATCCCGCAGCAAGCGCTCGTGCTGCTCAATGATCCGACCTATGTGGAGGCTTCCCGCGCACTGGCGGTCCGCATTTTGAAAGAGGGCGGCACGGATGCGAAGTCGCGGCTTGCGTGGGCTTGGCGACACGTTCTGTCCCGCGCGCCTCGCTCCGACGAGCTGAAAACCATCCAGCCATTGCTTGAAAAGCAACTCGACGAATATCGCTCCGATTCCAAGTCCGCAGAGTTACTGCTCAAGATTGGCCAAACGCCGCTGCCGAAGGATTTGGATCCATCAGAACTCGCTGCGTGGACGAATATTGCGCGCGTCATTTTGAATCTTCACGAAACAATCACGCGCTCCTGATACCCATGAATCCTCATTCTGAACTCAGACAGTTCCTAGCCCAGCGCGCAACACGCCGCACTTTTCTCGGTCGCACGGCGCAGGGCATCGGCGGACTCGCGCTTGCCTCGCTGCTCAACCCGACATTGCTTTCCGCCGCGACTGCCACGGCGCGGAAAGACAAATGGACTGGCGCGGCTTATCCGCTCGATTACCCGCAAAAAGTCAAACGCGTCATTTGGCTGACCATGGCTGGGGGGCCGTCGCATCTGGAGACGTTTGACTACAAGCCAAAGCTCGCGAAAATGCACGGCGAGCCGATGCCGGAATCTTTCACCGCCGGAAAACAGATCGCGCAATTGCAGGGGCAGAAGCTCAAGTGCTTTGGGCCGCAACACGGGTTCAAAAAGTTCGGTCGCAACGGCACGGAAATCTGCGAACTGTTCCCGCACATCGGCTCGGTGATTGATGACATATGCCTGATCCGATCCATGACCACCGAGGCGATCAACCACGATCCAGCGCACATGTTCATGAACACTGGTTCGCAGATCGCCGGACGACCCAGCATGGGCGCGTGGACGACTTACGGCCTTGGCGCGGAGACGGAAGACCTGCCGGGCTTCATGGTGCTGACCTCGCTCGGCAAGGGCGGACAAAACCAACCCATCGCCGCGCGACAATGGGCGGCGGGTTTGTTGCCCAGCCGGTTCCAAGGCGTGCATCTGCGCGGCAAAGGCGATCCGGTTCTTTATCTCAGCACCCCAAAAGGAGTCACTCACGCGCAACAGAAAGACGTGGTGGACGCTATTAACACCATCAACGCGAAATACGACACCATCGTGGACGATCCTGAAATCGCCACGCGCATCGTGCAGTATGAAATGGCGTTCAAGATGCAGACCAGCGTGCCGGAGTTGATGGACATCAAACCCGAAGGAGCGAAGACGCTCGAACTCTATGGCTGCCAGCCCGGCGATGGATCGTTTGCAGCGAACTGCTTGCTTGCGCGGCGGCTCGCCGAACGTGGCGTGCGGTTCATTCAGCTTTATCACAAGGATTGGGATCATCATGGCGGCGTGAAGGACGGCGTGAAATTCAAGGCTGAGGAAATTGACCGAGCCTGCATGGCGTTGATCACCGACCTGAAGCAACGCGGGATGTTGGATTCCACATTGATCGTGTGGGCGGGAGAATTCGGTCGCACGCCGATGAGTCAGGGTGGGGATGGTCGCGATCATCACAACGCCGGCTTCAGCATCTGGATGTGCGGCGGTGGGGTGAAGCCGGGCATCGTTTACGGCGCGACGGATGACTTGGGATATTCCGCAATCGAAAATCCAATCGATGTCCACGACCTGCACGCCACGATGCTGCGGTTGCTCGGCATCGAACACACGAAACTCTCGGTGAAATTCCAAGGCCTTGATGCGCGGCTCACAGGGATTGCCGGGAAAACGATCGAGGGGATATTGGCTTGAAACCAGATAGGATAGTCTGAAGACAAATTCAAATCCGAGTTGCCAGGCCAGTTCCGCGAGTCTGCTTGAACACCGGAGAAACTGGACGCACGGATTTACCCTCATCGAACTGCTCGTTGTCATTGCCATCATTGCCATTCTGGCGGCGCTGTTGCTACCTGCGCTTACGAAGGCCAAGGACAAGGCGAGAACCATTTCATGTCTGAACAACCTCAAGCAGATCGGGCTGTTCCTACAGCTTTACACGGATGAGAACAATGATGTGTTTCCTGGCCACCGGCTGATGATGCCAACGCAATTGGCTGCGAAGGATGACTGGTGGGGAAATTATCTTGGCAAATACTCGCAAGGAAATTCCAATCTCTTTCACTGCCCGGTCTTGCAAGGCGTCCGGAATCAATATTTTCCTGGCTTCAAGTGGAGTTGGGATTCTGCTGTTGGTTATCCGGGAGAACGGATCGGTTACGGCTGCAATACTTTTTTCCTTTTCTCTGAACCGCCCTACGCCAGAGGTGTGGCCACTGGGCCGGGTGGTTATATCAATCCGGGCCGATTCAAACGCACTCGGGTAAAGCGCCCCGTCCAAACCATGAGCCATGGCGACAGCGAGGGATTTGTCAGCATGAGTCTTTGGTGGCCAAATGCTTGTATGGACGGCTCAAACCCGGCATTTGAAGGCATCGCTACCCGGCACGGAAACACAAAGGTGAGAGGGAAAAATGCCCAAGACACCCGTGGCGTTGTGGTATTTGTGGATGGACATGCAGAGGCACGAAAAGACAAGGACATCAATCCTCCCGCCAACGACAGCCTGATCAACGTCAGGTATTGGGATCCGGAACTAAGGTTTGATCGGTGAGCAGATTTTTTGCACGGAAATCACTTCACCACCGAGCCTGTTCAATTGTTCATTTCAGGTTCGGTGAAATTCCAAGGCTTAGATGCGCGGCTTACTGGTATTTCAGGGGCAAAACGATTGAAGGGATTCTTGCGTAGTCATTGGTGCCGGCCCGCTTGCACAGTGGACAGCGGAAACTTGGATGACTAATCTCTCCGTGTGTCCACGAAGTATTTCAATTGGTGGCTTTGCGTATTGTTGTTGCCGGGCGTTATGCTTGCGGCAGCAGACGTGGACGTATCCAAGCTGCTTCCCGCCGCCGCTCGCCCCGTCGATTTTGCGCGGGACATTCAGCCGATCTTCACGGCGAGTTGTTTGAAGTGTCACGGCGCGGAGAAGCAGAAGGGCGAATATCGACTCGACTCGAAAGCGGCGGCGCTCAAGGGCGGCGAGAATTACACACCCGCCATCAAGCCCGGTGACAGTGCGGGCAGCCCGCTGATTCATTTGGTCGCCCATCTCGTGCCCGACGCGAAAATGCCGGCGAAAGGTGATCCGCTCACAGCGGAGCAGATCGGATTGTTGCGGGCGTGGATCGACCAGGGCGCCGCCTGGCCAGACGACGGCCGGGTCGAAGTCGATCCCATCAAATCGCATTGGGCGTTCCAGCCGGTCGTGAGGCCGAGTGTACCAGTGTTCAGTAAATCAGTTTTCGGGAACAATGCGAAGCCACGCCCACGTTCACTAAATACTGATGCACTGAATACTGTTTACTCTAATCCCATCGACGCCTTCATCGGCACCAAACTCGCCGAAAGCAAACTCACGCCGTCGCGCGAAGCCGACCGGGTGACGCTCATCCGGCGGCTTTACTTCGTGATGCTGGGGATGCCACCGGCTCCGGAGGAGGTGGCGGCGTTCACGGCGGACAAGAAGCCCAAAGCATTCGAGCG
>CAMCWI010000076.1 GCA_945882065.1 Akkermansia muciniphila
CGCTCCGCGACAAATAACCGCCAACTCAAACCAGCCACTTCGTGGCTGGCTAATTTCCATTGCCGCGCTGCGGCACAGATGTAACGCGCGCGAGTACCAAAATATTACTTCACCTACAAATCCCACCCATTCATCACGGCGTTGAGCGTCCTCCAATCCCAGTTGTGTTTGTCGGTCGCGATTGGCATCCGATACCAGATCACGCCACGCATCGCTGCCGGGCGGCTGGCTGTCCAATCGCGGATCAGCCCCGCGATTTCTCCCGCATTGGAGTCCACGTTCCGGATGATGGCGTTCGTCGGCCAGTTGGGTGTCGGCCCTTCGGCAACCAGCCCGATGAACTGCCCGCGCAGGTCGAACGCCATCTCATAGCCATAAGTGGGCAACGCCACGCGGAACGGCACACCGATCTTGCCCGCCCGCTCCACGGCGCGTCGCGCAGCCTGCGGTTCGCACAACGAATACTCAGCTTCAAAACTTTTGGGTCGCTCGGCGGAGTGGACTTGCAACACGTAGTTCGTCGCAAGTGCGGCAAGTGTTGCGAACGCCGGCTTCCTCAGCCAGTTCGGCAACGCGGTGATGGTCACCGGCACAGGTGCGACCCGGCGTTGCACGGCTTCAACCCACACGCGATAGCCGTCCAGCTTGGAACTCGCGCAATCAAAGTCCAGTTGCAGCTCCGCCAACGCGATCCCGTTCGTCCGCGCATCCGCAACGAAACCCGCTGCCGTGTCGCAGATGAACCGTATGGCCGCATCGTTCGTCGTGAACGGACCGGGATAAGTTCCGACGCGCAACGCGAGTCCGACCGGGCGTTTCATATCCGCCAGCAGCAGCTTGTCCACGCTCACGCGAACCAACTCGGGCTTTGAACCGTTCCAAGTGATTTCGCCCCGCAGAAGAACCAGCTCAGAGAAATTCGTGCCGTGTGCAGAAACTGCGGCGCGTACGGGCTGAGTCCACGCGCGTTGCCAGACGTAGGCGTCCTGCCGCATCGCTCCGCTGACACGCGGGCCGCCGCCGGCGAAAAGAATCAAGACAACCAACGCACCAGCGATGGCCGCAAACAGACCGCCAAGAATCACGAGACGCCGTTTCATCAACGCGGCGAAGCATGGGTGAGCGCAGGCAGAGAGACAAGTCGTTGGTGCAACGGTAGGGCGCGTTGTCCTCAACGCGCCGCTGGCTGACACGAAAGCGTTCTGATTTGCCAAGGCTCGGCGCGCACGGAGTGCCGCGCCCTACAATCTCTTTCACGCCCGCGTTGAAAAAGATTTTGCTACGCTGATTTTCCCCACATCATCAGACCACAAACGAACGATGAAACTGCATTTCCACGACTGCGGCTCAGGTGAACCGGTCATCCTTCTGCACGGATTGCTCGGCTCGCATCACAACTGGCTGCCGCAGGCGGAAAAGTTGTCCAGCAAGTTCCACGTCTTCGCGCTGGATCATCGCAATCACGGCCAATCTCCCCACGCCGATGAGTTCAACTACGACGCGTTGGCAATGGACGTTCTGGAGTTCATGCACGAGCAAAATATCTCCCGCGCGCACGTCATCGGTCATTCGATGGGCGGCAAGGTCGCCATGCGTCTCTCGCAACTCCATCCCGAAAAGGTTGAGCAGATGGTGGTCGCCGACATGTCCGTGCATTCGTATCCGCCGCGCTACGCCGCCATGCTGGACGCAATGCTCGCACTCGACCTGAGTAGATTCACCCAGCGCAACGAGATTGATGCCGCACTCGAACCCGTGGTGGCGTCGAAGACAATGCGCCAGTTCCTGCTCAAGAATCTGGGTCGCGATGCTACGGGGAAATTATTCTGGAAACCAAATCTTGCTGCGATACGAGCGAACTATGATCGCATCCGCAGCGCGTTGCCGCCAGCGAGCGCCGTCGCCTGCCCTGCCCTATTCATCCGTGGAGCAAAATCAGATTACATCCGCGCTGACGATCTTGATCTCATCAAGGCCAGCTTTCCGAACGCGGAGTTGGCGACAATCGAAGAAGCCGGGCATTGGGTTCACGCTGAAGCTCCCGAAAAGTTCAAAGAACTGGTCAGCGCGTTCCTGGAACGATGAGTTGGTAGGGCGCGTCAGTCCCCTGCGCGCCGAGCTTAGTCAGACAGATGACGGCGCGCAGGGACTGACGCGCCCTACCCTGTTTATCGCCGTTCGATACGGCTCACTCCGGCAGCCATTTCCATTGCAGCCGGGCGACGCGGGGATCAATCCGCGCCAACACGAAGTACGCAAACCGTTCCTTGAGCCGCGTCCAGAAACTTCGCGAGTGTTTCCATGTCGCGACATCAATGCTGCTGCTCTGTGCGAGAGTGTCAGCGAATATCCCCCGCGCCTCGGCTGCCATCTGGGGATTCTGAAAGCGAATCATCAGTTCGTAATTGATGCTCAGGCTGCGCGGATCCAGATTCGCGGAGCCGACATAGACCGCATCGTCAATCACCAGTAACTTGGCGTGCAATATCTGCGGCTGATACTCAGATACCTGCGCTCCTGATTTGAGCAGCCGTTGATACAAACTCCGTGCGGCAAGTTGGGATAACGCCACATCCGTTTTGCCCGCGAGTACCAATTGAACTTCGCCACCCTTCCGTGCGGCACGCCCCAGAGCGCGACGTATCCGCCACGTCGGAAGAAAATACGCCTCGATGACTTGCACGCGACGTGCGTGAGCCAGGTCTTTGTTCAACGCGCGTCGGATCGGATTCCATCCACGCCCCGGCCCGCCGAGGAGCAGATGTTCATTCGCGGCGACGACTGTTTTCTTATGTTTCGCCTGCCACAACCGGACGAGCCGTTTGTGACGAAAGTCGGCGAGCGCAAACATCTGATCGAAGGACGCTGACAGATCCCCGATCATACCGCCCTCCAACTGCAACCCCAGATCACGCCAGCCTCGGTTGACTCCATCGCCTTCGTACTCGTGAGAGATATTGAATCCGCCGATGAACGCCACACGCTCGTCACAGACTAACAGCTTGCGGTGGTTACGAATCCCAAAACGTTTCAGCGTGATGGGATTGAACACACGCGCTTCACCGCCAGCATTTTTGAGCGAAAACCAAAAATCATCCGGTAAATTATTTGAGCCAACACCATCCACCAACACGCGCACCGTCACACCTCGTTGACTGGCCCGTAGCAACGCATCACGAAATCTGCGGCCCAGTTCGTCATCAGAAAAGATATAAACCTCCAAAGAGATGAATCTGCTAGCGGCATCAATCGCCGCGAGCATCGCAGGGAAAGCTTCGTCACCACAGAGCAGCCATTTCCATGTGGTGACTTGAGACGATGACATTGGCGGAAAGATTATTGATGTTTTGTGTAATTGGCAAACGACTCGCCCGACGAAGATATATGTTCAAACGCTTGGGGAATTTTGGCATCTATATCTCTGTGAGCCGATACTTATCCACCATAGTCGCAGCAATCGCACTGCTGGTTCAGACCGCATCCAATGCCGCCACGACAAATGCGACGCGCGTCACGCTAGTTTTGTCGGCCAGCGCGGCCAAACCCGGCGATACCATCACGGCAGCGGTGCGGCTTGAAATGTCCCGGGGCTGGCATACTTACTGGAAAAACTCCGGCGCCTCGGGCATCGCCACTTCGATCAAATGGGAACTACCGAAGGGAGTCACAGCCGGAGGGATCGGTTGGCCAGTGCCGGAGAAATTTGTGCCTGAAAAAACTGGCGATGACGGTGTCGCGATTCCTGCTTCACAGGATTTTGATCAAACCACCTACGTACTGCACGATGAAGCGGTGTTGCTCGTTCCGTTGACGATTGCGCCTGATGTCGCGACTGGTAGGCTTGAAATCAAGGCGCGTGTGGAATGGCTTGAGTGTCAGGTGAATTGCGTGCCAGGAAAAAAAGATGTGGTCGCAGAGTTGGAAATAGGTTCCGACACCAAACCCTCGGAGGACTTTGCTTCATTCGCAGGCTGGCAAAATCTTCTTCAAAAAACTGGAGAATCACTCACACCGAGAGCCCAGTGGGAAGGCATACCCGCAACCAAGACTCGTGCGCTGTTGATCGAATGGAAGTTGACGGACAATTCCAGCAATTGGGATTTCTTCCCTGCGAGCAGCGAAGGCTTCGATATGCAGCATCAGACAGAATTGCTAGCCACGAATAAGGGTGTGGTGGTGCTGCGAAAGCTAGTGACGCTATCCGAAGATGCGTGGCCGAAAGAGATTTCGGGACTGCTCGTTCAAATACGCGGCGGACGGACAGAAGGCTATTCTGTAACTCTAAAACCATCCGGTGATGCAAATGCACCCGCCGCCACGGCTGGAAAAAATTTACCCATACAGGAAAAGAAACCGCTCTGGCTCTGGCTGATTTATGCGTTCATCGGCGGATTGATCCTGAACATAATGCCATGCGTATTGCCAGTAATCGCATTGAAGATTCTAGGTTTCGTGGGCCAGGCCAAGGAATCGCCGACGCATGTGCGGAAACTCGGCTTGCTCTACGCAGCAGGCGTCCTTGTCTCTTTTCTCGTTCTCGCCGCACTCATCATCGGCATCAAAGCGGCGGGGCATCGCGCAGGCTGGGGAATCCAATTCAGCAATCCCTACTTCATCGTCGGGCTGACTGTTCTTGTCACACTCATAGCGTTGAACTTGTTCGGCGTGTTTGAAGTAACACTCGGTGGAAGCACCATGAGCGCGGCGGGAGAAGTCGCATCGCGCGGCGGATTCACAGGCGCTTTCTTCAACGGCGTATTGGCAACAGTGTTGGCGACGCCCTGCACCGCGCCGTTTCTCGGAGCGTCGCTTGGGTTTGCTTTCGCGCAACCTGCCCCCATCGTTGTGGCAATTTTTCTGACGGTCGGAGCAGGACTCGCAACACCATACGTTCTTCTGAGTTGGCAGCCTGCGTGGCTAAAGTTTTTGCCAAAACCCGGCGCCTGGATGGAACGATTCAAAGTCGGCATGGGGTTTCCGATGCTGCTCACCGCCGTATGGCTGCTCAGTCTGGCTGAACCTTTTTACGGAGATCGAACAACGTGGCTTGCCGTATTTCTTGTGTTGGTTGCATTAGCGGCGTGGGTGTTTGGATTCGCTTCACGGGTTCGTGGATGCGTGATCGCATTGATTGTTTTGATCGCTGGGTATGTCCTCGTACTCGAAGGACAGCTTCATTGGCGCGAACCAGTAAAGGCCAGCGCGACCATGCGCAAATTCATCGCCACGCCTCCGAAGGGTTACGATTGGGAACCGTGGAGCACAGAAGCCGTCGCCAAGGCACGCGCCAAGGGCCATCCCGTGCTCGTAGATTTCACAGCGAATTGGTGTCCGACCTGCAACACCATCGTAAAACCTGTTCTTCAATCCGAGTCTGTTCGGGCGAAGGCAAAGGAAGTCGGCGCAGTCGCATTGCTCGCAGACCACTCGCTTTATCCGCCGGAAATTTCCGATGAACTGGAACGCTACGAACGTGCTGGCGTGCCGCTGGTGTTGGTTTTCCCACGCGACGCGAATCTGCCCGCGATAGTTCTGCCCGAAACTCCGACGCCCCGAATGGTGATTGAAGCTTTGGAGAAGGCTGCGAAGTAAACAAAGACTGAGAACTCGACGCAGACAGAACCTTCGCCGTTCCGTCCGCTGGTATGTTTCTCTTCTCTACTGGATTTGGGCTGGGAGGGACGACGTGTTACTCCCCCAAGTTCACCATCGTCCCTCCCTCGCACTGCCCATCTGACTCCGCTAAGAACTGAAGATCAATCGAACCGTAACCAACCGCGAGGAGACAATAGCCGAGGCGACGGTTCTCACAACCCAGCGCGTGCCTGAACGCAACCCAGAGGATTCACCGGGAGGGAACTAATTGAAGTTGATCAAGGAGACAGCCGAATCCACTCAGTTCGGGTACGATACTTCTCGCCGGTCGAAGCCTCAACCAAAGCGTAGAACGGATGCAATCCTTCCCACAGATTCGTGCCGTGAACAGGAAAGATTACGTCTGAAACATTTGTGGCGACAGCCATGGATCCGCCGGTGGTGAAGAGCGTGATCGAACTGATGTTGTTCGTGTTTGCGGTGACTTGAATCTGATAACTGCCCTGAGCCGAGGCATTGTTCGTCAAGTCGAGCAACGTCATCGTCGCGGTCAGAGAAGTGTTCTGCACGCGCACAGGAACAGTGGTGCGAGTCTGGGTTCGCACGCTGCTTCCCTCGTAAGCAACTGCGGTCAACTCATGATAGCCGTCGGGAAGTGTTGTTGTGTCCAGTGAGAATGTAGGCGTGAGATTGTATGCTCCTGCCGTGACGTAGAGGTGATTTCGCGGCTGGAGATCAGAAATGTTTTGCACAAGCCGCCGATAAAACCCCGGTCCAACCGACACTCCAGAAGCAAAACCGGAGGCTGCGGGCGTAATCCCAATTTGAGCAGCAGCATAACCGGAACTGCGCGCTTGAATGGTAAATTTAGCCTGCCCGCCAATCACATTGTAGTTTTCCACGCTGACGCCCGCCTCCCCCTGTAACGAAAGATTTGTCTTAATGAGATTAAACACCGCAAACGCGAGATTCGTCACATTGACTCCGGCGGTTTGATTGGTGGAGCCAATGACCAATTGCTGTTGATTGGTCAGCGTCAACGTAAATTGAACCCATGCTCCCGCCGTCATGTTGCCCGCCAGAAATGTGTATTCCTGAACTCCCCGTATATTGGGAACTAAAAACATGGGGCGGCTGGCGTGAAGAAAGGTTGAGAGCGAATTGGCACTTCCTGTCGAGCTGCTGGCAGTGGTTTGAATGTCACGAAACGCCAGATTGGTGCTGACTCCGATCCAATCCACGCCATTTGTTTGAATCTCCACCATATAGGGACGGGTGGCATTTTGAACCTGCGCCAATGGCATTCCCTGCAACGAATTGGTCAGCAGTAGTCCGGGATTGGGAGGCGTGGGCAGCCATGCGCGATAGAACCGGCTGGGAGTGTTGCTCGCCGTCGCATCCAAGAGGTCAAAAACGCCCCCGGTCTGATTGGTGATCACCCCAGACCAGTCGACTTGGTTGGTTGATACGGCAATGACGCACGTCTGTCCCATCTGGCTTTCGGCGCGCACTCGGAAAATCCCGCCGTTCGTAAAACCAAGGGGTGAAATTTTCGGTGGCAAATTCGGCACGGGGCCGAGCACCCGATAAAACCTAAACGGGTGGCTGGCTGTCTCGATATCCGTAAAGTCAATTACACCAGCAACGGTGTTTGTAAAGATGGGTTGCCAATCCGTCAGATTTGTCGTGGCCTGGATCACGTAATTGAGCCGGGTGGGGATTTCCAATTGTATTCTGTAATGGCCAATTTTATTGAAACCGGAGGGAATCATCCGGGGCGGAAATGAATCCGGAAGATAGGTCACCCGATAATTAATACCCGTGGCGGCAAATACTGAATCGGCGACATAAGATGGAAACCAAGTGTGATTGGTGCTGATGGATTGCAGCTCAATGCGATCTCCGAATTGGATGGCTTTGACCTTGGTAGCATTTGTAACAGCGGGGGCATTGATCAGCGCAGTCACATTGGAGGCGATGCTTATAATCGTCGCATTGGTCGGAACGGTGTAGGTCACAGGATAACCATTCAACGAGACAGTCAGGACATTGCCCGGCTCTGGTGGAAGATTCGTCAACGTGCCATAAAATTTGCCGTCCACGAACAAATCAATCTGTTGAATTGGACGTCTCACATCTGAGGCCGCAAAGTTCACCATCAATGGAGACAAACCTGTGACAGTTGAATTTGAAACGCCAGTTGCCCAATGACCGGAACCCTGGCTCGCGAATGGTGCCGCAAGCGGCTCCGCGACGGTCAAACCCAAGTAGGGTTGGTTCACACTCTGGTAATAACACTCCGCTAAACTGAATCCACGCGATTGATAGAAGAACACCTGAGGGTTAGGAAACTTTTCCGTGTCTGCCAAAGGTTCTGCAACCGTTCCGTAACTGCCTGCAGCACCGCCCCCGATAAATGCCAACAAATTCGTGTGGTCATTGGTGCCGAAAATCACTCCGCCGAACGAAGTTACATTGTCTGCAATCGCCCCGGGGCGAAAAGTGCCAGGTGAAACGTTATACTGATACAACCCAGTCTGATACCCCATCAGATTGGTCTGCGTGGAAGGGTCGTCAGAGTTAGTGCGCGTCACAGAAATTCCTCCGATAATGTTCGCGTTGATGATTGCGTTATCGGACATCAGGCGACGGATGTTCCGGTTTGGGTCTGTGGTTTGGGCTAGGATGGCTGGTTGGATTGGAAAAGTCCCATCACAGTTCACGCCCTGATCCACGAGGTACTTTGCTCCCGCCAGAGAACCGGCCGTCAGCATGGTTGCAAGAAAGGATTCGCTCAATGCCGTAGAAGGTTTCGCCTTAAGAAAGTCGGCTTCGCTGGCTGCGTAGCTGTTCGTTTGGTTTTGGCTTCCCAAATATGTCTTGAGACCGTAGAAGAGAGCCGACGTGGTGCTGTTGACGTTGGTCGCATTCCAAATGGTCTTAAAGGGAATATCCATCGAAAGGACCACATAACTGATTTGGTTCGTAAGTCCGCGATCCGCCAGCAGTTTTTTTAACGGATCCAGAAGCAACAACGCAAACTCGTTGCTCGTCCAGGAAATATTATCCCCCGACCAAGCAATGCGTAGAATATTCTCTGAAGAAACGGAACGCTTTTCCGAATAATTATTGCCTAAAACACACGAATTGGAACTGGTCTGATTGACGACGACCAATGTGTTCAATCCACTTCCACCGGCCCATAGTTGCTGCACTCCGCATAAAGCCATGATCCAAGCTCTTGTAGCAACAAATTTCTTGAAAATGGCGTTGGCTAACTTCACAAAAAAACGGGCTCCTCTATCTCAAGAGTTCATCAGAGGTTATTGTTTTTTTGCGGCGACTTATGTAAGCAAAAAACCGGCCTAGAACTAGGCCGGTTTTCAGGAAGTGCTATTGACAGACTTAGCTGTTGAAGTTGATACGCTTACGAAAACTCATGGCAATCAAGCCAAGTCCAATCAATGACAGAGCGGTTGGTTCAGGAATGATCGGAACAATCAAAGTCTTATCCTTGAGTATGGTCAGGCTGTCGCCCGGGTTAATCGTGTGATCCCACTGAAACGACCATGTCACATCACCGGTAATCGGACCGCTATTGTTGTTGAGGTCGTAACCAGTCGGCGTATTGAGCAAATTGTCGAGCGTTCCTCCCACCCCGGCATACCCAGCCTCCAAACGTGATGACGGAGGAGTGACAATTCCTTCTTGAATACCAAAAACTCCCTGCGTTTGTTTGACGCTGTCCACGCCCAAGAACTCAACCGTATCATTAGGAAGACCGTCAAGGAGGTTGAAATCAGAATACTGAAAGAAATGAAAGGTCAACGGCGAAGCGCTCACGTTTTGAACTTGAATCGTTTCCTGGATGTCTGCACTTCCCGCACCGTAACCACCTCCGGTGAGGATGTATGTCAAAGTGAGAGAAACTTGAGAGTTGGCATAATTTAAGGCCAAATAGTTCGCACCACTTCCGAGAAGAGTGGATGAACCAATCGCATTGATCGGCTGGTTTGCCACGCCTGCGCCTATCCGATAATAAAACCACTGCTTGGCCAAGTGCTCAGTCCCACCAATCTGCCAAGAGTCCATTCCCGCGCCAGAATCTGCGTCCACATGGGCAGTGGTACCGAGATCAGTCAGCGTGTACGTCGCTGCCTGCGAACTCAAGCCGCCACTCAGGAACAAAAGGGAAACGGCGGAATATGCCAAACCCCGAACTGCTAAGTTAAATTTATTTATTCTCATATCTTTTAGTTATGATTTTTGAATTGTCTCTTCTTGAAAAATCTCTTAGTGAATCAAAAAATTACTGGACTGACCGACGACGAATAAATAATGCTGAAACACCTGCCAGAACTAGCGCAGCAGAAGTCGGCTCAGGCACAATATTCATCAGCTTGCTGATCGTCAACGTGCCATTCGGGGACAAAGGCGCGTCCCACTGATACGCGAAAGTCGGGTTACCAGCAGCAGATGCACTGTCACCTAGCACGGTTGCTGAACCATCCATCAAACTCGCCAACGTTACGCCAGCCAAGGCCGCATCATAATGACCAATCGTCGCCGTACTAGCGTTTAGAATTTCTGTCACACTGCGAATTCCGTCGGTCTGCGATACTTTGTAGGGTTGCCCGAGTGCATCAAAACTATATTGAGCCGTTTGCCCGCCCGTTAAACCGTAGAGATCAAAGTCAGAGTATTGAAACAGGTGGAAATCCAAGATCGAACCCGTCAAATTTTTCACTGTGATCGTCTCACTCAAGCCTGATGTGCCAGAAGCTCCTGTCCCGCCGGTCAATTGAAAAACCGTCCTGACACTAAAGCTGGCGTTGGCGTAAGTTACGTCCAGCTTGCTCAAGACGTTCGGAATTTGTATAAAACTAACGGTAGGGCTGCTGGAAATGCTCTGAACCAGTGACTCAGGACCGCTTGCCCCAACCCGATAAAAAAATCGCTGGTCGGAAAGATTGTTAACTCCATCCACTTTCCAATTCAGCACGCCCGCCCCCGCGTTAGTAATATTTATCTGCGCCGAGGAGTTGTTGTGTGTAAGCGTGAAGTCCTGAGCGTTAAGGCTCAACGACATGAAGGCCCCAAGGGTGACTTGGGCAGCTACAAATTTAAGGCGCATCGCACTCATAAAGACTTATTAAATCTTACTGGTTTCCTACTGATGGTTTTCGAGCTTTAACCAATCTATTTTGGGTCGCACTCCCGATTAAAGCTTACGTTTCTAAATTCGTCAATGGATTTTTTACATTTTCATCAACTTTTTTGTTTTCTGACGACTTTTCGCGGCACAGGTATCCCAACTTTTCTTGCTACATGCTTTCCAACAAACCTGTTCCGGCTAACATTTCGGGCAGCGGCATGAAATCCACACCCAAGATCGGCACGACAGGCGAACATCGCTTCACGGTCACGCAAGAACACGCGATCACGTTCGCCACGGACGGGATGCCCGCTGTGTTGAGCACGCCCAACTTGATCGCGCTCATGGAACGCACCGCGCGGGAAGCCATCGCTCCGTTCCTCGAACAGGACGAACGCAGCGTGGGCGTGGAGGTCGAACTCCGCCATCTCGCGCCCACACCGCTCGGCGGGCAAGTCACCGTCGTCACTCGCGTCATCGGAGCGTCGGGTCGCTATGTGGATTTTCAGGTCGAAGCTCGCGATGCTCAGGAGTTGATCGCGCGCGGTGTTCACAAGCGCGCCGTCATCCGCACCAGCGCATTCACCAAACGCGTCCAAAGCAAGTCGAGTTAATCCATGTCCCGGATCAGCACCAACGAACTGCTCAAGCGCAACTCCCGCTCGTTTTATCTCACGTTGCGAGTGCTTCCTCGCGCCATCCGCCCGCAGATTTCGCTCGCCTATCTGCTCGCGCGCACCACAGACACGATTGCAGACACGGAGATTGTTTCCACAGGTCAACGACTCGAAGCACTCGACAGACTTCGCGAACGCATCGTCGGCATCAGCGACGGTGGATTGAACTTCGCCGAGTTGACGCAGCAACAAGGCTCGCCCGCCGAGCGCGAACTGCTGGAACGCGTGGAAGAAACTCTCAGCTCATTGCGCCGACTGTCTGCGAAAGATCTGAAGCGCGTGCGTGAAGTCGTTGAGACGATCATCAGCGGGCAGGACTTGGATCTGCAACGCTTCGCCAGCGCGACGCCGAAGAATATCATCGCGCTTCGAGACGAGGATGAGTTGGACGACTACACGTTTCGCGTGGCGGGCTGCGTAGGGAAATTCTGGACGCAACTTTGCGTCGCGCATGTTTTCAACACCGCGGAGAAGCGCAAGTTCGCCACGTCGTTTGATTTCGAAGAACTCGGCATCCGCTTCGGCAAAGGGCTGCAACTCGTCAACATCCTGCGCGATCTCCCGGCGGATTTGCTGAAAGGCCGCTGCTATATTCCTGCTGATAAACTCGCCGAGGCTCGTCTCGTTCCCGCTGACCTGTTGTCGCCAGCGAACGAACCCGCGTTCCGCCCGCTCTACAATCGCTACCTCGATCTCGCGGAATCCCACCTCGCAGCGGGTTGGGAATACACAAACCTTATCTCCCGCCGCCACATCAGCCTGCGCCTCGCCTGCGCCTGGCCGATTCTTATCGGCTTGGAAACCATTCAGAAGCTCCGCGATGAACCCGCGCTTGATCCTGAGTGTCGCGTGAAAGTTTCGCGGCCGGAAGTGCGTGCCATCATCGTGCGTTCGATCTTGCGTTATCCGTTCAAGAACTCGTGGCGTGCGATGGCGAAGTTTTCAATCGAACGCCGCTGAGTAGAGTTGCAGAAAATCTTTCGCAGTGATCGGGCGCGGATTAAACCCCGCCGTCCATTGCCGCGCTGCTTCCTCGGCGAGCATCGGCAAAGAATCGCGTTTCACTCCGACGGCTTCGAGCGTGGTCGGCAATCCGGTCAGCGTGAGGAAAGATTCTAGTTGAGCAGCCAGAGCTATCGGCGTGACCTCAAATCCCGCGATTGCCGCCAAGCGAGAATACAAACCGCTTACCGCTGCGTCTTCACTGTTGAATCGCACCACATGCGGCAGCAGCAGGCCGACTGCGTGACCGTGGGCGATTCCGAAATGCGCCGTCAACGGATTCGCCGCAGCGTGCGCCGCGCCGAGCATGGAATTCTCAATCGCCGCGCCCGCATACGCCGCGCCGAGTTGCATCTGCGCCCGCGCGACAGCATTTCCCGGTTCACTCATCACCACAGGAAAGCCCGCGACCAATAACTTGAACGCCTCCGTGGAAAGTTTTTGTGACAACTCATTCCGCTTCGTCGTCACAGCCGACTCGACAGCATGAGCGATGGCATCAATGCCTGTGCAGGCTGTGACGCGTGGCGGCTGCGAGAGCGTCAGCGTCGGGTCAAGGATCGCCATACGCGCCGCGCACTTGGGATCAAGACAAGCCATCTTCTGATGCGTGATTTCATCTGCGATCAGCGCCGCACTTTGCATTTCGCTGCCCGTACCTGCCGTCGTTGGAATCGCGATGAACGGAAGCATCGGCTTCGTCGCCTTGCCCACGCCCCAGTAATCTTTCATCTGCCCGCCGTTGGTCAGGATGAAATTACAACCCTTCGCCGTATCCATCGAACTCCCGCCTCCGAGACCGACGATGCAATCAATCTCCGCCGCACGCGCCACCGCCACGCAATCCTCCACGCACTTCGTCGTGGGATTTTCCCGCGCCTTGTCGAACAGCGTCACGCGCAAGCCCGCAGCCTCCAGCGAAGCTCGCACCCACCCCGCGTGACCGGCGGCGACGATCCCCGCGTCAGTCACGAGCAAAATCTTCTTTGCACCAGCCTCCCGCGCGAACTCCCCGACGCGCGCCACACTGCCCGCGCCAAACACAAGCCGGGTGCGAGATGGAAAATCAAACGCCCCCAAAACTGAGGGCGACGAGTTATTGTTTGCGTCCGGCATGGTCGTTGGACAGAAGCGTAACGGAATTCATTCAACGCGAGCAAGCATAGCAGTGCTGGCGGCTTGCATTTTATGCGGGGTGGGCGAATCATTCATCAAACCTCGTGAAGTCGCACCGCGTCCACACAAACTATCCGCCAACCTCTTGCCGGAAGGATGGGGCTGCGTTCACATTGATCGAACTGCTGGTGGTCATTGCCATCATCGCGATTCTCGCGGCGATGCTTCTGCCGGCCTTGAACAAGGGTAAACTCAAGGCGTATGGCATCACTTGCATGAACAACCACCGCCAGCTTTCACTCGCGTGGAAGATGTATTCCGACGACAACAACGACGTGTTGCTTTTCGCTAGCGAGTCACTTGACCCAGACAAGTTGTGGACGGCGGATTACGCTTGGGTTACCGGCATACTCGACCCGCGTTTTCCAGGACAGGACGATTGGGATCCTGATCTCACGATCAAAAAGAGCCCGATGTGGCCCTATTGCGGAAAAAATTTGGCGATCTGGAAATGCCCGGCGGATCACTCCACAGTGCCAGACGGCACCGGAAACAAACCGAGGGTGCGCAGCATTTCGATGAATATTTTCCTCGGAGGCTGGGGCGGCACGGATGGCAATTGGGGATCAATCTTCAGTGACTACAAAATCTACAAGAAGCAAACGGAACTCACCGATCCGGGGCCGTCAAAGGTCTTCGTGTTTCTGGACATGCGGGAGGACAGCATTGACATGGGGAACTTTGCGACACGCATGGCGGGCTGGCCTGACGATCCCTCTCAATACGGTTTTTACGATCTGCCCGGAGCGTATCATCACTTGGCGGCGGGTTTCTCCTTTGCAGACGGCCATTCGGAAATTCATCGGTGGCGTGATAGTCGCACCATGCCTCCCCTCCGCCGTGGCGCTAATGCCTACGTGAATGATAATTTCATCTCTCGCGACAATGTGGATGTGCGTTGGTTGCAGGATCACTCCACCCGTCCGTTGCCTCCGTCAGTGCCATGATCTTCTGTTCGATCACCGCTCCACAACCCGCTTGTAGCTCTGGATGCCTTCTGTAATAGATCGAGCCATCTGGCGGCGATACTCCTCGGTGAAAATCTTTTTCCCCTCCGTCGGATGCGATAAAAATCCAGCTTCGATCAGCGCGGCGGGCATTGTCGCCGCGCGCAATACTTCAAACCGCGCGCGGCGCACGCCGCGATCTTCGCTTCCAAGATTTCGCACGAGAGATTTTTGGATCTGATAGGCGAGCAGAAGGTTCTTCGAGTTGTTGCGATTGCCCGGATACGAACCCGATCCCGCGCCTTCGCCCCGCGCATTCGTGGAAGCCGCACCCACAGGAGTCATGGCAAAAACTTCTGAACCGCTCGCTTCTCGACTGCTTGAACCGTTAAAATGCAGACTCACAAAAACGTCCGCCCCGCGCTGCCGCGCAATGTCCGCGCGCGTGGTCAATTCAATGAAACGATCCGACGTGCGCGTGAACACGACTTTGAAACCAGCCTTCTGCAACTGAGTCCGCAACTCAGCCGCTAGTTTCAGCACCAAATCTTTTTCTTGCCGTCCAAAAGCGTGGTTGCCAGGGTCTTTGCCGCCGTGCCCAGCGTCGAGGCAGATGACTTTAACTTTCTTTCCAGTTTCGTTTCGAGGCGCAGCCAGCAACGGACGGAACGTGGAATCAATGTCGAGTTGCGAGATGTAAATGGCGTCGCCGCGCGAAACGAGCGGATGAAGCAGCCAGAGTTGAAGCCCGTTGAAACGCGCTTCACGCGAATTGATCTCGAACTGGATTTTCGCGGCGGAGTTTGTCAGCACGAACGTCTCGTCGCGTTTGATCCAGCGCGCTTGTAGTCCTTGCCACTTCGCCCACTCGGTGACGCGCACGTAATCCGTATCACGAATTCTC
>CAMCWI010000077.1 GCA_945882065.1 Akkermansia muciniphila
CCCGCGATGGTTTTCGGCCAGCCGGATTTTCTCCGCCCGTGTCACGGCATCAAAGTTCCCGGCGACTCCTTCCTGCATTTCTACGCCGCCGATCTCGTCCGCTCGCCGGACGGACGCTGGTGGGTCATCTCAGACCGTACGCAGATTCCGACGGGCGCGGGCTACGCGCTGGCAAATCGCCTCGTCACCTCGCGCATTTTCCCCGAACCGTTTCGTGACAACAATGTTCAACGCCTCGCCGGGTTTTTCCGCGACGCGCAGAAAAGTCTCGCCCGCCTTTCGCCGCGCGGTGCGGACAATGCCCGCGTGGTCATGCTCACGCCCGGCCCGCACAACGAAACGTATTTCGAGCAAGCCTACCTCGCGCGCTACCTCGGCTACATGCTCGTCGAGGGACAGGATTTGACCGTGCGCGACAATAGCGTCTGGCTGAAAACTCTGAGCGGCCTTGAACGCGTGGATGTGATCCTGCGCCGCGTGGATGATGATTTCTGCGACCCTCTGGAATTGCGTAACGACTCGATCCTCGGCGTCCCCGGTCTCGTCGAGGCCGTTCGTGCGGGCAATGTAGTCATGGCGAACGCGCTCGGCTGCGGATTGGTTCAAAGCCCCGCGTTCATGTCGTTCCTGCCTGGTCTCTGCGAACACATTCTAGGTGAGGATTTGAAACTGCCGTCCGTCGCGACGTGGTGGTGTGGGCAGAAGGATGCTCGCAAATACGTCCTAGAAAACCTTGACAAGCTGGTCGTGAAGCCCGCGTTTCGCACGCATCTGCGCACGCCTGAAGCAGGCAAGCCATTGAGCGACGAGGAAAGCGAGGACTTGAAGCGGCGCATCGAGTTCGATCCTGATCTCTTCGTCGCGCAGGAGCGCATCGAACTTTCCGCCGCGCCGTCGTGGGGGGGAAATTCGCTGGTCGCCAAGCCGGTGGGGTTACGCGTTTTCCTCGTCGCGACCGAAAAGGGTTTCAGCGTCATGCCCGGTGGACTCACACGCGTCGCACCAGATGTCAGCGGACGCTTCATCTCAATGCAGCGCGACAGCAGCAGCAAGGACACTTGGATTCCGTCGGAGACTGCGGCAGCGGACGTCTCATTGCTGAATACTGGTGCGCAGAGTGTCGAGCTACGCCGCACCGGAAACAATCTGCCGTCGCGGCTCGCGGATAACTTCTTCTGGCTTGGCCGCTACTCAGAGCGCGCTGATGCGACGGCGCGGCTGCTGCGCAGTGCATTGCGGCTGTTCAATCCTGAACGCACGAGCGGTGCGCAGCCATTGCTTGCGCCACTGCTCCAGACGCTTGAAACGCAGGGTCAGTTGCCGGGCATCTCCAAGAAACCTGAGCTGCGGCAGAACGCCGAGGCGTTCGAGGCAGAATTGCTCGCGGCCATTTTCGATCCGTCGCGTCCCGGCAGTTTGCGGCAGACGGCGGATCACTTGCAGCGGCTCGCGATGCTGGTGCGCGACCGAACGTCGAACGACATGTGGCGTGTCCTAAGCCAGCTCAACGACCGGCTCGCGACGCCGACAGCGAGTCTTGTGATATTGAGTGGCGACGCCGTGGGCGTGTTGAATCAGACGCTCATGGGGTTGGCGGCATTTCATGGTCTGGCGAGAGAGAACATGACGCGCGCACAGGCGTGGCGCTTTCTCGACATGGGGCTGCGGCTGGAGCGGGCGGTTTATCTTTGCACGCTGCTTGACGCGACATTGCGCTCGCCCGAAGCGGAGAATCCCAGCGTGCTTGAAGCTGTGCTTGAGGTCGTGGACAGCAGCATCACGTTTCGCTCGCGTTACAATCTCCTCGCGACCGTGCCGGCAGTGTTCGACCTCGTGCTGCTCGACGACAAGAATCCGCGCTCGGTGCTCTTCCAGATCAACCAGCTCGCGAAGCATTTCGAGAAGTTGCCGAAGGAGCGCGAGGACGCACCCGGCTCAGGAAAAAATCTCTTGGCGAAGTGTGCCGCACGGTTGAATCAAACCGACCCGCGTGAACTCGCCAGTCCACGCGGAACCTGGGCAAACAGCGAGTTGAGCGAGACCATCAGGGAAACGATGCGTGCTCTGCCGGAGATTTCCAACGCCATCGCGGCAAATTATTTTGCGCACGCATCCATCTCTCGCACAGGACGGGGGAGCGAATCGTGACCTACGAGATCACTCATCGCACGCTTTACGAATACGCCGCGCCGGTGAGCGTTTCGCAGCACGTCGCCCGGCTCACGCCGCGCCTCACGCCCATGCAACGTTGCGACGAGTTCGCGCTGGAGATCTCGCCCGTGCCGACCTTGCGCCGGACGCGCACGGATTATTTCGGCAACGAGCTTTGTCTGTTCAGCATCCAGGAAGTGCATCGGCGGCTGGAGATCACCACGCGAAGCCGCGTTACCGTAAAGCTAGGTGAGCCAGCGGTGGTTGAAAACTCCATCGCATGGGAGGAAGCGGCAAAGATGTTCCGCGATCCAGTTTCGCCCGATGTCGTTGAGCCGTATCAATTCGTTTTTGATTCACCACAGGTGCGGGCCTCGGTGGAATTGGCGGATTATGCGCGGGAAAGTTTCGGCGACGAAACGCCGTTGCTGGTCGGAGCTCGCGATCTCACTCGGCGAATTTTCGCTGATTTCAAATTTGATCCCAAGGCGACGACCGTTGCGACGCCGCTTGAGGAAGTCTGGGAAAAGCGGCGCGGTGTTTGTCAGGACTTCGCGCATCTCGGCATCGCATGTCTGCGTTCGCTGGGGCTGCCTGCGCGTTATGTGAGCGGTTATCTGCGCACGCGCCCACCGGAAGGCAAACCCCGGATGGTCGGCGCGGACGCCAGCCATGCGTGGTTCAGAGTCTTTTGTCCCGGGATTGGTTGGATGGGGTTTGATCCCACCAACAATTGCGAACCTGCCGAGGAACATATCATCGTGGCGTATGGCCGAGACTTCGGCGACGTGAGTCCGGTGGCGGGAATTCTCACAGGTGGCGGCGAGCATGAGGTTCAAGTGTCGGTGGATGTAGCGGAGATCTGAACAATGAAATGGGAAATCATCCATCGAACAAGCTACGCCTATGGGTCGCCAGTGCATAACAGCTTTAACGAAGCGCGGCTGCAACCGTTCTCAGACGAGTGGCAGACGGTGGATCATTTTCTCCTGAAAGTCCTCCCGGCAGCGCGCCTTCGGCACCACCACGATTTCTATTCCAACGTGGTCCACCACTTTGAAATTGTTGAGCCGCACAACACGCTGATGGTTGAGAGCAACCTGCGCGTGACCACCAAAGCGCGTCCGCTACTTGCACTGGACGCCACGCTGTTCCCGCTGTCGCGGATCAGCGAGGCCGCGCGCGAACCACGCGTGTTTGAATTTTTGCAGGAGAGCCGGTTCGTGGAGCTGTCGCCGGAGGTCTGGCGGCTCGCGCTCGATGCGACGGATGGCATCACCGACACATGGCAGGCGGCGTTGGCGTTGATGGGATTTGTTCATGGCACGTTAAAATATGAACCGAACTCCACCACCGCCCATACTCACGCGCGTGATGTTTTGCGGGACAAACGCGGCGTCTGCCAGGATTTTGCGCATGTGTTGATCGGCTTGTGTCGTGTGCTGAAGATTCCCGCGCTCTACGTCAGCGGTTATCTCGCGACGGAAGCAGCCAGCGCGACACATGCGTGGGTGGAAGTTTTGATTCCCGGCGTCGGGTGGCGGCCGCTTGATCCGACACACAATCGTCAGCCGGACGAAACTTATGTGAAGATTGCTGTAGGCCGCGACTATTCCGATGTTGCTCCGGTCAGTGGAACTTACAAAGGCACCACCGAACGGAAGATGGAGGTCAACGTCAAGATTGAGCGTTTGAACGATTAGACTTTCCGAGGCCGGCGATAGAAGAAGTAGATTGGCGTTCCCACCAAGACCAGCGCCGTGCCGAAGACTGTGTTGAGCAGCGCTGGTTTGCCCGCAGCAATCGCAGCGCGATACGCCACGATGTCGTTATAGATCGTGAATCCCAGAAATGTCAGCGCGAAGAGGATGAATATCCACGGCACGATCGGATAGCCTGGAACTTTGTAAGCGCGCGGTGCATCAGGCATCTTCCGGCGCAATACAAAAACGCCATACGCTCCGGCGGCGTAAAAGATCCACGTCACGAAAATCAACGTGTCCGTCAGCGTGTCGAACGTGCCGCTGAAGAGTAGTGCCACGCTCCACACGCCTTGCACCACGAGCGAAGCTGCTGGCGTGTGAAAGCGCGGATGCGCGTTGCCGATGAAACGCGGGAAGACATTCATGCGCGACATCGAGAAATAAACCCGCGCCGTAGCCATGATGATGGCGTTGGTTGTGCCGAACGTAGAAACCATCACCAGTGCCGCGACCCAAGGTCCTCCGCCGGAAAAGATTTTTTCTGCCACATCAAACGCGAAAAACTTTTTGGACTTGGCGAGTTCGTCCACGGGAAGCACGTAGAGATACGCCACGTTCATCAGCACGTAGATCGTGGTCACGGTCAACATGCCCCACAACAACGCGAGCGGGATGTTGCGTTGCGGCTGCTTCACTTCACCCGCGATGTAAGTGAGTTTGTTCCAGCCGTCGTAAGCCCAGAACGCGCCCTGTAATGCCGCTGCGATCGCTGCGAACAACGCTAGCCCGCTCAGTTGAACCGTCCCGCTCGGCGTGGTGAAGTTCGCTGCACTCCCTCCCGTCTGCGGCAGGAACGCGCCGATTACGAGCAGAAATATCGCCGTGACTTTGGCTATAGTGAAAATGTTTTGAACCAAGCCACCGAAGCGCACGCCGACGTAGTTCACCGCTGTCAGCAGAATGATTAAAACAGCAGCGAGACCTTTCGTGCCGATCTCCGCCAGAGGCGCGACATCACCGATGAACGGTAGATGAACCGACCATGCAGCGGTGGCGGCTGAAAGTTCCGGCAAGTGAATGAGTCGTCCGGCGTATTCGGCGAAGAGATAGGCGACAGCAGCGATGGACCCGCATTGGATGATGGCGAAGATGGCCCAGCCGTAGAGGAACGCGAAGAACGGCCCATACATGCGCTCGAAATAAACGTATTGCCCGCCGGTCTCAGGAATGAGGCCGGCGATCTCGGCGTTTGTGAGCGCGCCGAACAGCGTGATGACGCCCGCGAGAATCCAGACGAGCAGGATCAATTCCGGCGAACCGAGTTGTCCCGCCATCACGCCTGTCTTGCGGAAAATTCCCGAGCCGATGACGCCGCCGATGACGAGCATCATCGTGGAAAACAGACCGAACGTGGGGATCAAGCTGGCGAAAGATTTCTGATGTGGCGGAGGTGATGGCTTCTGGCTCATGTACTCACGCGGGTCTTTGCAATTCGTAGTTCATCACCGAAAGCCCGTAGATGGCGGCGGTGTCGCTGCGGAGGACGAGGCTTCCCAATGTGACGGGCAATGCGCCTGAGCCGAGGATGAGTTCCATTTCAGCGGGTGTGAAATCTCCCTCCGGCCCGATCCAGAGGCACGCGGTCTTGGGGAGGCGTTTGTGTGTGTCGCAAAATTTCTGGATGAATTCACGCGGATAGCGGCTGCCGTTTTGCAATGAGGCCACGAGTGGCAGTTCAAATGGTTCGCGTCGTGCGAGAAAGTTTTTTAACGAGACGGGCGGTTCAATCTTCGTCAGCCAAGGCGAGCCGCATTGTTTGATGGCTTCGATGGCGACGGGTTGGAGCTTGGCGGCTTTGTCGGGCGCGGAACGTTCGTCCACATGCGCGATGACGCGTTCAGTGAGCAGCGGGACGATGCGTGCCGCGCCGAGTTCGGTGGCCTTCTGCACGATGTAATCCAGCGCCTTGGGCTTGGGCATAGCCTGAATCAACGTGATCTGGCAGTGCAGCGGCGGTGAAAATGTTTTCTTGAGCGCGGCCAGCGTGACATTGCGTTTTGTTACTTCGCGGACTTCGCAATCAATCACATGCCCCGCGCCATCAAGGATGACGACGCGCTCGCCAGCCTCAACCCGCAACACGCGCGAGGCGTGGTGTGCTTCGTTTTCGGGAAGTTGGATGATGTCGCCGCGACAGAGTTCCGGCGGGAGATAAAAGCGGTGCATGTGGATTCAGGGGTGTCCGTTCACGCTGAACATGGGCGAACTATGTCGGGAGTGCGGCGTGGAAGCAATCGTTGAGAGCGTGGGAATGGTGGTTTTTGAGCCTGAATTAGCCGGAGGCCGACTTTGTTGCCTCTGCATCAGGCGCGGTTCTGTGCAGTTTCTTAAAATGATTTATTGCACATGAAGCTCGTTCCGGTAAAAAATAAACGGATTTCTGAACGATTGTTCGGGGTTACACAACTCAGCGATGAATAGCAGCAAAGTCGAAGGCAATTTGAATCAACCCGTGCGGCTCGGTCCGCCGCCGAAGCAGGGGCTTTATGACCCGGCGTTCGAACACGATGCGTGCGGCGTCGGGTTCGTCGTCAATATCAAGGGGCGCAAGTCTCACTCCATCATTTCGGATGCGTTGCAGATTCTCGTGAACTTGGATCATCGCGGCGCGGTGGGCTGCGAGATCAACACGGGCGACGGCGCGGGCATCTTGATGCAGATGCCGCATGATTTTTTGGTCAAGGCGACGAGCGGGCTTGGCTTCACCCTTCCCGCGTTCGGTCAATACGGCTTGGGCATGTTGTTCATGCCGCAGGATAAGATCGAGCGTTCGAGCGTGCAGAAGGCTTTCGAGAAGATCGTCGGCGAAGAAGGTCAGACGCTTCTCGGTTGGCGTGATATTCCCACGGATAATTCTTCCCTCGGTGCGACGGCGCAAAAGTCCGAGCCGTTCATGATGCAGGTGTTCATCGGTCGCGATGCTTCGATCAAAGACGATCTCGCGTTCGAGCGGAAACTTTATGTTATCCGCAAAGTCGCCGAGCAGCGGATTCGTTACAGCCCGTTCATGATGGGTGGCAAATGGTTTTACGTGTCGAGCCTGTCGGCGCGCACGGCAGTGTACAAAGGCATGTTGATGCCGGAGCAGGTTGAAAAGTATTTCTTGGATCTGCGCGATTCGGACATGACTTCGGCACTGGCGTTGGTTCACTCACGTTTCTCGACGAACACATTCCCGAGCTGGGATCGCTCGCATCCGTATCGGTTCATCGCGCACAACGGCGAGATCAATACGCTTCGCGGCAACGTGAATTGGATGAACGCGGGGCAGCAAAATTTCGTCTCCGAGAAATTCGGCAGCGACATCAAGAAGCTGTTGCCGATCATCAACACGGACGGCAGCGACTCCTCGATGTTCGACAACTGCGTCGAATTGCTCATGTTGTCTGGCCGCGAATTGCCACACGCGATGATGATGATGATCCCCGAACCGTGGGAGAATCACGAGAGCATGGATGCGGAGCGCAAGGCGTTCTACGAATTTCATTCCTGCTTGATGGAGCCGTGGGATGGCCCGGCGGCTGTCGCGTTCACGGATGGTTTCCGGATTGGCGCTTGCTTGGATCGTAACGGTCTGCGTCCGTCGCGTTATTACGTCACCAAAGACGACATGGTCATCATGGCGTCGGAAGCGGGCGTGCTGCCCATCGCGCCGGAGCGTGTGTTGTCCAAGGGACGTTTGCAGCCGGGTCGTATGTTCCTCGTGGACACGATCGAAGGCCGCATCGTCGCGGACGAAGAGCTCAAGAAGAAGTACGCCAGCGCGCATCCGTATCGCAAGTGGTTGGATGAACATCACGTCCTGCTGGAGAATTTGCCTGAGCCGCCAGAAGGCACAGAGGTCACGCATCGCAAAGTGTTGCAGCGGCAACAGGCTTTTGGTTACACGTTCGAGGATTTGCGATTCATCGTCGGCCCGATGGCGAAAGACGGAGTGCAACCACTCGGCTCGATGGGCACGGACACGCCGCTCGCGGTTCTCTCGAAGAACCCGCAACTGCTCTACAATTATTTCAAGCAACTGTTCGCGCAGGTCACGAACCCGCCGATTGATCCGATCCGCGAAGAGATTGTGACCTCGACGGAGACGATGGTTGGTGCGCGTGGCGGCTTGTTGAATCCCACGCCGGAAAGCTGCGCGCTCATCAAGCTGGAGCATCCGTTGCTCACCGATGAACAACTCGCGAAGTTGCGCCACGTGAACCGCAAAGGTTTTCAAGCGGCGACGATCCCGATTCTGTTCAACGTCGAAGAAGGCGTCAAAGGTCTTGAGACGGCGATGCAACGAATGTTCGCTGAAGCGGACAAAGCTATCGGGCAAGGTGCTTCCATCGTGATTTTGTCTGATCGCGGCGTATCGCCTGAGCTTGCGCCCATTCCTGCGCTGCTGGCCGTGGCGGGATTGCATCATCACTTGATCCGCATGGGCACGCGGTCGAAGTGCGGACTCGTTCTCGAATCCGGCGAGCCGCGCGAGGTGCATCACTTCGCATTGCTCATTAGCTACGGTGTGAGCGCGATCAATCCGTATCTCGCTTACGACACGATTGATGATCTCATCGCCGAGAAGATGCTGGATAACACTGATCACAAGACGGCGGTGAAGAAATTCATCAAGGCTGCGATCAAGGGCGTCGTCAAGACGATGGCCAAGATGGGCATCTCCACGGTGCAGAGTTATCGCGGCGCGCAAATCTTTGAAGCCGTCGGTATCAACAGCGACGTGGTGAACAAATATTTCACGGGCACGGCGACGCGTATCCAGGGCATCGGCATCGAAGTCATCGCCGAGGAAGCTCTCGCGCGGCATCGTCGCGCGTTTCCGCCTGTATCGGTCAATCCTGAACTGGAAGCGGGCGGCCAGTATCAATGGCGCGACGGCGGCGAACAGCATCTGTTCAATCCTCAGACGATCCACAAACTCCAGATCGCTTGCCGCCTCAACAGCGAAAAGGTTTATCGCGAGTATGCCGAGCTGTTGAACAACCGTGCGACGACGCTTTGCACATTGCGCGGTTTACTCGACTTCAAGTTTGTTGAGAACGCAATCCCGCTCGAAGAAGTGGAGAGCGTCGAGAACATCGTGAAGCGTTTCAAGACGGGCGCGATGAGCTATGGATCGATCTCGAAGGAAGCGCACGAAGCACTCGCGATCGCGATGAACCGCCTCGGCGGACGCAGCAACACGGGCGAAGGCGGCGAAGATCCGGCGCGATATGTTCTCGAAGCGAACGGCGACTCGAAGAACTCCGCGATCAAGCAGGTCGCTAGTGGACGCTTTGGCGTGACGAGCAACTACCTCGTCAACGCGAAGGAACTTCAGATCAAGATGGCGCAGGGCGCGAAGCCCGGCGAGGGCGGCGAGTTGCCCGGCAAAAAAGTGTTCCCGGACATCGCCAAGACTCGGGGCACGACGGCGGGCGTCGGTTTGATTTCTCCGCCGCCGCATCATGACATTTACTCCATCGAAGATTTGGCGGAGTTGATCCACGACTTGAAGAATGCGAACCGCCACGCGCGCATCAGCGTGAAGCTGGTGAGCGAAGTCGGCGTGGGCACGGTCGCAGCGGGTGTTGCAAAGGCGCACGCAGATGTCGTCCTGATCTCCGGTCACGACGGCGGCACGGGCGCGTCACCGCTCTCGTCCATCAAACACGCGGGCGGTCCGTGGGAGCTCGGCCTCGCTGAGACGCACCAAACCCTGGTGTTGAACAATCTTCGCAGCCGCATCTATGTCGAGACGGATGGTCAATTGAAGACCGGTCGCGACGTGGCGATTGCCGCGTTGCTAGGCGCGGAAGAATTTGGTTTCGCAACCGCACCGCTCGTGGTGCTCGGTTGCATCGTGATGCGCGTTTGTCATCTGAATACCTGTCCGGTGGGCGTCGCCACGCAAGACCCGAAGTTGCGGGCGCGGTTCTCCGGCGATCCGGCGCACGTCGTGAATTTCATGCGCTTCATTGCGATGGAGCTCCGCGAGATCATGGCCAAGCTCGGCTTCCGCAAACTGGAAGACATGGTCGGTCGCACGGACAAATTGATTCCGTGGAAAGCCATCGAGCATTGGAAAGCGAACGGTTTAGACATCACGCCGATTCTGCATCAGCCCGAAGCTGGGCCGGAGGTCGGACGTTTCCGCCAGATGGATCAGGATCATGGGATCGACAAATCACTCGACGTGACGAAGCTGCTCGACATCTGTAAACCTGCGATTGAACGCGGCGAAAAAGTGAAAGCCGAACTGCCGATCAAAAACGTGCATCGCGTTGTCGGCACGATCACCGGCAGCGAGATCACGAAGAAGCATGGGCCGAACGGATTGCCGGAAGACACTGTGCAGTTGAAATTCAACGGCAGCGCGGGCCAGAGCTTCGGCGCGTTTTGTCCGAAGGGGATGACGCTCGAACTCGAAGGCGATGCGAACGATTACTTTGGCAAAGGCCTGAGCGGCGGCAAGATGATCGTCTATAAGCCAAAAGCTTCGACCTTCAAAGCTGAGGAGAACATGATCATCGGCAACGTGGCACTTTACGGTGCGACGGGCGGCGAGATTTTCGTGGGCGGCATGGCGGGCGAACGTTTCGCGGTGCGTAACTCCGGCGTGAACGCGGTCGTCGAATCCGTCGGCGATCACGGTTGCGAATACATGACCGGTGGTCGCGTGGTGATTCTCGGTAAGACCGGACGCAATTTCGCGGCGGGCATGTCGGGCGGTATCGCTTACATCCTCGACGAAGCCGGAGATTTCGCCGGGCGTTGCAACATGGAGCTCGTCGCCTTGGAAAAATTGTCCGAGACGGACGAGATCGAAGAGTTGTGGAAACTCATCCAACGGCATCAGGCCTACACCAAGAGCGAACGCGCAGCGATGATTTTGGCTGACTGGAAAAACTTCGTGCCGAAATTCGTGAAGGTGATGCCGCAAGATTACGCGCGCGTGTTGGCCTCGCTCAAGAAAGTGCAATCGCAAGGTTTGAGCGGCGATGAAGCGATCATGGCCGCGTTCCAAGAAAATGTGAAGGGCGGACACTGAGTTATATCAGGTGCGTAAGAAGATTTAGAATTTAGAACCCAAACCGAAAACAAGATGGGAAAGCCAACAGGATTTTTAGAGTTCAATCGTGAGTTGCCGAAAGACCGTTCCCCGTTGGGGCGCGTCGCGGACTACAAGGAATTTCACGAACACATGCCGGAAGCCGACCTGAAGAAACAGGGCGCGCGCTGCATGGATTGCGGGATTCCGTTCTGCCACACCGGCCAGTTGGTCAGTGGCATGGCGAGCGGTTGCCCGATCCACAACTTGATTCCTGAGTGGAACGATCTCGTTTATCGTGGACTGTGGAAGGAAGCGTTGGATCGGCTGCACAAGACGAACAACTTCCCGGAGTTCACGGGGCGCGTCTGTCCTGCACCGTGCGAAGGCTCGTGCGTTCTCGGCATGAACGCGCCTGCGGTCACGATCAAGAACATCGAGGTCAGCATCATTGATCACGGGTGGGAAAACGGCTGGGTTGTTCCTGAAACGCCGAAGAAGCGCACGGGCAAGACGGTGGCCGTCATCGGCTCCGGCCCGGCGGGACTGAGCGCGGCGGCGCAACTCAACAAGGCGGGGCATCTCGTCACAGTGTTTGAACGCGCGGATCGTCCCGGCGGCTTGCTAATGTATGGCATCCCCAACATGAAGCTCGATAAGAAGGAAGTCGTGCTGCGCCGCATTGATCTGCTGGAGAAGGAAGGCGTGAAGTTTGTCTGCAACACCGAGGTGGGCAAGAATCTGCCTGCTGAGACGCTGCTCAAGGATTTTGACGCGGTGATTCTCGCGACGGGTGCGACCAAGCCGCGCGATCTGCCGATTCCTGGACGCGAGGTCAAAGGCATCCATTTCGCGATGGAATTTTTGACCGCGAACACGAAGGCGGTTTTGGATTCACACAAGAACGGCGATTTCATTGATGCCACCGGCAAGGACGTCGTCGTCATTGGTGGCGGTGACACGGGCACGGACTGCGTCGGCACTTCGATGCGGCATGGCTGCAAGTCGCTCGTGCAGGTGGAGATTTTGCCCAAGCCGCCGCTGGAACGCGCCAAGGATAATCCGTGGCCCGAATGGCCGAAGACTTACAAGATGGATTACGGCCAGGAAGAAGCTGCCGCAAAGTTCGGCGACGATCCGCGTGTTTATCTGACGACCGCCACGAAGTTCGAGTCTGATGCGCATGGTCACGTCAAAGCCGTTCACACGGTGCAAGTCGAGTGGACGCGGAACGACAAGGGCCAGTTCATTCCGAAGAACGTGCCTGGAACGGAAAAAGTTCTGCCCGCGCAACTCGTGTTGCTGGCGATGGGTTTCCTCGGACCGGAACAACCGTTGCTGGAATCCCTCGGCATCGAACGCGATCCGCGTTCAAATGCGAAGGCTGAGTTCGAGAAATACACGACGAACAACGCGAAGGTGTTTGCCTGCGGCGATTGTCGTCGCGGCCAAAGCCTCGTCGTCTGGGCTTTCAACGAAGGTCGCGGTGCAGCGCGCGAGTGCGACCGCTATCTGATGGGCAGCACGGATTTGCCGTAAGATCAAAGCTGGAACAACTCTCAAACCCGCGCAGCGAAAGTTGCGCGGGTTTTGTCTCATCGTCACTTGTCATCATCTCGCCGAACCATCTCGTGCGCTAACAACTAAATCGCTGATATCGCTGATATATTTCCCCGACTCGACTCCTCGCCGATGTTTTATTTCGCGTGTTCCAGACGTTGCTGCATCGCAATTGCGGTCGTAATAATCAGACGGCGCTTGTGAGTTCGGGTGGAGCGGAAGATTGGTGATGCCCGCGCTCCGGGGGGAAATGGCGCAGTGTTTCACGCAAAGTTAATCACACCCATCGTGGATTGAATACCTGCAACCCAAACACGTCTGTATTTTCGTTTTGAACCCGTGGCGCGATTCGCTATCGTGCCTTGAAACTAAATCCGATATGAAATTGATCTCAACACACAACATCCTCTGTTCCGTCGCCGCTGTTTGGCTGCTCGCTGCCAACATCACCTTCGCCGCAGACACTGAAGCACTCGTCTTGGCTCTGCCCGATCCGACATTGAAAGGCACTCCGGAACAATTGCCCACCGGCCCCGGCATCGAAGCAAACTCGGATAAAGCCCCCGCCGCATTACTGATCGCCAAGGGCGTGAAGAACGTCGCGCTCGACAAGGCGGTAAAGACCAGTGTGAATCCCTTCACCGGCGAAGCCAGCCAGATCACCGACGGCAAGAAGGAGGCGTTCGACTATGACACCGTTGAGATGAAGAAAGGTTCGCAATGGGTTCAAGTGGACCTCGGCAGCGCGTTCAACATCCAGGCCATCGCCATCTGGCATGATCATCGTTACATCCAAGTGATGCACGACGTGATCGTCCTAGTGTCGGACGATCCAGAGTTCAAGACCGGCGTCACGACGTTATTCAACAATGACACGGACAACTCCTCCGGTCTCGGCGTCGGCACGGATCGCGAATACTTTGAACGGCATTGGGGTCGCGTGTTCGCCGGCAAGAACACCAAAGCCCGCTACGTACGCGGCTACTCCAAAGGCAGCCACCTCAGCGCGCTGAACTGCTGGCAGGAAATTGAAGTGTACGCGCTACCCGCCAAATGAATCGCTGGAGCGCACTGGCCTTGCTCCTGGCAATCGCCGGTGCGCTGGCGTTGCGCGCCCACGATCTCGGCAATCGTCCGCTGCACAACGACGAAGCCGTCAACGCCACGAAGCTTGCCGCGCTCTGGTGCAAGGGGGAATACAAATACGATCCGCACGAGTACCACGGGCCGACGCTGCATTATTTCTCGCTGCCGTTTCTCGCGCTGAGCACCTCAACTGATTTTGGTAGCAGCCGACGTGAGGAGGCTCATTCTGAAATCCGAAATAGTCAGAGCCTCCTCACGTCGGCTGGTACGAAAAAACAACCAGCCTTCAGCGATGCACAACTCCGCATCGTCACCGTCGCATTCGGCGTTGGATTGATTCTCCTGCTGCTCCTGCTGAAAGATGGATTAGGCCACAGCGCGACGGCATGGGCTGCCCTCTTTCTCGCGGCATCACCCGCGATGGTCTTTTACAGCCGCTATTTCATCCACGAAATGCTGCTGGTATTCTTTTCGTTGCTTGCGCTCGCGGCGGGTTGGCGTTATTCGCGATCACGTCATTTAATTTGGGCAATCCTTGCTGGTGCAGGCGTGGGTCTGATGTCTGCCACCAAGGAAACCTTCGTGCTTACCCTCGCTGCGATTATTATCGCTTTGTTTGCCGAGCGGATATGGAATCGCCGGCAACAATCCATCGCTCCGCAAACAAGCAAAGCTAAACCAGCAATTCGCCCCCTGCACCTCGCTTCCGCACTGACCGCTGGCGGCGTGGTGTGGATGCTGTTCTTCACCTCGTTCTTCACCAACTCTGCGGGCCCGTCTGATTCAATTGCGACTTATCTTCCGTGGTTGAACCGCGCGGGCGGCGCATCACCTCATATCCATCCGTGGCATTTTTACTTCGAGCGATTGCTCTGGTTTCATCCTGCGAAAAGCCCGGTGTGGACTGAACTGACCCTATTCCTCCTAGCCATCATCGGCGCGATTGCTGGATTCGTCGGCAATCGCGAACGCGTGACGCATCGCGGCCTGACGCGATTTCTCACGGTCTACACTGTCACACTCACCGGGCTCTACACGCTCATCTCCTACAAGACTCCGTGGTGCGCTTTGAACTTCTGGCTGGGTGTAATCCTACTCGCAGGCATCGGTGCGACTGCTTTGGTGAAATCGTTCCGCAACAAGCTTACCCGCGCAATGCTCATCGGATTGATCGGCGTGGGAGTTCTGCACCTCGCTTTACAGGCTTGGCTCGTGTCGCACAAGTTCGCGGCTGATTTACGCAATCCCTACGCGTACGCGCAAACCTCGCCTCACGAACGCGAACTCGTTGAGCGCATCAAAGCAATCGCGCTCGCTTCACCGGAAGGTTTTAATACGCCCGTGAAGATCATTTCACCAGAAAGTTACTGGCCGTTGCCATGGGCTTTACGTGACTTCAAACGAGTGGGTTGGTTTGAAGAAATACCAGCAGATGCGTTCGCGCCCATCGTTCTGGTTTCAGCAAAGCTCAATTCTGTGCTGGACGAAAAAACCAACAAGGCGTGGATCATGACTGGCTACTACGAACTCCGCCCGAACGTATTTCTCGAACTCTATGTCGAGTTCAAGCTGTGGGAAAATTTTGTTGCGACGCTGCCCCGCACAGAGGATTAAGCCACGTCACGCCCCGCGCTTCTTCGCCAGTTCCTTCCTGAGTTTCTCCAACGGAAGCGTGTTGATGACATCAGACTTGGTGAGCCATGCCTTGCGCGCCACGCCAACACCGAGCCGCAGATAATCCGCGTGGTGATTGCGATGCGCATCAGGATTGATGACGCACTTCACGCCTTTGCTCCGCGCGTAAAACCATTTGCGCCAGTCCAAATCCATGCGCCACGGATTGCAGTT
>CAMCWI010000078.1 GCA_945882065.1 Akkermansia muciniphila
TGCGTGCGCGCCATGAGGATTTCATTTCCCGCGAGCAGGTTTTCAAACTCATCAATGAAACGTGGCATATCGTCGGCCACCTTCTTCGCCTGTTCCAACCAACCCACCGGGAGGTCGCAGCGGCAACCGCCGAAGCGCATGTAATTGCACATCATCCGCGCGCCAGTGAGCGACTCGAAGAGATCGAGAATCTTTTCGCGCTCGCGGAACGCATACATCAGTGGCGTGCCGCTGGCGCCCATGTCTTGCGTGAGAAATCCGGCGAGGCAGGCGTGATTTTGCAAGCGTGTGAATTCCGCCGTGATGACGCGGATGTATTCCGCGCGCTCCGGAACTTGCAATCCGGCGAGTTTTTCCACAGCCAGCGCGTAAGCCCAGTTGTTCGTGAGCGAACAAAAATAATCGAGCCGATCCGTGTACGGCATCGAGGCGAGATAGCTCGTGCCTTCGGCGATCTTCTCGTGATTGCGATGCAGGTAGCCGAACACGGGCTTCAACTTCACGACGCGTTCGCCATCCAGAACCACGTCCATGCGGAACACGCCGTGCGTGGAAGGATGATGCGGCCCCATGGCGACTTCTAGGTATTCGCCGTCACCGTCTTTGGGCAAAAGCTCATATTGTGCGCTGGGTTCAGCGCGTGGCGGGGTTATCACATCAGACTGCACACCGATAGATTCACCAGTTTCAGGAGCGGGGTGCAAGCTCACAGCTCACAGCGTCGTGGTGAATTAAACTCCGCACTTTTCAAACCGTTGCCTTTTGTTAATCTCCCTCTCCCTTTGGGGCTTCGTTGACCTTCAATCCGGCGCGTTGTTCCATGAAATCTATGGCATTGATAGTTCAGAAATATGGCGGCACCTCGGTGGGCAATACCGACCGCATTAAAAACGTCGCCCGGCGCGTCGCAGAATATCGCAAGCGCGGCGACCAGGTTGTTGTCGTCGTTTCTGCGATGAGCGGCGTGACAGATGGTTTGATCAAGCTGGCCAAGGACATCGTGCCGCTTCCGAGCGAACGCGAGATGGACATGTTGCTCGCCACGGGTGAACAACAAACCATTGCGCTCACAGCCATCGCGCTGCACGCCATTGATCAGCCTGCGGTTTCCATGACCGGCGCCCAAGCTGGCATCGTCACCGATGGCGTTCACACGAAGGCGAAGATCCACAACATCACGCCCAAGCAAGTTCACGACGCGCTCGACGCGGGCAACGTCGTCATCGTCGCCGGTTTCCAAGGCGAGACGAAGGATGGCCAGATCACCACGCTCGGTCGCGGCGGCTCCGATTTGACGGCGATTGCACTCGCGGCAGCGTTGAAGGCTGACCTTTGCCAGATTTACACGGACGTCGATGGAGTTTATACCGCCGATCCGCGCTTGGTGCCAAACGCGACAAAGCTCACGGAAATTTCCTACGACGAAATGCTCGAACTCGCCAGCCTCGGCGCGAAGGTGATGCAATCGCGGTCAGTTGAATTTGCCAAGAAGTTTGGCGTGGTGTTTGAAGTCCGCTCCAGTTTGAACGACAACCCCGGAACAATTGTGAAAGAAGAAACGAAAAGCATGGAAGGCGTCGTCGTGCGCGGCGTCTCGCTCGACAAAAACCAGGCCAAGGTCACGCTCGTGGCCGTACCCGACAAACCCGGCGTGGCCGCGCGCATCTTCAAAGCCATCGGCGACGCGACGGTGAACGTGGACATGATCGTGCAAAACATCAGCCACGGCTCAGGCTCGCCTGCGACTGATCTTTCCTTCACCGTGGACAAGCCGGATTTGCTCAAGGCGCAGAAAGTCATCGAAGGTTTGAAGTCGGAGATCGGCTACAAGGAAGTGTTGACCGACGGAAACATCGGCAAACTTTCCATCGTCGGCATCGGCATGAAGTCGCATGCTGGCGTGGCGGGGAAACTGTTTGAAACCCTCGCCAACGAAGGCGTGAACATCGGCATGATCTCGACGAGCGAAATCAAAATCTCTGTGACGATTGATCTCGCGAAAGGCGAGCAGGCGATCAAGGCGGTTCACAAGGCGTTCATCGGATAAACATTCTCCACGAGAAACAAAAACCGGCTTCGCGCGATTTCCGCCGAGGCCGGTTTTGTTTTTAATTAAGCCGTGCCGGATTGAAAAAATCTGCTATTCTCTTTCCGACATCACAATCATTACCTGATCAGTAAAGACACGCTTTTCAACCCGACGACATCACTCTCCATGAATTTCTGTCGCACCCGCTCGCTTCTCCGAAAACTATTCTGCACCGGACTGCTGCTGGCGGTATCTGTCATCTGCCACGCGCAACCCTATGGCCTAGCGAGACGTCCTGCCATTGGATCGTTCCTCAACAACGTGATGCCGGAGGCTGCGCCGGTCGTGTCGGCGAACTGGTCTCTCGTGCCTGCGTTTCCTAATCTCTATTTCACTAACGCGCTCGGCTTCACGCATGTGCCCGGCACAAATCTTTTTTGCGTCTGGGAACGCGAAGGTCGCGTGTGGTTTTTTCCCACCAATGCCAACACCACCCAGAAGTGGCTCGTGTTGGACATCAGCCCGCAATGTCAGGGTTGGGACGATTCGGGTTTGTTGAATCTGGCGTTTCATCCGGGCTTCCTGACCAATCGCTACATGTTCATTTATTACACATGGGTCATGCCGGGTACCGTCACCGGCAATCCGAACACCCGTCCGACTCACACAGTCGCAAATAAATATCACGACCGTCTTTCGCGCTTCACGTTGACCCCTGCGGGCACGACCAGCACGAACACGGAGGTGGTTTTCGTGGATCAAACCGGCAACGACACTTGGCACAACGGCGGTGGCTTGTTCTTCCATCCCACCAACGGGTTTCTTTATTGGACGGACGGCGACGATGAGAACGCCGCCAACCGGCAGATCATCACCAACAAACTTTTCTCTGGCGTGTTCCGTATTGATGTAGATCAACGCGGCGGTTCGATCAGCCATCCAATTCCGAAACAACCCAATCTCGGTGTCACGGCAAACTACTATATCCCGAATGACAATCCGTTCGTCGGCCAGCCCAACGTGCTCGAAGAATTTTTCTGTCTCGGTTTGCGCAGTCCACATCGAATGACGATTGATCCGCCAACAGGTCGCATTTACATCGGCGACGTGGGCGGCGGTGCGCGCGAAGAGATCAGCCGGATGGAGACGGGCGAGTCGGGTTTCAATTTTCAATGGAGCTACGTCGAAGGTTTTCTCGGCACGATGCCCGGCAGTTATGTTGGCATTAGCAAGCCACCAATCCTCGACTACACACACGGCGAAGGGCAGGCAGTCATCGGCGGGCATGTGTATCGCGGCAGCCAATTCGCTGCGGAACTCGGCGGTCGATACATTTTTGGCGACAACGTCTCGCGCACGATCTGGGTGATGGACGAATCTACGACGCCCGCAACCAAACTTGCGATCGCCACCTTGCCCAAAGGCAACGGGCCAAACTCCGGCTCGGATTACACGGGACTTTCCTCCTTCGGCCTCGATGTGAACAACGAACTTTACTTGTGTCAGATGAGCAGCGTGGGCGGACGCATCTTCAAACTGGCAAATGGTGCGCCTGCGGCGAGTCGTCCGTTGCCAACGTTGCTTTCGCAGACCGGCGCGTTCACGAATCTCACGACACTTGCGCCGAATCCGGGTTTGGTTCCGTACACCGTCAACTCGCCGCTGTGGTCTGATGGAGCGACGAAATTACGTTGGATGGCATTGGCGACAAATACTGCAATCACATTTGCGCCGAGTAGCGAATGGGTTTTCCCCAATGGCACGGTGTTCGTAAAACATTTCGATCTGCCGATCAATGACACGAATCCCGCCGTGACCACGCGGCTTGAAACCCGCCTGCTGGTTCTTGGCACGAACGGTCTGGTTTACGGTGCGAGCTACAAGTGGCGTTCTGATTACAGCGATGCCGACATCGTGCCCACGTTGACAAACGAAAACATCACGATCACGACCGCCACCGGCGTTCGTACGCAACTCTGGTCTTATCCCGGTCGTCAGGATTGTCTGACTTGCCACACGATTCCGTCCGGCGGCGTGCTCGGTGTGAAGACGCGGCAACTCAACGGAAACTTTGGTTACGCATCCACCGGCGTGACGGACAATCAACTGCGGGCGTGGAATCACGTTGGACTTTTCAACACGACGCTCAGTGAGGCGGCGATTCCCGGTTACTCAAAAATGGTCGCCGTGACAGACACCAACGCGACGCTTGAACTGCGCGCCCGTTCCTACTTCGATGCGAACTGCGCGCATTGCCATCGTCCGGGCGGCGCAGTGACAGCGAACTTTGATGCGCGCTTCGATACGCTGTTGGAAAACCAAGGCATCGTGGGCGGCTCGGTGCAAAACACTCTGGGCATCACCGGCGCATACGTTGTCGCGCCCGGTGACACGAATAAATCCATTCTCTTCCAGCGCGACAGCAGCTTGGCCACTATCAAGATGCCGCCGCTCGCCAAGAACGTGGTTGATGCACAGGCCATGTCCGTGATCAAGGATTGGATCATGTCATTGCCGCCGCTGACCAACGGATTGCCATTGCCGTGGGAACACACCGACATCGGAAGCATCGGGCTTAACGGTAGCGCGACTTATGCGGGCGGACAATTCACCGTGGCTGGCAGCGGCGATGACATCTGGCTCAATGCCGACGCGTTCCACTACGTTTTCCAAACGCTCACGGGCAATGGCACCATCACCGCGCGCGTGTTGTCGCATCAGAACACCGATGGCTGGGCGAAGGCAGGCGTGATGTTCCGCGAGACGATTGGAAATACTTCCACGCATGCTTCGATGTTCATGGCCTTCGCCAACGGCGCGGCGTTCCAGTATCGCGATGTTACTGCTGGCGCGAGTATTCATACTGCTGGACCTGCAACTGCCGCTCCGTATTGGGTAAGATTGAATCGCACGGGCAACATCTTCACGGGTTCAGTCTCTCCGGACGGGATCGCGTGGGCGCTAGTTGGCACTGCAACCATTGCCATGACCAGCCAGATCAATGTCGGTCTCGCCGTCACTGCTCACAACAATGCCGCGCTCAACACCGCCATCTTTGACAACGTCTCCGTCACGCTTGCTACTAATATTTTGCCGACCGTCACGTTGACTGCGCCTGCGAACGGAGCGGTGTTTGTTTATCCGACGAATCTCACATTGTCCGCGACAGCCAACGCCAGCAATGGCGGCATCACCAACGTGGCGTTCTTCCGCGAAGCGACCAAGCTCGGCGACGATGCCATTGCTCCGCACAATTACACTTGGGCGAATGCTGCGGTGGGGACGTTCGCGTTCCGTGCGATTGCCTCAGACAGTTTTGGCGCGATGGGCACATCCGCGCCTGTGAACGTGACGATTCAAACGTTGCTCGGCACGAATGTCTGGTCGGTGAAGGTCAACTTTCAGAACAGCGGCGCGACGTTGTTCGCTGGTTATCTGCCGGACTCCGGTCTGGTGTTCGCCAATCGCGGAAATGGTTTCAGCTACGGATGGGACGTGGATAACACGGTCAATGCACGCCAACGCAACTCAGTGAATTCCTTCGATGTTCGTTACGACACTTTCAACCATTTTCAAAAACCCGGTGGCGGCACGACGTGGGAAATCGCCATTCCCAACGGCACGTATCAGGTGCGGATCGTTTCCGGCGATGGGGACTTTATTGACGGCAACTTCCAACTCAATGTCGACGGCGTATTGATCGTAAGCGGCGCGCAGACAACGACAGCGCGTTGGATTGAAGGCTATGGCATCGTCACTGTGAACGACGGTCGCCTGACCGTCAGCAACGCGGCTGGCGCAGCGAACAACAAGATCGCGTTCATCGAAATCTCCACGATCATCACGAGCCTGCCGCCGATCAATCTCGTGACTCCTACGCACACCAACGGCACGTTCCAGTTTGCGTTGCAAGGTCTGAACGGCGTGAACTATGTGATAGAAACGTCCACCAACCTCACCAGTTGGATACCTGCGATCACCAATACGCCAGTCAGCAACCTGCTGCAATTTGTCGAGCCGATGTCGAACGCGCCTTCAAAGTATTATCGCGGGCGGTTGCCATGAGGTAGCGAAGTTGCTGGAGTGCGGCCGTCCTCGACCGCAGCAGCACCGCTGTGAGTGACGTGTGGGAAATGCGCAATGCTTTCTGACGCTTCATCGTTGCTGTGGCCGAGGCCGGCCACACTCCTATTTTCATATCGCGACTTGTGCTGTGACGTGTTACCTCTGAGTCGGAAGTGATGAACGCGAACCGACCATCCCAAAAAGTCGCCGATACTGGGGCCAGCAAGTGTTTGACCCGCGCCGTCGCTGCGGTGCTTGTCGAAGAACCCACGCTCGAAGCTGTCACGATTGATCCCAACCTGAAAAAAATCTCGGTCGCCACACTCGGTCGCACGGATGAAGCCCGGTTGCGCGAGCGTATCAATACCAAGTTGCAGGAAGCGGAGTGGGCGGACAGCACCCACGCATGTCAATTGCTTGTCAGCGGCGGGACGTGTGCTAACTGCGCGACGCCGTTAGGCGAGCCGGAGCGAAATCAATTTAGCGTGAGTCACGATGGCGACGCGACAACGATTGCGCGAGTGACGTGTCCTACTGCGCCGAAGTTCTGGCGTTGGCGCGATCTGCCTTTTCCCAAAGTTGTTCAGCGTGACGTGGAGTTTCTTGAACACGCCAATGACGAACACGGTCATGACCACGCGGATGAATGGAAGTTGCAACTCGTGCTCGCGTTCGCATGTGGCGCGCTAGGTTTGATTGCGGCTTACGCGGTGAACGAAACGTGGCGCGTGCCGATGTTCGTGCTGAGTTACATCGCGGGCGCGTGGTTTCCCGCCGAGGAAGTCTGGGAGCGTCTGCGCCAGCGCGCGATTGACGTCCACTTCCTGATGATCGCCGTCGCCGCCGGCAGCGCGAGCATCGGCGCGTGGGGCGAGGGCGCGACGTTGCTGTTTCTGTTCTCGTTATCTGGCGCGCTGGAGCATTACGCGCTGGGTCGGACGCAGAAAGAAATTCGTTCCCTGTTCCGCGAAGCACCCAAGACCGCGACGGTTCTCGACGCTCAGGGGAATGAGCGCGAAGTGAAGGTTGAGTTGTTGCAAACCGGAATGCGTTTGCTGGTGAAACCCGGCTCGCAATTCGCCGTGGATGGGGAAGTCTTGAAAGGCACTACGGCAGCGGATGAATCCAATCTTACCGGCGAAGCGACGCCCGTGGAAAAAGCCGTGGGCGATTCGGTATTGGCGGGGACGATCAATCTGTGGGGCGCGGTGGAAGTCAATGTGCTGAAGCCGGCGGCGGAAAGTTCGCTCCAGAAGATCATCAAGCTCATCAAAGACGCGCAGCAACAAAAGGCGCCGTCGCAACAGTTCGCGGACAAGTTCAGCACTTACTACACTTACGGCGCGCTAGCGTTGTCAGCGGTGATGTTCTTTGTGTGGTGGCTGGGTTTTGGACTCACGCCGTTCACGTCGTCAGGTGATGTGAAGAGCGCGTTTTATCGGACGATGACGTTGCTAGTCGTTGCGTCACCGTGCGCGCTGGTGTTGTCCATTCCATCTGCGGTGCTGGCAGCCATCGCTTGGGGCGCGAGGCATGGCGTGTTGATTCGCGGCGGTGCGGCAGTGGAAAAACTTGCGGATGTAACCATCGTGGCGCTCGACAAGACCGGCACGTTGACCACGGGCGAACTGCGCGTGGAAAAAGTGGAGAGCTTCCCGCCTGGACGCGAAAACGAAATTGCACAACTGGCTTACTCGTTGGATCGGCTTTCCACGCATCCGCTCGCGCGAGCGGTCACGCGTTACGGCAAGCAGGCGGGATTGACGCCGGTAGAGTTCGCGCACTTTGAATCGGTGACGGGGCAGGGCGTGCGCGGACGTTACGCCAGGGGCGAAATATGTTTGGGTCGCCGCGAGTGGGTCGCGTCCGTGCGCGGCGATCAAGCCGTGACGCAAGTTCCGCCTACAGAGGCAGGCTTCTCTGAAATCTGGTTGAGCGGGGGCGATTTACTTGGGCGGATTATTTTGCGCGACGACATTCGCCCACAGGCGCAGGGCGTGGTGGATGAGTTGAAATCCAGCGGATTGCGCACGGTCGTGCTGACTGGCGACCGCCACGCGACGGCGGAACATTTGAAACGTGAATTACATCTCGACGAAGTGCGCGCGGAATTGAAGCCCGATGAAAAAGTCGCGGTGATCAAGGCGTTGAGCGAGGGCAAGAATCGCGTGGCGATGATCGGCGACGGCGTGAACGACGCGCCGAGTCTCGCCGTGGCGCACGTCGGCGTGGCGATGGGCGCGCGTGGTTCGGATGCGGCGTTGGAACAGGCGGACGTGGTATTGATGCATGATCGGCTGGAAAACTTTTTGGCAGCGTATCGTTTGAGTCAGCGCGCGCGCCGGATCATCCGGCAGAATCTGGTTGTCTCAATGGGCACGGTGGCGGTGTTGGTGGTGTTCGCGTTGATCGGGAAGATTCCGTTGCCGGTTGGCGTGGTGGGACACGAAGGCAGTACGGTGATCGTGGTGATGAACAGTTTGCGCCTGTTGTTCGGTGGAAAGAAGGCGTGACGCGAATTGGAATCGGGTCGAACCCATTCGTGGAGGGGGATGCAATTCATTTTCTCATTAACACCGTGGCTTTAGAGCGTCTCCATGAATCATGTAGCGTAACCGGCGTGTAAAAAGAAGCCCCGGCAGTCTTCCGGGGTGATAGTGGCGAAGGTCGCGCCTGCCGCCAATTGAACAATTGGCGGGCGTTTCAAAGTGCGCGACTTTTCAACCCCTGTTTGACTTTGCTCCACAGGTTTTCAATCGGATTGAGGTCTGGCGAATAAGGCGGCAGATACTCCAGTCGCGCACCGACGGACTCGATGGCTGTCCGCACGCCTGGGACTTTGTGGGTTGCTAGATTGTCGAGTATGACCACATCGTCCCGTTGCAGTAACGGCAACAGTCCTTTTTTTACCCAGGCCAAAAACAGTTCGCCATCAATTGCTCCATCAAAAAGCCATGGGGCTTTTGGGCCTTGCAGCTGCACGGCGGCAATCATCGTGGTCGTCTGATAATGTCCGTGCGGCACGGAACAAACCAGCCGCTGGCCGATCGGGCTGCGCCCCTGCCGCCGGGTCATTTGCGTGTGAGCCCCGCTTTCATCCAAGAACACCAGTCGCTCGGCGGGCACTCCCGCCCGCCGCTGATGCCACTGTTGTCTTTGTTCCACCACGTCGGGTCGCGACTGCTCGGCGGCGTGCAGCGTTTTTTACAACTCAAGCCCAACCGCTGAAGCCATAGATCCATGGTGGAGGTGGGGCGTTTGAACGGCGCACCCAGTTCGGCCAGCGTCGCGTCAGGTCGCCGCGCGAGCAGTTGATGCAGGCGAGTCTTGCGGGCGGCGGTCAGGAGTGTCTTCCACCCGCACAGGTGTGTTGGGGGGGGAGAGTGTCCCGCGGGCTTTGAATTGCTGGCGCACCCGCCGCACGGCTGCCACGCAGTAACCGAGACTGGCGCAATGTCTGCCGTGCTTTTGCCCTGATCATAAAGGTGAAGAATGCGCTCCCGCACAGGCACTGGAATGGCTTTCATGCCTCAACCCTGCCAACCCACCTGCCAACCCACCTGCCAACTTGCAAGCTACATGTTTTATGGAAATTCTCTAAGTTCGACGATAACCTGCAATCACGCGCTGCGGACGGAGACCGTCCGCGCTCCGTCCGAGATGCTGCGCGGGTTGTGAGCAAGTTGTTTGGCGAGGCGGATCGCGGCGACCATGCTGGATGGATTTGCGATGCCTTGACCGGCGATGTTGTAGGCCGTGCCGTGATCTGGTGAGGTGCGGATGAAGGGCAGGCCGAGCGTCCAGTTCACGCCGCTGTCGAACGCCACGGCTTTGAGCGGCGCAAGCCCTTGGTCGTGATACATCGCAACCACCGCATCAAATTCGCCGTGCAATGCGTGATGAAAAACCGTGTCGCCACTGAGCGGGCCGACGACATCGAATCCTTTTTGGCGCGCATCGGAAACCGTCGGGCTGATCGTGGTGATCTCTTCATCGCCCATCTTGCCGCCTTCGCCAGCGTGCGGATTCAACCCACATACGGCGATGCGCGCGCGCGGCAATCCAAGATCGCGACAGGATTTCGCCGCAAGTTCGATGGCGAGCATGATTCTGTCGGGCGTGATCAGTGAAGCGACCTGTTTGATCGGAACGTGAACAGTGACGAGTGCTACGCGAAGCCAGCGTCCGCGTTCATCGTAACCGAGCAACATCATGGCAGTGCGCTTTGCATCCGCGAGTTCGGAGAGCAATTCGGTCTGACCGACGAATGTATGTCCGGCGTTGACGATGGCTTCCTTGTTGACGGGTGCAGTGACGAGCGCGTCCAACTCTTTCCTCAGACATCGTTGCGCGCCATCCTTCAACCACGCCATCGCAGCATTCGCGGCGGGAGCAGAACCTTGCGGCAGATTTTCCGGGAGCGCGGCGGAAAGCGGGTTCGTCACCAGCACACGCGCGTCGTCCGAAGCTTTGCCGAGTGTAGCGATGGGAAGATTGAGGCCGAGCTTGGCGTTTGTGCGCTGGATCACCTCAGCATCGCCGATCAACAGGTATCGAGCGGCATCAGTGGAGAGTTCTTTGGCGATGGCTTTGAGCGTCACCTCTGGCCCGACGCCGGTGACGTCACCCAATGAGATGCCAATGATGCCGGTCATGTTTGAAAAAAGTTTTAACCACGAAATACACTAAAAGAACACGAATGGGGCAGCACACTCCGATCTTGAGAACTAGGGAGCGTTTCATCGAATGCTGTCGCCGAACTCGCAGAACAACCCAGTTGGGATAAGAGAGAGACCTTCATGCTTCTTTTCGTCCGGCCTTTCGTGTGTTTAGTGGTTCACACTAAAGAAATCGCCCCATCTCAGAACTCAAACTTCCGCACGAAAGTCTTCTTGCGGAGCTTCTCGACGTACTGCTTTTGGAGACGTTCGCGTTCTTCCTTGAGCAACGTTTCCTCGATCTGTTCGCGCACGTCAGCAATGGGCTTGAAATGTTGTGCGCGCTTGTCCTCCACGAGCATGATGAAAAACGCGGGCGCGGTTTCGATGACATCGCTCAACTCGCCGGCCTTCATGCTGAACGCCGTGTCCACAAGTTCCTTTCTCAACACCGACCGCTCCACCCAGCCCCAGTCTCCGCCTTGATTGCGTTGTGAACCCTGCGAGTAAATGCTCGCCATCTCGGAGAACGCAGCGCCGCCTTTTAGTTTTTCGAGGACTTCCTTTGCTACCGCACGCGCGGCCTCTGCTTCGTCCGCCGCGTCGGGTTTATTGAACATGATCATCCGCAACTTCACCTGCTCTTCCAGCTTGTATTCGGTTTTGTGCAGGTCGTAGTAGGTCTCGATCTTGTAGGGCGAGATGATCGTCTCTTGATAAACATTCTTAAGCCGGAGCTGGCCGACGAGGAAACGATCCTTCGCCTGTTGCCGCCATTTCTCGTAGGTGATGCCGCGCGCCTGCAATGTCTTGGTGAGCGTGGCGCGGTCGCCGTAAGTGCTCTTGATCTCGCGTTGGATGACTTCTTCGATGTAACTCTCCGGCATGTTGTAGCCGGACGCCTTGTAATCGTTCAGGATCAACTGATGTTGAAGCGCCTTGTCGAAACTGTCCTTGCGTGCCGCGTCCAGCTTCTGCTGAAACACTTCGGGTTGGCGACCGTATTGCCGGTAGAGATCGTTGGCGATCATCAGCACGTCGGATTCCACCTCACCGTAGGTGATGACGGAGTCGTGGACGACAGCGCGGACGCCGTTGATGAGTTCAGCGCGCGAACTTGTCGCAAGCGCGCAACACGCCAGAGCCGTCAGAAGAAATGGTTTCAATGCTTTCGTCCTCACGATGGCCGGATGCTAGGCATCACAAGATGTGCGCTCAAGGATTTGTTTTCGCTCGCGCCGACAAACAGCTATGCTCCCGCTATGTTCGAAGATTTGAACGATCTTTATCAGCAGGTCATTCTCGACCACTGCAAGAAGCCCCGGAATTTCCACGAGATGCCGGAGGCCAGCTGTTCCGCGCAGGGGCACAACCCGCTGTGCGGCGATCAACTCAAACTCTTCCTCGCGCTGGAAGGCGACATCATCAAGGACATCAGTTTCGTCGGATCAGGCTGCTGTATCTCGAAAGCTTCGGCGTCATTGCTCACGGAATTTGCCAAGGGCAAGACCAAGTCCGATGTGGAAAAAATGTTCGTCGAGGTGCGGGACATGGTCACGACCGGGAAAATCGCTGGAGACGTGGGCAAGCTCGCCGTCTTCGCGGGCGTCTATAAATATCCTGCGCGAGTGAAATGCGCCATCCTCGCCTGGCACGCCGTCATGGGTGCTATCAAGGGCGATGCGAAACCTGTGACGACCGAGTCTGAGCAGATTTGATCGGCGACAACCTAGAGAAACACTGATTTAATTTTTTGTTTCGATTTTTCCGATCAAAATTAGATGCGGCTTCGCCTCGACACGTTGTTCCAAGCTTGTTTCCTCAATCTGAATCAGCGACAACCAAACCATGTCGTCCATCGTCAACGTCGCTATCCACGCAAGCCAATCGCCGGAAAATGTCCGGCGCGATCTGTTGGAATCGTTGCGCACGCGGCGGGTGAATCACAAGTTTCACTACGACTCGGTCAAGCAGACGAACAAGTGGCTCGCGTTGCATCAGGTGCATTCTCCGTCGCGAAACGACCGTGATTGCGCGGCTACCTACAATCGCGCCTTCGCCTCCGCAGCAAAAGCCATCACGAGCAAGGTCGTCCATCTCATCGGACTTGGTTGCGGTGGTGGGCAGAAAGACACGCGACTGCTTAAGCTGCTCAAGGCCGCTGGCAAAACGATCAGCTATACGCCGTCCGACGTGAGCGTGGCGATGACACTCGTGGCGCAACAGGCTGCGCTCGATGTGCTGCCTTCGGGAAAGATTTTCCCGCTCGTGTGCGATCTCGCGACGGCGGACGACTTGTCGGGCTTGTTCACCCATCGCCCATCGCCCACTGCCTACCGCATCATCACATTCTTCGGCATGATCCCGAATTTTGAGCCAAACGACATTTTACCCAAGCTCGCGGCTCTCATGCGACGCGGCGACTCGTTGCTATTCAGTGCGAACCTCGCACCGGGTCGCAATTACGAAGCCGGGGTGAAAAAAGTTCTACCGCAATACGACAACGAACTGACGCGCGACTGGTTGCTCACGTTTCTGCTTGATCTGGGTGCCGAACGCAGCGACGGCGAATTGAATTTCAAAGCGGAGCGTGGTGTCGGCGCGCTGCGGCGCATCGTGGCGCGATTCCGATTCCGCAAAGCGCGAAGCTTGATGGTGGAGGGACGACCGATCCGTTTTCTGGCCGGAGAAACGGTGCGGCTGTTCTTCTCGTATCGCTACACGCCGGAATTGATTCGTGCTGAACTGGCGAAACACGGATTGCTCGTCTGCGACCAGTGGATCACCAAGTCAGAAGAGGAGGGCGTGTTTCTTTGCTACAGGAAAAACAATGCGGCTCGCAGGTAAGACGCAAAGGTGTAATCGCTTTTGGAAGATTATAGTTGGTTGGCTCTAAATGTATACTTTCCACAAAAACCAGTAAGTGATCGTCAAACTCAACGCGGCTAACCCAATGCCTGCATTCTGTATGAGTTCGTAGCGTCGCCAACATTTCGGATGCAATCTCCAGAAGTAACGTCCGTTCAAAAGCACTGCTATTCCTACTTGGAAAATTCCAAACCATTGCGCCCCCGCACCGTCCAGCTTCATCCAAGCTAAACCGGAATACCTCCCTTTTATTACCGGCACTGTACACGACGCTTGCAACACATCCTCAATTCCCAATCCCACCAACACAATGGCTAGCGCAGTTCCTATCAACCACTTTTTGAATGGAACGTCCCATGAGCCTGGCACTTCACGAAATAGATAAGGGTTGTCGTTGTCCGAACTCATATGTCTGGTGTTCCGAGCCTTTGCACCAGCGATTCAATAAGCTTTCATCGTATCCAACACCGCTTTGATGCGTGGAACTTCGTGGGTGCGGAACAAGTCCGTCTTGCCCAACGCAGCCAGCACCGCGAAAAACGGTTCGGCACTACGCACTTCCTCGCCGAAATACTCGAAGGCGTGCGGCAACGCGTGACATGTCGGGAAACCCAGCGTCCGCAGTCGAAACGTGTTCAGGAAAACGCTCATTTGATGTCGCACACGCACGGCACTGTCTTGCAGGTTGCGATAGTAGAAGCCCAGACCCGGATCAATGAAGATGCGCTTCACGCCGTTGCGTTGCGCGGTCTCGATCTGGCGTGAGAAAAATTCCTGCATCATCGGAATCGGATCGGCGCTCAGATCAAAGTCGCCGACTTCGCGCACGTTTTTGCCCTGCACGTAGCAGATGATTACCGCGGCATCATGCGCCGCCACAATGCGGAACAATTCGTCCGATCCTTCATTGCCCGTGAGATTCAGTATATTTGCCCCGGCTTCAAGACACATGCGAGTGACACCCGGCTGGTACGTTTCCACGGAAACCAGCACTCCTTCCGCGAGCAACTCACGTATCACGGGCAGCAGCTTTGAATTTTGTCTGTCTCCATCCACTCGTAATGCATGCGCGAGCGTGGATTCCGCACCCACGTCAATGATGTCCGCTCCTTGCGCTGCAAGGGTGCGTCCTCGCTGGATAGCGGCTTCCGTGGAAAGGCAGACGCTTTCGCGATACCACGAATCTGCCGAGAGATTGACCACGCCCATGATGGCAGGGCGGAAGTTGGGCGCGTTGAAATGAAACGATTTGTCGCCAATGGAAAACTCCTTCACGCGCGCGGCGTCGGCGGAGCGGTTGTTCGCCAGCAGTTCAGAAAGATGTTCGAGTGTCAACACGCGCGGGAAATCGTAAATCGTAAATCCAAAATATATTTCGGTGGCTTGCCGAGCCGAAGCCCGTTTTGGCGGGCGAAGGCTGGTGCGTCTGGCGGGACTCGAACCCACGACCCTCTGCTTAGAAGGCAGATGCTCTATCCAACTGAGCTACAAACGCGACAGTGATAACATTAGCGGCGGCGGGGTTTTCGTGCAAGTACGGTGATGGGGGATACCGCACCTCTCTCAATTTTCAGTCAGGCTCTTACGCCTGCATCTTCAAAGCGTTTACGATCTTCATCGTCTCCACTCGCCGCGAGGCGACCGTAAGTTAGAGTT
>CAMCWI010000079.1 GCA_945882065.1 Akkermansia muciniphila
GCTACTTTACCGGGTACGACACCGAGCATTACCATTCAGGCATCGACTACGTCACCCCGCAACAAGCCCATGACGGCCTGCGGCCAGACTTCGTCGAGCAACGACGCGTCAAGAAACTTGCCCAGCACCGCCGACGCCAGGAAGAAAACCAACAGCACAAAACCGGCACACGAATAAAAAATAACAATGCCCGCCAACCTTGTAGCGTAATTAAACCGCGCTTGAGGTCATTGATTCAAAAACGCGCCGCTGCCTTGTGGTTTCCATCGGGGGGAAACGGGTCACGGGCAACAACTGCGCAGACGCTGAGAAATAGAGCGGCGAGGGGTAAGAGTAGGAGGCGCATACGGGATAGCCTAATATTTTGATTGAGCAACAGGAGTTTTGTTAATTCAATCCACGGTTTGCGGCTGGGTCTGAGGTTCTAAATTTGTTCTGCAAGGCTTTTTCCAAACCTTCCCGTCAAAGACTCCTCACGTCGTCGCCTACAAGCGAAGTCATTTCAGTGACTTCTTCCTTCGTCGAACGGATGCAAACAACGGAATAGCGCTCACCCCCACACAACTCCACCCGAACCAATCGCCGTGTTGATTGTAAAATGTTCGCGCGCGTGAGCCATCGTTCGAGACCGGTATTTCCCAAGTCACCACGCCCGCCGTGTATTCGTTTCTATTCTTATCGCGCAAGATTTCGCGGAGTCGCCCGCGTTCATCCACCCAGCACGTAATGCCGGTGTTGCAACAGCGGAGCAGGGGAACGCCATTCTCCACAGCGCGAAACGCGGCGCTGGCGAGGTGTTGCCATTGCGATGCCTTTTCGCCAAACCAACCATCGTTGGTGAGGTTCACCATGAAATCCGTTTCGTCATCCACATGATCGCGGACGTGGTGCGGGAACGTGTCTTCAAAGCAGATGAGCGGCGCGGCTTTGACTTTGCCGATCTGGAATTGGTTGATGCGCTTTCCCGAAGTGTAACTGCCGGTGATGGGCGTGAACCATTTTATGAAGGGCAGGGCATCCACCAGCGGAACATATTCGCCAAAGATTACGAGCTGACGTTTGTGATAGCTGGCGGCGAATTGTCCGGTGGGATTGAAAAGATACGCTGCATTGAAAACATCGTAGCGACTGTCGCGTGTTGGATTGGGTTTCTCCACCACGTCGTCCGTGTTGAACATCATCCAGACGCCGTGTCGTTGGCCGAGGTTTGTGATCGCTGTGAAACTTTCATCGGTCAGTTCGGGTAACGCGGCTTCCGGCCAGAGCAACAGATCAGTTTTGTTGGTCAACGCGCTTTCGGTGAGGGCGAGCAGTTGGTTGAAGCGATTCGTGTTTGCAGATGAATCCCAAATCATCGTCTGCGGGACGGCAGGTTGGATGAATGTCACACGGATTGAGTCATTCGCATCCGTGGCATGGCGTATCCGGGACATTCCGTTGACGAATAATCCGATGACGACAAGCACTGGCAGGATTATATCGCTCATCCAGACGTAGCGTGTGGTGGGATTGCGAATCATCGCTCGCACAGCCGAAAGCAAACTCAGCGACACCCAGACGACGAGAAACGAAACACCATACACGCCGGTGACCGATGCGATTTGGATGAGCGGCGTGAGTTGCCATTGTGAACTTCCAATCGTGTCCCACGGAAAGCCGCTCAGGAATCGCGCGCGGATCATTTCCAGCGCCACCCACGCCGCCGCGCCTAGCAGCGAGCTTCGGAAGCGTTGCGACCAATTCTCATTCCGCATTTGTCCAGCCATCAACCAGACCCATGCAGCAGGATAGATGGCGAGGAATGCGCTCAATGCAACCCAACCGAGGATCGGGAATCCTGTTACGGGAATCTCCAGCAGCCATGAAAGCGTCGGCAACCAGAAGGCGAGTCCTGCCACGTAGCCGATGCGTAACGACTCGCGTCCTGATTTGCCGTCAGCACAAAACAGAATCAACGCCGGCGCGATCCACGCGAGTCCTGTGATGTTGTAATTGGGAAACGCCGCCGCCAACACGAGTCCCGCAAGTGCTGCGTGGAAGCAGCGATTGCCAAGTAGAAATTGTGCGAACGAGTTTTTCAACCGCGCGAGCTTGGCGAAATAGAATCGAAACGCAAGTCGCGGGGTGAGCGTTGAATTTTGATTCTGCTCTTAAAAGTTCCACTCAAAGGCAACGGTAACCGCATGAGTCTCCGAGCGACCTAGCCGGATGCGATCTGTGATAAGCGAATCTTCCGTCCGCATGTCTGACGGTGCGGCGTTCAAATAGTGATAGCCGAAGTTGAGCGCAGTCTTTTCTGTGAGCGCGATGCGGAATCCGGCGAAAGCCTGCCAGACAAACACCACGTCCGTGACCGAGCCATTCATTCCGTTGCCTGCAACGACGATGTCATTTGCGGTCAGAATAGTGCTGGCGACTCCCGCGCCTGCGCCGATGTACGGCGACACGCGATATTTGTTCGGAAGATTGATGCGACCATTCAGCATGAGTGGAATCTTTGCAAACGTGCCATTCACCTCAGTCGTAGCGACACCGCTGATGTCGTCAATGTTGTTTGCGATGAGGCCGGTTTCGATCTCGCCCGCGAACCAATCTGTGAAGCCATAGCCCGCGCGGAAGCCGAGCCGCACACCGGGATCGAAGGCAATTTTTGCGTTGGCGGGTATCGGGCCGAGAAACTCATTGAGCGCGACATCCTTGGCGGCAACTACGCCGGCGTCAGCCTTCATGTAGAAGCGATCTTGTTGTGCCAAGATGGGTAAAGCCTGCATCAGCGTGAGAACGCAGACAGTCGTGATGGAGAAGAACAGGGTTTTGGTTTTCATGGTTTATGTCTTTCGCCGATTATGACGGGTCGTCTGAAAGTTTGTTCAGATTTTACAAGGCTTGCGGAAATGAATGCTTCTAGCTCCGTGGTGTTCACAATCGCGCCACGAGAAGCTCGCGCTGGAAGATGAGTTCCTTGGGCAAGTCCGAGTAGAGTTTGAAGAACAACTCGTCCTGCATGATGATCTCGCGCCGCCAATCTTCGTAGTTGATAGTCTGAGCCGCTTCCAATCGCGCTGTGTCGAAATTCTCCATGCCTTCAAGATCGAAGCTGTGAGCACCCGGCACCCAGCCCAGCGGAGTTTCGTTGGCATCAGCACCGCCACGGCAGCGATCCACGATCCACTTGAGCACGCGCATGTTTTCGCCGTAACCGGGCCAGAGGAATTTGCCTTCCTTGTCGCGGCGAAACCAATTCACATTGAAAACACGAGGTGGATATTTGAGCGCTTTGCGGATTTGAATCCAGTGACGAAAATAGTCGCCCATGTTGTAGCCGCAGAACGGCAGCATCGCCATCGGATCGCGGCGCACTTGACCTTGAACGCCGGCGGCGGCGGCGGTCATCTCCGAACCCATCGTCGCGCCGATGTAAACTCCGTGAATCCAATTGAACGCTTGATACACGAGCGGCATGGTGTCCGCGCGGCGTCCGCCGAAAATGATCGCGCTGATCGGCACGCCGTCGGGGTTGTTGACTTCGGGCGCGAGCATGGGGTTGTTGATCATCGGAGCGGCGAAGCGGCTGTTGGGATGCGCAGCTTTTTCTTTCGAGTCCGGCGTCCATTTGTTACCGCGCCAATCGAGACACTCGGCTGGCGGCGGGCCATCCTTGCCTTCCCACCAGACATCGCCGTCGGGCGTGAGCGCGACGTTGGTGTAGATCGTGTCGCGAGACATGGCGGCCATCGCGTTGGGGTTGGATTCGTAATTCGTCCCCGGCACGACACCGAAGTAACCCGCTTCAGGATTGATCGCGTAGAGTCGTCCGTCTGGGCCGGGTTTCATCCACGCGATGTCGTCTCCAACCGTCCAGACTTTCCAGCCGTTGAAATGTTCCGGCGGCACGAGCATGGCAAAATTCGTTTTGCCACATGCGCTGGGAAACGCCGCTGCCACGTAAGTTTTTTCACCTGTGGGCGATTCGACTCCGAGGATCAACATGTGTTCCGCCATCCACCCTTGCTTGCGCCCGAGAAACGAGCCGATGCGCAGCGCGAGACATTTTTTGCCCAGCAAAACATTGCCGCCGTAGTTCGAGCCGAGCGAGATGATGGCGTTGTCGTGCGGGAAATGAGCGATGTAACGGCGATCAGGATTCAGATCGAGAGTGCAATGCAGACCGCGATTGAACGCGTTGCTCTCGCCGAGTTGTTTCCACGCGATGTCGCCCATGCGCGTCATGATCCTCATGCTCAACACGACGTAGATCGAGTCCGTGAGTTCAACCCCGACTTTGCACAACGGCGAACCGGGCGGCCCCATGAGGTACGGCACGACATACATCGTGCGACCTTTCATGCTGCCACGCGCGAGATCGTAGAGTTTGGCATACATCTCGGCGGGCGCGGCCCAATTGTTTGTAGGGCCAGCGTCTTCGGGAGTTTCCGTGCAGATGTAAGTGCATTGCTCAACGCGGGCGACGTCGTTGGGATTGGAGCGATGATAGTAACAGCCCGGAAGTTTATGTGGATTGAGCGGGATCAGGATTCCGGATTGGACGGCCTCGGCGGTGAGTGATTGTTTTTCCGATTCTGAACCGTCGCACCAGTGGATGCGATCTGGTTGGCAGAGTGCCGTCATGTCGCTCACCCAATCTGTGATGAACTTGTTTGGTGTCGTGGCCTGATTCTGAGTTTTCATCATGCAGTAAATTAAGCAGCAACTAATTCTTTTGGCCACCACAGCTTTTGGCAAATACCGCTCATTTTTTTTGGGTCACGGCAGTTCTTTGATTCTCACTCGGCGATATTCCATCTGGCCGCGATCTCCTTCAAAACCAATCGGGCCAGAGGCGGGAAGTTTCATCGCAGCTTCCAGCACTTCACTGTTGCAGGTGCAGAAGGCGACGTTGTTGGTGGCGATGACGATGATCTCATTCCAGTCCTGCGGCTTGTATTGCTTCAAGTTTTTGTAAGGCCCGGCGACGAGATAATCCCGGCATTGCAGTTGAGGCCCACGAACGTAGATGCCGCTGTCGGCGTTTGTCGCGGCGCGGAATTCCAGTTTCAGAATGAAATCGTTGGTGAACTCTCTCGTCGTCCAAATCTTCTGGATCAATCGAGGATCGCGCGGATGAACCATCAGCGCGCCATTCGTGGCGGAGAAACGCCCGTCATCGCTCGCGAGTTTGCCGTCGAAGTTGTTCGTCCGATAACCCCAGCCGGTGAGGTCTTTGCCGTTGAACAGGCTGACGTAGCCGGGTTCAAGTTTGAAATCATCCGCGCGTGCTGATGTGAAGGAGATCAGGAAGGCAATGAGTGTGATGATGCAAGTGGATAGGGAATGTTTTGGTTTCATGTTGGATTTCATTTCCGGTTTGGGTCGTGGATCCGACGATTCGACCTCCGTTTTGATTCAGGTCAAAACTCGTTGCAGACGCTCCAGAAAAGCCTGTTCGTTTTCCTTCGCTGTCACGCGGCTGTTGTCCTGACGGCGTTGATCGCGTCCGCCACCGTGGAGTTCTTCGACGCGCTCGTTGAAGAAGGGTTTGCTGCCTCCTTCGTTGATGTCTTGTCGCAAGACTTGTTGCCAATGTGGAATCCTCGCGCGCAACTCCGCAACGCTTGTCGGCTCGTAGGTTTCGGCAAGTTTCAAAAATGCGATGGCATCGTCCGCGCGAAAGGTGTCGCCGACGGATTTGAGAAAGCGCGTCAAAATATCCCGGCGACCCGTGTGATCCCAGATGGCACGGCGCGCGACGGCTTTCAGTAGCGCACGATCTCCGACTTGCGGCAGGCTGCCGATCAATTGGAACACAGCGTCGTCAATCGTGCCTTCCAAACGGAGGCGATGGACGAACCGTTCGATCGTCACATCGCGCAAGGGAACTGGATGTGTCGCGCCGTCTTCGGTGGCGAGTCGGGCGCAGGTTGGGTGCTGAGTGAGTTGTTGAGTCAACGCCGACCATTGATCTGTGGGGACAGACTTTTTGCCGAGCAACTCAGCAAAAACGGATTGATCGGCGAGCGACGGCGTGAACAGCGGCGCGAGAATAAGATCAATCTCGTAATCTTCTAACTTGGGCAACTCCTCGACGAGAAACGCGCCGATGTCTTCGCGTGCCACTGCGTACGTGCCGACGATGTGCTTGATGACCTGCGGCGAAACCGCGCGCGGACGTTCAAGTTCAGCGGCAAGCGATGCGGGGAGATGAGTCACGGCGTTAAGATTGTCTGAACTGGGTGGAAAGTGGAGATGATATTTTCGACTTTATTTTCGGTCGGACAATTTTGCCGCTGCTCTACAGCTTGAGCGTTTCACTCGGAAAACAAAACAGGCGTGACCTCGCGGCCACGCCTGTTTCAAGCTTCCAGCCTTAAGCCGGAGTTGAATTACTTCTTCGCCTTCTTCGCGCCGGGTGTCGGCACGGTGGCGATCGTCTGCAAGATGCGGCTGGCGATCTTGTAGGGGTCGCCCTGAGAGTTCGGACGGCGGTCTTCAAGGTAGCCCTTGTAGCCAGCGTTCACGAAGCTGTGCGGAACGCGTACGGACGCGCCCCGGTTGGCGATGCCGTAGTTGAATTTGTCAATGGACTGCGTTTCATGCAGGCCGGTGAGTCGGAGATGATTGTCCGGGCCATACACGGCGATGTGCTCGTTCTTGTATTTGTCGAACGCCGCCATGAGTGCTTCGAAGTATTCCTTGCCACCGACTTCGCGCATGTGAGTGGTGGAGAAGTTGGCGTGCATGCCGGAACCGTTCCAATCCACGTCTTTGCCGAGTGGCTTGCAATGCCAGACGACGTCTACTTCAAATTCTTCGCACAGACGGGAGAGAAGATAACGCGCCACCCACATTTGGTCAGCGGCGTGCTTGGAGCCTTTGCCGAAGATTTGGAATTCCCACTGGCCCTTCGCCACTTCGGCGTTGATGCCTTCGTGGTTGATGCCAGCGTCGAGGCAGAGATCCAAGTGTGTGTCCACGATCTCACGGGCGATGTTGCCGACGTTCTTGTAGCCGACGCCGGTGTAGTATTCACCCTGCGGAGGCGGGAAGCCGCCACCTTGCGGGAAGCCGAGAGGCACGCCGTCCTGATAGAGAAAGTATTCCTGTTCGAAGCCGAACCATGCGCCGGGGTCGTCGAGGATGGTTGCGCGTGAATTGCTCGGATGCGGCGTCTTGCCGTCCGGCATCATGACTTCGCACATCACGAGCACGCCGTTTTTCTTGGTCGTGTCGGGATAGACGGCCACGGGTTTCAACATGCAATCTGAAGTGCGACCTTCGGCTTGGCGGGTTGAACTTCCGTCGAAGCCCCACATCGGAAGCTGGTCGAGCTTGGGAAAGCTGGAGAATTCTTTGACTTGGGTTTTACCGCGTAGGTTGGCGACGGGTTCGTAACCGTCGAGCCAGATGTATTCTAATTTGTATTTGGCCATGTGCGTGGTTGTTGTTTGTTCGTGTCTGTGAATCAGGTTTAGTGCGACGGTGCCGACATGTAAACAGGTCAGGCTCGGTCAACGGTTCAGTATTTCAGCAGGGTCAGTGCCGCACCGCAAGATTTTTGGTGGAGCAGAACGCATGAGCGTAATTCAGCCGCTCTTTGCAATGGTTTCATTCGCGCAAAATATTTTTAGACCCGTCGGGCGCATGGCTGTGAAATCTTCAGGGCTGTTGAACTTTGACCGGACTGTTCAAAAGGATGCGGAGGCTGATGTCTGCTCGCCACGCATCCAAGCGGCAGAATTTTATCGGGTAAGATTCCCGACGGGATGGAGCTTGTGATGTCGGATGCTGAATCAGCGATTTTCAAGCTTCGACGTAGATGGGTAATCTCAAACCTGAAAGTGAGGCGAAGTTCCTCAATCGTTCCAGAATCAAAGGGGTGATCTTTGTGCCAGCGGCGATGATGAGCACTTCTTGGTTGGTGTGGATATCTGCTGTCAAAACCTGCCCTGGTCGCAGTTCATCCATGCCGAGCGCCAATGGTTCTTTTTGAGCAGCGGCATCTGTGCAGGATTCCAACTGAAAAACGCGAGCTACAGCGTCCATCACTTGAGGGTCGTAAAGACCCTTTTGACCGCGCAGGTGTTCCATGCCTTTGAACCGTGCAGATTTTTTTGTTTCAAGATGTGCCAGATCTGACAGCACGCGGATGATGCGGGATTCGATCGGGATTTCGGCCCCGTGCAGGGAGTCCGATGGGAAACCGCTGCCATCAAAGTTTTTGTTCTGATAGAGAACGATGCGGGCGACCGATTGAAGGCGCGGAATATTCGTCAACAGATCGCTTCCCACAAGCGGCATGCGAGCGACGGCATCTTTTTCCGCGCCATTGAGATCGAGTCCTGAGCGTGACTTTTTGTTCAGTTCAGGCGGAAGGCTGACGCAGCCGATGGGGCAAAGCATGGCAGCGAGCTCTAATTCCCAAGTGGTGGCAAGTCCCATGGTTTTGGCTACCTGCCGGGCTTGATCCCGCACGGTCTGGCTGCGGCCAAAAGATATTGGGTCTGAGAGCGCGAGGATCTCCATGAGTACTTTAACGCTGCCGTTGAGCGTGTTCTCCAACAGTTCGCGCTCCGCCATGACTATGCGGTATTTTTTGACTCCGTCACTCAGTATCTGGGCCAGTTTATCTGGAGGGCAGGGTTTGTTGAGGAACTGAAAAATGTGGCCACGATTGACAGCTTCCGTCGCGGTCTTCTGGTCAGCATTCCCTGTGAGCATGACGCGGATGGTGTCTGGGCATTTCTGTCGTGCGATGTTCAGGAACTCCACACCGTTGAGGTTGGGCATTTGCATATCGGCCACGATGACTGCATAGGGGCCGTTGTGCTCCAAAGATTTGAGCGCATCCAACGCGCTTACGGCGGTGTCCACATCGAAATATTTTCTCAGGTTTCGCTGGTAGGCGCTGAGGACGTTGGCGTCGTCATCGACGCAGAGAATTTTGTTGTTCATAAGGATTGTTGTTTCAGGGCGGCGCTATGTTCGTTGAAATCCCGTTGCCAGATTTCGATATCATCTGCGCAATGGATGTGTTTGAGATAGTCGACATCAACAACTGGTGTCGTGGTGGCCTCGGCATGAGTCAGTGCGTTGGCGACGTGGACGGCTGTGAGCGGCGTGAATTCTTCGTTTAAACTGAGGCTTGGATGATGGTGCAGGCCGATGGCTTCCACCACTGGTGTCGGCAATCCCCAAAGTCCCAACAGATAGCCGCCCACATCGGCGTGATTGACGCTGAACGCTTGTGTCTCAGCGGATAACAAGGCGAAGGTGTTGCCTTGGGTTTGTTGAGAGATTTCCCGGTACTGGTCAGGAAAGTTGTATGCGAGTGCTGCTTTGCCTGCGTCATGCAACAGGCCTGCGACGAAAGCCTCGTCCATCATCTTGAAATTTCGAGTCAACTGTTGGGTCAAAAGCTTGGCGAATATGGCCACGCCCAAGCTGTGATTCCATAGTGCTGACATGGAGAAACCACGCGTGGCGGGTGATTCAAACTCCGAAAATGTGTGTATTCCTAAGATCAGTGACTTGATGGTATCCAATCCCAGATACGCCACTGCTTCAGCTGGATTGGAGATTTCACGGCGCAATCCAAAATAGGCGGAGTTGACCATCTTGAGCATCTGAGTGGTCATGCCGATGTCACGGGCCACGATCTTGCCGACGTCTTCGATGATCACCTCCGGGTCATTCATTTTTTCCATGATCTCGGTGTAAAGTTTGGGCACGCTTGGAAGACACTCCATTCGAGTGATCAAAGTCTGGATTCTCTGGCTCTTCAGATTGGATTCCAGTGCGAGTGCGCGGGCGATGGTTTTGCGCAGCGTTTCTGGATCACACGGTTTGGAAAGGTATTGATGTGTCGATCCCACACACTTGAGGATCAAGTCCTGATCTGAATGTCCGGAAAGCACGAGTCGGATGGTATGGGGATAAAATTGCATCACGGTGCCCAACAACTCCGCGCCGTTCATTCCGGGCATCCGCATGTCGGAAATCACCACGTGCACGTTGTTATATTCCATGAACTTCAGCGCCGCCGCGCCGCTATCGACGAAGGTCATCTCCCATTCATCCCGCATGGAGCGCATGCTGCGTTGGAGGCCTTGTAGAACGAGAGCCTCATCATCTACGAACAGAACACTACGCTTCACTGTGAATTCCTTTCTGTGGTGTTCGTGGCGACGGGGAGAAACATTTTGAACGTGGTGCCAGAGCCGGCAATGCTTTCGACCTCTGCCCAACCGTGGTGTTGTTCCAGTATTTTACCAACCATGAAAAGCCCCAACCCGGTGCCTTTGCCGGCAGCTTTGGTGGTAAAGAATGGCTTGAACAGGTTCAATTGAGTTTCCGCGTCCATGCCGCAACCGGTGTCGTTGACTTTTACACAGATGTAATTGCCGCATCGCCCACCGGGATGAATGCTCAGGCTCTCTGGAAAGATTGATTCTTTGTAGGCGGAGATCTTGACCGAGCCTCCCTTGGGCATCGCATCTCTCGCATTGATGACCAAATTCATGAGGGCCTGCTTCAGTTTGCCAGTATCCCCGGTGATGGCGGGAAGCGGATGGGGCAGTTCGAGGTCTAAGCTGACACGTTTGCTCAACAATGGGCGGATGATACAAAGGGACGATTCCAAAACACTCCGCACATCAAGATTCGTGTAAGAAGTCTCCACCTTGGATCTGCTGAAATTGTTCAACTCACGAGTCATCTGGGCTGCGCGTTCAGCGGCTTGCTGTATCTGCTCCCATGCCGGGCGTTCGATGTTTTGGCAGGTCTGATCCATCAGAACCATCTGTGTCTGCATCATGATTACTGTCATGATGTTGTTCAGGTCGTGATTGATGCCCGCTGCCAGTTGGCCGATCACGGCCATCTTTCCCGAATGTTCTAATTGGGTGCGGATCAGATTCCGTTCAGACTCCTTGAGTTTGTGATGTTCTACTGCGGTGGTCAGATTTTTGATCAATTCATCGCCCTTGTATGATTTGATTAAAAATTGAAACACGTGACCTTGATTGACGGCGGCCATCGCGGTCTGAATATCCAAGTCTCCCGTCAACATGATGCGTACTGTGTCTGGTGACATCGCTTGGACCTTGGCGAGTAATTCAGCGCCATCCATCTCAGGCATGCACATGTCGGAGACAACGACGTGAAATTTCGTTGATCTGATACGGTTCAAGGCTGCTTCAGGCTGTTCTAAAAACTCACATTCCCAGAGATTACGCATGGAGTGTAATGACCGCTCGATGGCTTTCAGGACAGCAGCTTCATCATCCACGAAGAGAATCCGGGCCTGTGGCGGGGTTGTGGCGTAGGTGAGATTCATGACGTGATTCCTTCTCGCTGTCGCTGAGGTTGCAAGGGCAGGCGGATTATGAAGACCGTCCCTTTGCCTGTCTCTGTATGGAAATCGATCGTCCCGCCATGTTTGTCCACTATCACCGAGCGCGATATCGCGAGGCCCTGTCCTGTGCCCTTGCCGACGCCTTTGGTTGTGAAGAAGGGCTCGAAGATTTTGCACCGAGCATGGTCTGGGATACCCGTGCCGGTGTCGCTGATTCTGACCTCCACCCAATCCCCATCGCGCCGTGTGCTGGCGGTAATCTTTCCCTTGGTCGATTCATTCCCTTTGATGGCATCGCTGATGGCGTGGGATGCGTTGACCACAAGATTCAGGATCACTTGGTTGAATTCTCCCGGAAGACATGACACTCGAGGCAGATTTCCATCGTAATCCGTGACTAATTCAGCCACGTATTTCCATTCGTTTCGTGCCACTGTCAAAGTGCTGTCTATGGCTTTGTTCAGATCCACCAATGTCTTCTGCTCACTGCCCGGATGGGAGAATTCCTTCATAGCGCGAACGATCTTGGATACACGCTCGACACCATCTAGAGATTCCGAGACGGCTTTGGGTAGTTCTGTAGTGAGATAGTCTAGATCTGCGTTCGCCAATCTGGTTTCGACGCTTGAAATAAGCTCCGACGTGAGCTTGCCATCGCGCGCAGCTTGTAGCATCTGCTTCGCAATATCTAGGGCTTCCATCAAAGGCGAGATCGACTCCTGCACAAATCTTAGATTGTCGCCGACGTACTGCGTGGGAGTGTTGATCTCATGGGCGATGCCAGCAGCAAGTTGGCCTATGGACTCGAGCTTCTGGGCATGGCGCAATTGGACTTCTAACATCGCGCGTTCCTGTTCGGCAGACTTGCGGGCAGTAATGTCCTGCTTGACGGCTATGAAGTGGGTAATCCGCCCATTCTCGTTCCGGACAGGTGTGATCGTGGCTTCTTCAATCACGATCGTCCCATCTTTGCGTCGGTTGTTGAATTCACCGTGCCATACCTGACCACTTGCTATCATCTTCCACATCTCCTCGTAGAACGCCGGCGGATGATTTCCGCTCTTCATTATCCGGGGATTTTTTCCGAGAATTTCCCCTGAGGTGTAACCTGTCACATGGGTGAAGGCGGGGTTGGTCCAGACCACGTTCCCGCGGCGGTCGGTGATGACGACCACATTTGCGGTGGCGCACAAAGCAGTTTGTTGCAGACGCAACAACTCGTCTGCGCAAAGTTTTTCAGTGATGTCTTCGTACGTCCCGAGGAGACCTATGACTTTCCCGTCGTTGTCGCGTAACGGCAACTTGCTGCTGCGCCAGGTCGCTACTCGCCCATGCGCAGTCATCCGGGGCTCTTCGTAATGCAGCCGTGCCTTTCCGGTTTCCATCAGCATCTGGTCATCCTTCTGGTGAGACATCGCCTGATCGTGCCATGCGAGATCGAAGTCGCTCTTCCCGATAAGATCGGTTGGTGAGCTAAACCCTGCATCTTGGGCGAAAAGTTGGTTGCAGCCTAGATAGACTGATTCTCTGTTCTTCCAATAGATGCGATCCGGGAGCGTATCCACCACCAGGCGCAGATATTTTTGTGACTCATGAAGACTCTCGGACAATGCCATGCTGCCACTTGGATCATCCCTGCCCACCATTGCCGAAGGCTGGCCTGATGGCGTCGAGACAACCTCGGAAGATTCCATACGAATCAGAGGCTTTGAGGATCCGTCGGCTGGATTGTTGATCATTCTTGTCATCGTCAAGTTCGTGTTGAGCATTCCTCGGGTGACGCATCAGTGATCTGTTGCATCAAAGGCGTTTCAGTTTTCCATTCATTTTTTGCATTGGCTTTGTAAAAATAAAAGCGGCACACAGAAACTGGATTGAACTCCAATTCCCGTGTGCCGCAGCTTATTGGTCGATACCAACCCGCCCAGCACGCTCACACCTTTCGTGAGAGCAATACTTCAAACCATTTATCGGTATAATTAGCAGATAGATTAAGAGGCAGAAGACCTGTGCCGCCTGCGCCGGGCATCAACCACACTCGGCGGCTGCCGATCTTTGTGAGGATGCCTGCACAAATGCTCACCGTGACTTTCGGCCCGTTACCGTGTAGTCCAGTGCCTATCCCTTTCCACGGTAACGGACCGATCCCACCTTCTTGTTTCAACCATCGCTTTATCATGCCATACATTTCATCGGAGCTTAAATCGCCCGGTTGAGGGCAAAGACTGGCCATAAATTGTCATTTCCTGCACTTGTTCAGACACAGTGGGGAGTTTTTGTGATGGCATGATGATGACATGATGCTCAATGCGTCATCCCATCAATCGCCTGAGTTTGACATGAACACGCTTTCCATCTACGGACTAATCCGTTAGTTCTTAGAGGACAAAGTTCAATTCTTGTTCTCATGCTCAAGGTCAAAGACACACTCCGGGCGACGGTGCATCTGACGTTTGATGGTCGGGTGATCAAATCGTATCACGGCTCGAACGCGCAGGAGCGGTTCACCAACGAGGTGCGCATATTGCGCCACTTGGAGATGCATGATTGCCCGTTCGTCCCGCGTCTGCTTGACGCCGACGCCGAGAAAGTCCGCATCATCACTTCCAATTGCGGGACCCGCGTGGATCATCTGGACGACGCTCGCACCAAGGAATTATTTGCCGAGTTGGAAAAGTTTGGCGTGCGTCATGACGACCCTGACATCCGCAACGTGACCTATCGCCAGAAGGACGGACGGTTTTGCCTGATTGATTTTGAGTTTGCCACAATTCTTCCCGACGCTCCCATGAAACCCCGCAAAGAAATTTCCAACACGCTCCTCTGGTCCGGCCTCTCGGACGTGGGCAAGGTCCGCAAGAACAACGAGGACTCGTTTCTCGGTCTACGATTCGATGCACACGAAGTCCATCGCCTCGGCAAACACGGCGACGCCACGACGGAGGAGGCGGATTATGCGTTCGCGGTATGCGATGGCATGGGCGGTGCGAAGGCGGGCGAATTCGCCAGCAACATCGCCGTGGAAAAAATCACCACGCTGCTACCGAAATCGTTTCGCAAGATCGCAAGCGGCGAAGATGACGCGGTGGCGGAGGTGTTGACGAAATTGTTTCGCGAGATTCATCGCCAGTTGGTTTATCTCGGCAATTCCTACGACGAATGTCACGGCATGGAGACGACCATGAGCCTGTGCTGGTTCACGCCGGGGCGCGTGTTCTTTGGGCATGTCGGCGACAGCCGCATCTACCATCTGCCAGCAGGCGCGACTGAAATCAAACAACTCACGCAGGATGACACGCATGTGGGCTGGCTGTTGCGCAACGGTCAGATCAGCGAGCGCGAAGCCCGAACGCATCCGCGTCGTAACGTGATCCAGAAATCTCTTGGCGGCGGAAATCAATTCGTTGATCCCCAAGTCGGACTTGTTGAGTGCAACAGCGGCGATGTGTTCCTGCTTTGCACGGATGGATTGACCGAGGGACTTTACAACGGTCATCTCGGGGAACTTCTCCGCACAGACCATGCGAACATTTCAAAGTTACTCGTTGAAACGGCGGTGAAGAACGATGGTCGCGACAACACGACGGCGTTGGTGGTGCGGGTGAAGTGAGCGGGGGATTGATTCTGACTCGAGAAAGTTTGGCGACCCTACCGGGAATCGAACCCGGGCTACCTCCGTGAAAGGGAGGTGTCCTAACCGCTAGACCATAGGGTCGTCGAGGGGCTGGATTGTATTGATGAATGAGACCATGTCACGAAAAAATCTGAATCAAATTCTTGCCAAGAGGCGAGAGAGGAAGTTGAAT
>CAMCWI010000080.1 GCA_945882065.1 Akkermansia muciniphila
AAGATTCGAGAACTGAATTCTCTCATCGCCAAACTCGACGACAGGAAAACTGTGCAATTCGTGGATCTGACTCCGAAGTTTCTCGATGCGGATGGCGTGTTGTCGCCCGAAATCTCTCCAGACGGGGTGCATCTCAGCCCGGCAGGTTACGCTGCCTGGGGCGATCAGTTAAAACCGATCCTCAATGAAGTGTTGGGCAAAATGTCGATTCATCACCACAATTAACTTAATTCGCTTCACCCCCCATTGGCGTTTGCTTTCTGGAATTTTGGGCGACATTCAAATGAGTTAGTGATTTTATTCTCGGTTTTGTTTTCAATTGGACATTATGAAACGCATCGCCGCTCTCTCTTGCATTCTCGTCAGCCTCGTCGCTGGCGCGCAGCAAAACATCATCGATAAACAAAGCACGGCGCCAGATGCTTCTGGCGAAACCGTTTTACTCAGTTCATTGCAACTGAATGAAAGCCTGCAGACTGATTCTCCGCAGGTGAACAAGTCCTTTGGTGGAAAGCCACTCACCATCAGCGGTCAGAAGTATGAAACCGGCTTCGGTACTCGTGCGCGGAGCGTGCTATGGATTGATCTCCAAGGTGGTTCGCGGCGGTTCACGGCGGCGGTGGGCATTGATGACGAAGTTGTGCCGCGCATCGTGCTGCGGGAATTACGCGCCGCCTACGACAAGGGCAACGATGAATATACTAGGGTAAACGGTCGCGTGATCTTCCACATCTACGGTGATGGAAAATTACTGTGGAAAAGCAAGTTGATGCGGCCCGGGATGCCGGCCGAGCCCGTGGATGTGAATCTGACCGGAATCCAAACCATGGTCATGGTCGCGAGCAGCATGGGCGACCCGATTGATTGTGATCATGCGGACTGGGCGGATGCGAAATTTCTCGTCACGGGTGCAAAGCCAAAAACCATTCCTCCACCGCGCGAAGCGGCATTTATCCTTACGCCTAAATCTTCGCCCAAACCGAAGATCAATGGTGCGAAAGTTTTTGGCGTGCGTCCCGAATCACCGTTCCTGTACACCGTTCCCGCCACGGGTGATCGTCCGATGAAATTCTCAGCAAAGAATCTTCCGAGCGGACTGAAGCTTAATGCGGACTCGGGGCAGATCACTGGCGTTTTGAAACGCAAAGGCGAGTGGAACGTCACGCTGCAAGCGAAAAACTCGATGGGCCAGACGGAGCGCAATTTCAAAATCGTTTGTGGCGATAGGCTCGCACTGACACCGCAGATGGGTTGGAACAGTTGGAACGTTTTCAGTTGCGGTGTGGATGAAGCCAAGGTTCGTGCGGCGGCGGATTCCATGGTGAGCAGTGGGTTGATCAATCACGGTTGGGCTTATGTCAACATTGACGATTGTTGGCAGAGCAAGCACAGCTCCAAAGACCCCTTGGTCGCGGGCGATGGGCGGGACGCCAACGGCATCATTCAATCAAACAACAAGTTCCCGGACATGAAAGCGCTGTGTGATTACATCCACAGCAAAGGATTGAAGGCGGGTATTTATTCCTCGCCCGGCGTTTACACGTGTCAGGGTCACGCAGGGAGTTATCAACACGAGGAAAAGGACGCGCAGCGTTACGCGGAGTGGGGGTTTGACTATCTGAAATACGATTGGTGTTACACGACCTACTCGACCCGGGACATCAGTTTGCATTCGCAGCGAATTCCCTGGCTGACCATGGCCAACGCCCTCCGCAAGACGAAGCGCGATATCATTTTTAGCCTGAGTGAAACACTGGACGTGTGGCCCTGGGCAAAGGAAGTCGGGGCACATAGCTGGCGGAATACGGGAGACATCACCGACACTTGGTCGAGCATGGATGAAATCGGGTTCACCCAGAATGGCCGGGAAATCGTCGCTGGTCCGGGGCATTGGAACGATTGCGACATGTTCGTCGTGGGCAGGTTGGGTGGTGGCAAGCGCGATTCGCGATTGACGCCAAACGAGCAATACACGCACATCAGTCTCTGGAGTTTGCTGGCGTCGCCGATGTTGATCGGGTGCGACATGACTCAACTCGACGAGTTCACTTTGAGTTTGTTGACGAACGACGAAGTCATTGAAGTGAGCCAAGACCCGCTCGGCAAGCAGGCGCATCGAATCTCGAAGGATGAAAATGTCGAGGTTTGGGCGAAGGAGATGGAAGACGGCAGCAAGGCGGTGGGATTGTTCAATCGTGGTGAATTTGAAAATTCCGTGACTGTGAAATGGAGCGAGCTTGGACTTTCCGGCAAACAAACCGTCCGTGAATTGTGGCGGCAGCAAGACTTGGGAGGCTTCGCAGATTCGTTCAGCGTCAAAGTTGCGCGGCATGGGGCGACGTTGATTCGGGTCGGGCCTGCGGGGAAATGATTTTTCAGGCGATTTTCTGAACAGTGCTTTCCTCTCAGATAACTCGAATGAGGTATTGGCCAGGAGCGTCCGAATTGCTAAGTTTTATTAATTATGTCATCTGCCACCATCCACTCGCGCGCCACTGTTACTTCATTTCCTGTCTCCAACCCGCGACCTTGGCCGAAGGTTTCAGATATGTTGAGGACATTCGCCATGTCACTGTGTTTTCTACTGCTTTTAGGCGCGACGACCACCCGTGCCGCTGATGCTGCTGTTCAACTCAGGCCGGGCGATCACATTGTGATTATCGGCAACGCGCTGGCCGACCGGATGCAACATCACGGATGGTTGGAGACTTTCATCGTCGCGAAATTGCCCAAGCACAACCTCGTTTTCCGCAATCTCGCCGTGGCCGGTGATGAAGTGGTCACACGCCATCGCTCGGAAAAATTCGGGTCGCCCGACGATTGGCTGACGAGGACCAAGGCCGATGTGATTTTCGCATTCTTTGGTTTCAATGAATCTTTCAAAGGCGATGCCGGACTCGACAAGTTCAAGCAGGACCTCGACAAATGGCTCAAGGAAACCAAGGCGAAGAATTACAGCGGCAAAACATCACCGCGCGTCGTGCTCTTCTCGCCCATCGCCAACGAAAAGTTGAACGACCCGAACATGCCCGATACGGCGGCGAACAATGCGAATCTGAAGAAGTACACCGCCGCGATGGCTGGGGTCGCGAAGGCGAACGATGTTCCGTTCGTTGATCTGTTCGATGTTTCGCAGCAACTCTATTCAGAAGTGGCAAAGCGGGGGTTAGCCATGACATTTAACACGCTGCATCTCACAGAGGCGGGTGACAAACTGCTCTCGCAGGCGATGTTCGGAAAACTGTTCAACGAGAAAGCGCCGTCGTCGAGGGTTGAGAAATTGCGCGCGGCGGTGAACGACAAGAACGCCGAGTGGCACGCGCGTTATCGCACGGTGGACGGCTACAACGTCTATGGCGGACGTTCTCAACTCCAGTTTCCAACGGCGGGCAAGGACAGCCCCAAGATCAAGAACTATGACATCATGCAGGACGAAATGTCGCAGCGCGATGTGAAGACGGCCAATCGCGACAAGCGCGTTTGGGCAATCGCGAAAGGCGGCGATCTCAAGGTAGACGATTCGAATCTGCCTCCGGTGAAGACGCTGCAATCCAACAAACCGGACATCGCGCCGTTTCTCAGCGGCGAGGAAGCGATCAAGAAAATGACCGTGCCGAAGGGTTGCAAAGTGACGTTGTTCGCGAGTGAAGAGCAATTCCCCGAACTCGCCAGCCCGGTGCAGATGGCGTTCGACACGAAGGGGCGTCTGTGGGTTGCGGCATGGCCGAGTTATCCCGAACTTAGGCCCACGGATACCGTCAAAGACAAGCTGTTGATCTTCGAAGACACCAACAAAGACGGTAAAGCGGACAAGGTCATAACGTTCCTGGATGGCTTGAACTGTCCGACGGGTTTTCAGTTTTACAAAGACGGCGTGCTCGTGATGCAAGCGCCCGACCTGTGGTTCGTGCGCGACACGGACGGCGACGGCAAAGCCGATTGGAAGGAGCGTGTGCTGATGGGCATGGACTCCGCCGACTCGCATCACACGGCGAACTCCATCGTGCTCGAACCGGGCGGTGCCGTTTATCTGAGCGACGGCGTGTTCCATCGTACGCAGGTTGAAACCGCCATCGGGCCGGTGCGAAACAATGATGGTTGCATTTACCGGCTCGAACCGCTCACGGGGAAGTTCGAGCGTTATGCGGCGTATGGCTTCGCGAATCCGCACGGACGGGTCTTTGATTATTGGGGGAACGACATCGTCACGGATGCGACGGGCAACGAAAATTATTTTGGGCCGGCATTCAGCGGATTCATTGACGAGCCGAAGAAGCACGCCGGGATGCAAAAGTTCTGGAAACAGGAATCCCGCCCTTGTCCCGGCACGGGAATCCTGTCCAGCAGGCACTTCCCGGAGGAATTCCAGGACAATTTCCTCAACTGCAACGTCATCGGTTTTCAGGGGATTTTCCGGGTGAAAGTCAGCGAGGAAGGCTCTGGGCTCAAGGGCGAGACGCTTGGCGTGGACATCGCGCTGGACGCTGCCGGCAAAGGCAGCAAGAAGATCGAGGGCCTGGTCAGTTCTTCCGATCCGAACTTCCGTCCGTCAGCCGTGGGTGTTGCGCCGGACGGCTCGGTTTATTTTTGCGACTGGGCGAAGGAACTCATTGGCCACATGCAACATCACATCCGCGATCCGCATCGCGACAAAACGCACGGGCGCATTTACCGCATGACTTACGAAGACCGCCCGCTGCTCAAGCCTGCGAAGATTGATGGTCAACCCATCGCGAAACTACTCGAAGCCCTGAAGTCGCCTGAGAATGACGTCCGCACGCGCGCGAAAATCGAGTTGAGCAAACACGACAGCGTAAAAGTCGTCGAGGCAGTGAAGAAATGGACGGCATCGTTGGACTCGAAGGACAAGGATTGCGAACATCACATGACGGAAGCGCTGTGGGTTCATCAGTGGCACAATGTCGTGGACGAGGCATTGCTCAAGCGCATGTTGCGTTCGCCGGATTATCACGCCCGCGCGGCTGCGACGCGTGTGCTCTGCTATTGGCGCGACCGTGTGAAAGACCCGCTGGCGTTGCTCGAAGTTCAGGTCAAGGACGAACACCCGCGCGTTCGTCTCGAAGCGGTGCGCGCATGCAGCTTCTTCAAGGAAGCCAAGGCGGCGGATGTTGCGCTGCTCGCGCTCGAAAAGGAGGCGAATCCGGAGAAGCCGGATTACTACATCAAGTACTGCCTCGACGAGACAATGAAGCAGCTTGATAAGTACACCAAGGGGCAGGCACTGCCTTGAACGGACTGTGAAAAGGCTCGTCAACAAAATGAAACGAATGAATCTCCGGGCGACTGCGTTTGCGGTGCTTCGCCGGGTTGTTCTCGTTGCGTTCATCGCGGTCGCGTTTGCTCCGTCGGTTCGGGGACAGGAGACCACTCACAAAGCGTTCTCACTTCCAAAAAGTCCGGTGGCGGCGGCTTATGTGCTGGGTCGCTTGTCCAACAAGGAACTCAGCGAAGTGCCGCGCAGTGAGTTTGTTTATGTCGCCCTGCTTCAGCGCAAAGGTCTCGAACGCAAGTATCGCGTCGAGGCCATTGAAGGTCTGGCGAAGATTCGAATTACCGATCCGCTTGCCGAGTTGCTTGGCGGCATCGCAGCATTGGACAAGAAGGGCGAGGCGACGGAGGGCGATGAGCCGTCCGAGGTCGCGCGGAAACGTGAAACGTCCGAGTCCGTGTTGCGTGATTTGTTGCCCGTGCTGTTTCAATCGAAACCGGAGAGCTTGACGGCGAAGCGGGATGCGTTGGAAAAGCTCGCAGTGGCTTCGAAACTGGCGATGACGCGCCAAATGGCTTTCGCCGCCATCTTCACCGCCGACGGTTCGCCTGACCTAGCGTGGAAAGCGGCGGAAACAAATCCGCAACAGCTTGCGGATTTGCTGCTGGCGATTCCGCTGATTCGCGATGCGACTGTTCGGGCGTCGTTCCACCCAAAGGTCGCTCCGTTGCTTACGAAGGCCGATCCAGCCTCGGTGCGTCGCGCTGCGATCACCGCCATTGCGGCGATTCCCGGTCACGACGCGGAGACATTTTCAACCCTGGCCGCACTCGTGAAATCCGGGACGGAACGTGAAACTGTAATTGCGGGACTCCAGACCATTCCGCGCAAATCATGGCCGGCAGAGCAGGCGGAGTCGTTGATCGAAAGCCTCATGACGCACCTGCAAGCCGTGCCGGTGGACAAGCGCACCGAGATGGATGCCGTCAACGCGTTTCAGTTCGCCAATGATCTGACGGCGTTGCTTCTTCCGGAGAAGGCGCGGGCAGCGGGAAAAACACTGCGCGCGCTCGGCGTCAGTGTTTTTGTGCTACGCACGATCTCCGAGCAGATGCTTTACGACAAAAAATTGATCGTCGTTGAAGCGGGAAAACCGGTGTCCATCATTTTGATCAATGACGACGCGATGCCGCACAATCTGGTGGTCACGACGCCCGGCGCGGTAGAAGAAATCGGCCCGATGGCCGAGTTGATGCCGCCGGAGGCGGACGCGCGGGGAAGGCTTTATGTTCCCGCTTCGCCAAAGGTGTTGCATGCGACGAAGCTGGTTGAACCGGGACAACAAGCGCGGCTCAGTTTCACCGCACCGAAAGAACCAGGCGACTATCAATATGTCTGCACGTTCCCCGGTCACTGGCGGCTCATGCTGGGCAAGCTGGTGGTTGTCGCTGATGTGGAAGCATACCTTGCCACCAATACGACGGCGCAGCCCAAGATCATCGAATGGAAAACTGAAGATATCATTCCTCAGATCGCAAAACTGGATTCCGCCCGCAATCTCGCTGGAGGAAAAGACTCTTTCACGAAGCTCGCCTGCGCCTCGTGTCACAAACTCGGGGCTGAAGGAGTCAATTATGGTCCTGACCTTACCGACATTTTCGCGAATTATCAGAACAATCCGGTTGAGGTGTTGCGGCAGATCATCGAGCCGTCTCTGGTGGTCAGCAATCGGTATCGCGGCTTTGATTTTGAACTTCAGGATGGAGATGAACTTTCCGGTATGATCGTGAAGGAGGAGGGGGAAGTTTTGACTTTGCAGATCGGCCCTGCGGCGACACTGATCAAAGCGGTGAAGAAGTCGGACATCAAAACGCAGAAACCTCAAAAGTCCTCGATCATGCCGCAGGGAGTGCTCAACTCACTTTCGGCAGAGGAGATTTTGGACCTGCTCGCCTACATGAAATCGGGCGGCAACTCGCCCGCACACGAACACAAGCATTGACCCATGACCACAAAATCAATTTTCAAAACCATCGCCGTTGTTCTGTTGGTGGCATTCACCGGAGTCGTGTCGGCCAAGGACTGGGTCACGTATGAAGGAAACCGCGGAGTAGGCGCAGGCAAACACATCGTTTTCCTGGGCGGCGACGAGGAATATCGTTCGGAGGAAGGATTGCCCATGCTGGCGAAGATTCTCGCCGAGCGTCATGGTTTCAAATGCACGGTGCTGTTCCCCATCAAGGACGGCATGATTGATCCGAATACGCAGACCAACATTCCCGGCATGGCGGCTTTGGATTCCGCTGATCTTTGCGTGATGCTGTTGCGTTTTCGCGAACTGCCCGATGTGCAGATGAAACATTTTGTGGATTATCTGGATCGCGGTAAACCCATCATTGCCTTGCGAACCAGCACGCATGCGTTCGCTTATTCCCGCAACAAGCAAAGTCCGTATGCCCGTTATAGCTGGCAGGACAAACAGTGGCCCGGCGGTTTTGGGCAACAAGTGTTGGGTGAAACTTGGATCAATCATCACGGTAGTCATGGCAAAGAAAGCACGCGGGGGATCATCAGCGACGAATTCAAGTCGCATCCGATTCTTCGCGGCGTGACGGATATCTGGGGGCCGAGCGATGTCTATGGCGTGGTGCATCTGACAACGAATTCGCAGGTGTTGGTGAGTGGTCAGGTTGTCTCCGGAATGAAGCCGACGGATCCGCCGCTCCAAGGTCCGAAGAATAATCCCATGATGCCTCTGGTGTGGTTGCAGAATTATTCCGGCAGCAGCGGCAAGACCAACCAGATTGTCACCACGACAATGGGCGCGGCTACCGACCTCGAAAACGCCGGGTTGCGCCGGTTGGTGGTGAACGCGTGTTATTGGACGCTCGGATTGAGCGACAAGATTTCGGCTGCGGCGAAAGTCGAAACTGTTGGCGAATTCAAACCGAGTGCGTTTGGCTTCGGAAAATTCAAACGCGGGATCAGACCGGCAGATCTGGAGTAACGCGCCAGGGTTAGCGTGGGACGTGGTCTGGTGTGAGAAATTGATTTGCGTCAATGCCCGTAACCTACGGTGGAAATAAATCGGGAGCTTGGGCGGGCAGCGCGGTAATAGGATCAAGGCTTTTCGCACCTTGCTTCGTCCTCTGTCGGAATTAGACTTTTGCCATGATCCATCGGGCTGACTTTCAAATCTCGCGGCAGTGGTGGACTCTCACTTTCCTGTTGTTCGCGATGGCGGCGCCCGGGGCTTCCACCAACGTCAATTGGACGATGCGTTCCTGGCAATCTGACGAGGGTTTGCCCGACAATTCAGTGGTGGCAGTTGAGCAGGCTGCGGATGGGTTTTTGTGGGTGGCGACCCGTTCGGGATTGGCTCGTTTCGATGGTGTCCGGTTCCGGGAATTCAGCGCGGTCAGTGCGGCTGGAGCACCGATCGCCCGACTGGATGCTGCGTTTCTTGACCGAAGCAATCGGTTGTGGGTGGCGAAGGATCGGGGAGTGATCGTTTGCGTGGACCGAGGCCGCGCCACGACTGTATTGACGCCTGAAAATGGCCTGCCGGAGCGGCAGGTCCGAATGATGGTGGAAGATTTGGAAGGAAACTTGTGGGTTTCGTATTTGGAAGATGCCGGGGTCGGTGGTGATGTTATTCGAATCTTCAGTGGTCGGGTCCAGAATTTCACTTCACAGGATGGACTCCCAGGGCGGCGCACCTGTCAGTTGGCAAGAGACAAGGTCGGACAGATTTGGTTCGCACAAGGCAACCAGGTGGGAGTTTTTCGCGCCGGGAAGTTCGTCAGCTTGCAAACGAATTTACAGGCACAGCGCATTGCCCCGGCGCGCTCGGGTGGGATTTGGATTTATGCTTTGAGCGGGAACATCCTCTACAAATACGTGGAGGGCAGGGAATTGGTGACACTCGGGCGCTTGCCATCGAATCGGATGAATATGGATGCCAATGTGATTTATGAGGATCGATTCGGCGCGGTCTGGATCGGTACGCGGCAAAGCGGCTTATTTCGGTTTAACGGAGAGTCGTTCGTGAGAGTTGAAACGTCGCACTATCATATTCGGAGCATCACCGAAGATCGGGAAGGGAATCTCTGGGTTGGGACGGAAGGCGGTGGGTTGAATCGGATTCAAACCCGGAGCTTGGAAATGGTGGATGTTGATTCTGGAATTCCGGCGGAAGCGGTTCGTTCCGTCTGTCAGGACACCGCAGGTGGGTTGTGGGCGGTGACCGCAAGCGGAGTCTTGGCCAGAAATCAGGGCACTGGCTGGACCAATGAATGGACGCTGGGAGAGTTCAATCCGATTGCGCAGTGTGTCGCGGCAGATCCGCAGGGTGGGGTATGGGTCGGGACGCAATATCGAGGTTTGTTTTTTTGGCGTGACGGAATTGGGAAAACATTTTCCTTGGCCAACGGACTCGCCGCCCAATCGGTGCGATCGCTCTTGGCGACTCCGGAGGGTGATGTTTGGATTGGAACGGAATTACCCAGTGCGCTGCAACGCGTGCATGCTGGCCAACTGCAGACGATTCCGCTGCCGGCTGGCAGCGGTTATGTTACAGCGATGGCGGTGGACGCCGCCGGAATGTTTTGGGCGGGCACCACGGACGGCCGGTTGTTCAAGCATGATCGGGATATTCTTGTCGAAGAAACCGCAAATACCCTCGCGCCGCCGGAATCGATCCGAAGTCTTTATGCTACTCCGGATGGCAGTCTGTGGATTGGGTATGGCGGACGGGGTTTGGGGCGGCTGAAAGGCGTGGGTTTCGTCCAGTATGGAACGGAGGATGGGTTGCATGACGATTACATCTCGCACATCGTGGCGGATAAACAGGGGCGGTTCTGGTTCGCTGGAAATCGCGGGATCTTTTATGTGAAGCAAAGTGAATTTGGGGAATTGGAAGCGGGACAGCGGACATGGTTGCGTTCGATTGTTTACGGTAGTGAAGAGGGGTTGCCCAGCCTGCAGGCAAGTTACGGCGTTCATCCCGGGGCCTTGCTCGCGACCAACGGGAACTTGCTGATCCCGACCTTGACGGGCTTGGCGAGCATGAGCGTCGATCATTTGAAGCAAAACTTGAAACAACCGGCGGTGGTCATCACCCGGGTGGTTGTTGATAACCGCCTGATCGCCGCATACGAAGCCAGTGAATCGGTTGCCGGTGCGATTACAGCCATCCCGATGGATCTGGGACAGATCAATATCGAGTTGCGCCTCTTACCGGATCATCAGCGTGTGGTGATCGAGTTTACCGCGTTGAATTTTACCGCGCCAAAAAATGTTTCGTTCCGGTACCGACTCAAAGGACTGGATCGCGGCTGGGTGGAAATCGGCGATAAGCGCGAGGTGTACTATACCCACATTCAGGCGGGGGAATATACATTCCAGGTTCAGGCTTGCAACGACTGGGGGCAATGGAGCGATCCTGCCACCAGTTTTTCCCTCAAAGTCCTCCCGTATTACTGGCAAACGTGGACATTCCGGATCCTGGCAACCGTGGGAGGCGGAGTGCTGATAGCCAGCTTCGTCGCGTGGCTTGTCCGGCTGCGTCACCGCCGCCGGATCGAACAATTGGAACGACAACAGGCGATGGATCGGGAGCGGGCGCGGATTGCTCAGGATCTGCATGATGATCTCGGCTCGGGCCTGACGGAAATAAGCTTCGGAAGTGAATTTGCCCAGGACCCGACACTGGGGTTGGTCGAGACCCGCCAATACACGCAGGAAATTGGCACCCGGGCTCGGGAATTGGTGGCGGTGCTGGATGAAATCGTCTGGGCTGTGAATCCCAAGAATGACACGGTGGCTTCGCTGGCCAGCTATTTGTGTCAGTATGCCGAACGATTTCTCAAACCCACGCGACTGCGATTGCGCCTCAAGGTCGCCCGTGATCTGCCCGCATCTCCGCTCAATGCTGACGAGCGTCACAACCTGTTCCTCGCTTCCAAGGAAGCCATGCACAACATCGTTCAACACGCCAAAGCGACAGATGTACAACTGACGATTGAGGTAGAGGACGACGAACTTACAGTCATCGTCGGTGACAATGGCTGCGGATTTAATCCCACCAGGTCGGCGAGCGAGGCGGACGGTTTGGGCAACATGCGGCAACGGTTGGAGCGGATAGGTGGTAGCTACAAACTGGTTACGCTCATCGGAAAAGGGACGAGTGCGACCTTCAAATGTCCGCTACGCCATCATCCCGGTGCGTTCAGGGAGTAACCCCTTAGAGGTATTGCGGATAGTTTCCTTCTGATCGTAAATTCGAACCTGCGAGCGATATAGGAATTTATGTTTCAGCATGGAAGAATTTTGGATATTGAAGAGGACGTGAAAAGTAAACCACAGGTCGCGCAGACTCATTCCGCCGGCCCCGACATCAAGGTTGCGCTGGTAGAGGACAGTGAGCAGTTGCGGCGGCAGTTGAAACACCTGTTAAGCCGCGCGCCCGGGGTCAAATGTGTTTGCGACTGCGGCAGCGCGGAGGAGGCCCTGCAAAAAATTCCCGCTGCGGCACCTGATGTAATCCTTATGGATGTCAATCTGCCCGGAATTTCCGGTATCGGCTGCACCGCCAGACTGAAACAGCAGATGCCCGCGTTGCAGGTCATCATGCTTACTGTCTATGAGGACGGCGACAGTATCTTCAATGCGCTGAAGGCGGGCGCCTGCGGATATTTATTGAAGCGTTCATCCTCGACCGAAATTCTGGATGCCGTGAACTCGGTGCGCCAGGGCGGAGTGCCCATGACGGGCGAGATCGCCCGCAAAGTGATCATGACCTTTCAGTTTCCGGCTGCCGGACAAGGGGAGGGCGTCACCCTCTCCTTGCGCGAACAGGAAATCTTGGAGCTTCTCTCCCAAGGGTTGTTGAACAAAGAAATCGCCGACAAACTTTCCATCAGCTACCACACCGTGAAAGTTCACCTGAAGCACGTTTACGACAAGCTCCATGTCCGCTCGCGCGCCGAGGCGATGTTGAAATTTATGGGCGACAAAGGTGGTGGGGCTGCCTCCAGCGACGCGGCGTTGGGTCATCCGGCCACAAAGCGCCGGTAAAGGCTTGGAGGTTTCTGAGCCGGGTTTTTCCCATGCCTCATTGGAGTTATATCTTTCCCGTTTTTCACCTGTTAAATTTGGGTATCCCTATGGAAAAGTTGCCTGTGACGAAACGCGAATGTTTGGCTTTCACTTTGATTGAGTTGCTCGTGGTCATCGCCATCATCGCCATCCTTGCCGCCATCCTTGCCGCCATGCTTTTGCCAGCGTTGGCCAAGGCCAAGGAGAAAGCGATCCGCGCTCAATGCCAAAACAACGTCAAGCAGATCACCCTCGCCATGCATCTCTATGGGTTGGACAATCGCGATTTCCTGCCCAACCCCAATTGGAATCCTCCGTGGGGAGGCAGAGGCTGGTTGTATGCTGCCTCGTCGGGATCAGTTCCGGACCTTGGCACTCCGTTTTTTTCCAGAAATCCAATACTCATTTATCAAGGGGGGACTACGGTGGGATTATATCAAAAACATGGGTGTCTATCGCTGTCCGGTTGATAAAACCAATAGCACCACCTGGGCCTTTCGCGACCAGAAAATGAGCCGCTATCTGATGAACGGGGTGGCGGGGAACACGCGGTGGAACTCCGTTTAAGACATCCCAATTCCGTCAGGATACGATTATTTTCTGGCAGGCCTTGGAAACCAACCCCGGGGATTTCAACGACGGATCAAGCGGGCCCGGTGAAGGCATTACCAAATTACATTCGGCTGGCACCACGGCTGGGGTCGTAGATGGACACATTGAATATCTCAAAACCGTCACGTTTTATGCCGAACAGGCAGATCTGCGAAAGAACCGACTCTATTGCAGGCCGACGACTGTGGATGGTCGTTGAGAAAATGGCAGCAAACAGATTCCCGTGTGAGAACTCATTGAGATTTTTTTAAAAAAGTTTATGGCTAGGAAGTTATCGCTGCGGATTTCGGCGGTGCGGAGTGGTAGCGGCAAGCAACGCACAAAGCGTCCCCGGCGATTGCTTCAGGGATTGCTTTGCCGCAACCAGAGCATGAGATCCTGGTTGTCATTCCCAGCGTCCGTTCGCTCGCGTGTTCACTGTGAAGCCCGGCGTGAAAGCAGACGGCAACCCGAAAGCACGACTCAGGCTGAACTGTCCGGTTGCAACGATAGTGAACTTCTTCCAATGGCTCGACGCGCGCATGGGCGATGGTTACTCTTTGATTGTGGCGCCATGAAAGAAATATTTTCCACGTTGGCCAGTGCTGCTGCTGTTGGTGAGTCTGTCGCTCTGGGCATTCTCACGCGCGTCAGCGGATCGAGTCCTCAGAAATCAGGCGCGAAGGCGGTGTTTCATGCGGACGGAAAAATCACCGGGACACTTGGCGGTGGTTGTCTCGAAGCGGAAGCTCAACGGCTCGCTCTGAACGCGTTGAAAACAGGAAAGCCCGAAATCTTCGAGCTTGTCCTTGACCACGATTTCGGCTGGGACGACGGCCTCATCTGCGGTGGTAAAGTATTCGGCGTCATCATCCCCAACGCGCAAAGTATCGGAGAAAATTTCTGGAGCGAACTCGCCATGCGCGATGTTAAAAAAACTTGGGGAGTGAAAAGTGATTTCACGCTGGCACGAGTGGAAGGAATGACGCTCCCTGCCACCGCCCCAACCATCAACTCCCCCTCCGACTGGCTCTATGCCGAAACCATCACGCCGCCCTGCGCGCTGTGGATCGCTGGTTCAGGCCACATCGCCCAAGCTGTCGCGCCGCTCGCGTTGCAACTCGATTTCGCCGTCAGTATTTTCGACGACCGCCTCGAACTTGCTAACCACGACATCTTCCCGCGTGACGTTTCTCTTCATGTCGGTCATTGGGAGAAGATCCTTAATGTGTCGTTCGCCGTCATACCCACGTTTGGACTCATCGTCACGCGCGGTCACAAGCACGACGCGCTCGTGTTGGAGACGTGGATACATCGCCCGTTCCAGTTCCTTGGCATGATCGGCAGCGCACGAAAGGCGCGGACGATCACTGAGCATTTCGTGAAGGAAAAAATCGCCACCGCAGAAGAAGTCGCGCGCGTGGCCTGCCCGGTGGGAATCAAGATCGGTTCGGAGAGCGTGCCGGAAATTGCGGTCAGCATCATGGCGCAATACATCGAGAAGCGGGCGGAGCTTTGACTTTCTGAATCGCCCGCCAGATCGCCTCGCATGTCGCTGGTGATGCCAACGCGACTTCGCCTTTGCCTGAACCAAACGCTGCCACTGCATCTCGGGTCGCCTCACGCACGGAGATGGCGAGCATGAAGGGCGGTTCACCCACGGCTTTGCTGCCATGCACGACGGTTTTCTGCGTCGCGTTCTTTAGGAAGTTCACGTTGAAAACTTTTGGAGCGTCACCGATGGACGGGATCTTGTAAGTGTCCGGCGAGTGCGTGAGCAACACGCCTTTGTCATTCCACAGAAGTTCTTCCGCCGTGAGCCAGCCCATGCCTTGCACGAAGCCGCCTTCGATCTGGCCGCGATTGACTCCTTCATTCACCGAGTCGCCCACGTCTTGCAAAATATCCACGCGCGTCACCTGTTGCATCCCCGTGAAACCGTCCACTTCCACCTCCGTCACCGCCGCGCCGTAGGCAAAATAATGAAACGGCTTCCCACGTCCCGCCACGCGATCCCAATGAATCCCTGGCGTCGCGTAATATCCAGTCGCCGACAGACTCACACGGCTGAAGTAAGCCTTCTGCACCAATTGCGCGAACGTCAGCCTCGTCTGGGGTGCGATGGAATCAAAAACTTCTCCGTTCGTGAATGAGATATTCTCCAGCTTCGGCTCACTGCCGAGTTTTTCTTTCAGCAATGCC
>CAMCWI010000081.1 GCA_945882065.1 Akkermansia muciniphila
AAGATTCGAGAACTGAATTCTCTCATCGCCAAACTCGACGACAGGAAAACTGTGCAATTCGTGGATCTGACTCCGAAGTTTCTCGATGCGGATGGCGTGTTGTCGCCCGAAATCTCTCCAGACGGGGTGCATCTCAGCCCGGCAGGTTATGGAATTTGGGCTGAGGCGCTTAGGCCGTTGCTCAAAGGGTTGTTGCAGTGAGAATAATGATCCTCATGAAAGGCCGTTGCGACATCGGGGCGTTAGTCGTGGTTGGTCGCGTGTTCTACTTCCGGCCCGGTCGCGAAACCTATCTGGTTTACAAACAAGACGAGCCGTTGCGCGTGATCGAAAATGCGGTGCGGTGGCTCGTCACCGACGCCAGATGAGCACGCTGCGGATTCTAGGTGCATTTGACTCGAGATGAAACCATGCCGCCTTACCCTCGCCGCACTGCTGCGGCAGGTCTTCGACACAGCCACGCTCCGTCACCGAATTGCGCCCGCGCCTCAATAATCGTATAAGACAACAACCCAGCGCGGTGAAACCAACCAACATGAACTGACATGAAACATCAAACGTATCGCGATCTGCCGCCGCTGGCGGGGCTTTGCACCTTCAATCAGGCCGCTCGCCCCGGGCTGATGATTGAAAAATGCGTGGCCCGGCTGAAGCGCTATCATTATGCCTTCAAGCGGCTGCAAGAAATTTTCACCGCCCGGATCACCGCCGAGCCGATCTACGAGTTGAAGTCCGCCTTCAGTCTGCACGCGTATCTTTGTTCCGAACACGTCATGAGCCTGCGCACCCGCGTCGGTGAGATGCGCGAACCTCCGCTCGGACTGGACGCCATTCCTTCCGAACCGTTGCAAATCTTCTTCGACGAAATCCGCGCCGCGCCCGACAACGCCCAACTGCTGGCCGGGCTTTACGAAAGAGCGTTGCCCGCACTCGACGCCGCGCTCGCCCGTCACTTGGAAGACACGAACCACCTTGCCGATGCGCCCTCGGTGCGGTGGATTCGTTTCGCCAGACTGGAAATCGCGGACATGTTGGCGTTTGGTTCGAAAGCCGTGGCTCAATTGGTGGACAACAAAGCGCGCGTGGCGATGACGAGTTGGTTGACGCTGTTGGATGAGTGCCTCGCCGCTGCGGGACAATTGAACGGCGCAATTGAGCCAGTCGAAAAAGCTGTCACCCGCATCCATTCCGCGAAGCCCCACGTTTATGACGGACGACCACAGCGGGACGAGCGTTTCCGCGATCCTTGGAATCAAGGCGTCAATCCGGAGGCGTTTCTCTATGACCCCGCCATGCCCGCCCGCGCCAAGACGCTGATGCTTTATTACCGGCGCATCCGGGAAATTGACGTGCCCGAAATGATGGCCAGCATCATCGCGCAGACGCCGGACAAACCGGCGGCGTATTATCGCGACATGTCACGCCAACTCTGGGATGAAGCCCGCCACGCGATGATGGGCGAAGTTGGATTCGTCGCCAGCGGCGTGGACTGGCAGCTCGCGCGCATCAGTTGGAACTGGTCGTATCGGCTCAACACGGAATGCACGCCGCTGGAACGTCACGCCGTTTTGTATTTCATCGAGCAAGGACTCATGGGCCGCACGGGCAAGCGTTACGAAATGGAAGTCGGAGTGGCATCGGGCGACGCGCTGGCCGGGCTGTTCCAGGATTACGACTGGGCGGATGAAGTGCTCCATGCCCGCATCGGACGCGACTGGTATGTTGCCGCGATGGGCGACCCGACCAAGGCGATTGCCTACGGCGATGACTGTTGGTCGCGGATTCTGAACAACTGGCGCGCGGTGCGGGATCAGGGTTTGACCCAGCACGAAAACTGGTGGCCCGCTTTGTATCGCGCCGCCTGTCATAGTTGGGGGATTGACCCCGATCCCAAAGTCCTCGCCTATGATCAAACCTACGAAGACAGTCGCGCCGATCTGAAACACGTTTCCACGTCCGGCTAAATCCAATCAATCAATGAAACTCTTGCTCGTCCGCCATCTGTGGGGTGTCACGGGAAAATGGGAGGAGGTCTTCCCGCAATTTCGTGAGTTGGGATTCGCCAGCATCGAGGCCGCCCTGCCCGCAGCCACCGAACGACGCCGATTGCGTCGTTTGTTGACGCAGCACACGTTCGACTTCATCCCGCAAATTTTCACGGCGGGCACGAGCGTGGCCGGGCATGTCGAATCCTTTCGCCGCCAAGTCGGCGAGGCCGCGAGCATGACGCCGCTTTTTATCAACGCCCACAGCGGCTGCGATGCCTGGAGCGAAAGCGATGCCGTCCGTTTCTTTGAAGCGGCTTTGACCATCGAAGCGTCGGAAGGCATCCGCATCGCGCATGAAACTCATCGTGGCCGAATCCTGTTCAATCCGTGGATCACAAGCCGATTGCTGGATCACTTCGACGAGTTGAAACTCTGCTGCGATTTCAGCCACTGGGTCTGTGTCGCCGAACGTCTCATTGACGACCAGCTTCACATCATCCGGCAGAGTGCCGCGCGCTGTCTGCACCTGCACGCGCGTGTCGGTTACGAACAAGGCCCGCAAGTGCCCGATCCCCGCGCACCCGAATACGCCATGCACCTCGCCGCCCACGAACGTTGGTGGCGGCTCGTCTGGGACGCGCAGAAAAAGCGCGGCGACAAAACTTCGACGCTGACGCCGGAGTTCGGCCCGCCTCGCTACCTGCACACGTTGCCGTTCACCAACGCGCCCGTGAGTGACCTCTGGGAAATCTGCCACTGGCAGGCGCTACGCCAAAAAGACAACTTCGCCGCATGGCGGAAAAAATAGGGTCATCGAAATCATGCGGCGGTTTTCAGGCCCAGCTTCTTGCCAACTTTTCCAAAGGCGGAATGGAGTACGGGTGTGATAAAAGTCGGGTGAGGCTGGCAGAGATCAGCGACAGGTAGGGCGCGTCACTCCGTGCGCGCCGTCGTCTGTCTAGCCAAGCCCGGCGGGCCCGGAGTGACGCGCCCTACCGCTTACGCCTAGGTGTTCGTTGCTTCCTCATCCACTTTTCAACACACCGCACTACCTCAGTTGAGGTATTTGATGTCGCTCCATTTTTCGCCATGATTTGCCCGATCATGACTAATCAAAACAAATTCACTCCCCTTCATACTGGCGTAAGTCGCCGCCGTTTCTTCACTGCTTCGAGCCTGGCGCTGGGCGCGGTGGGACTTGGCGGACTGTCCGCCGGTTCAGTCGCGCAAGCGGGCGAGGCCTGGCCGCTCACGCCGCGTTCGCTTCTCAAGGACGGGCAAGTGGTCCTGTTCCAAGGCGACTCCATCACGGATGCCGGTCGCAAGAAGGCCGCGACCAGTCCCGCAAATCAGCAGGCCGCACTGGGCAACGGCTACGCGTGGCTCGCCGGTGCTGAATTGTTGGTGGATCATCCGAAAGCGAACTACTCCGTGTTCAATCGCGGCATTAGCGGCAACAAAGTGTTTCAACTGGCGGAGCGCTGGCAGACCGACTGCCTCGATCTCAAGCCGGACTTGATTAGCATTCTGATCGGCGTGAATGACATCTGGCACAAGCTCAACGGAAATTACGCGGGCACGGTGGAAATTTACGAACGCGATTATCGCGCGCTGCTCGACCGCACGCGCAAGGCGTTGCCGAAGGTGAAGCTCGTGGTCTGCGAACCGTTCGTGCTGCGTTGTGGCGCGGTGAATGAAAAATGGTTTCCAGAGTTTGATCACTATCGTGCTGCCGCGAAGCGTGTAGCGGAATCATTCCGCGCCACATTCGTCCCGTTCCAGACGATGTTCGACGAGGCCATCAAATACGCGCCGCCCGAGCATTGGGCGGGCGATGGCGTCCATCCATCGAGTGCGGGTGCGTCGCTGATGGCTCATAACTGGTTGCGGGTGGTGGCCGGGAAATAGCGAATGAACACAAAAATGATTTGCGCGGGGGCTTCCTTGGTCGCCGCGTTCTTTTCCCTTGCACCTGCGTGCGCTCAGATTCACACGCCTGAGAAACTTTCGCTTTGGAGCAGTCACGCCCCGGTTGGCAACGGAAGATCTGAGGACGGCGAGGCCTTCATCACGGTGCATCGCCCTGCGCGTTCCAATGGTGCGGCGGTAATCATTTGTCCGGGCGGAGGTTACGGCGGACTCGTGACCGGAGCGGAGGGGACTGGCATTGCACAATGGCTGAACCGGCACGGCATCGTCGGAATCGTGCTCGAGTATCGCCTGCCCCGTGGCAATTCTTCCCGCCCGATTCTCGATGCGCAACGCGCCATTCGCACAGCGCGCGCCAATGCCGGGAAATGGGGATTCAAGCCCGACCGCATTGGCATCATCGGTTTCTCTGCCGGTGGACACTTGGCCGCCACGGCGGCGACGCACTTTGATCAGGGCGACGCGAAGTCGTCAGACTCGATTGACCGGTTCGGTTGCAGACCCGATTTCGCAGTGCTGATTTATCCCGTCATCACCATGGGCGAAAAAACCCACGGAGGATCACGAGCGAATCTGCTGGGGACGAATGCGACTCCCGAATTGGTGACGTTCTACTCCATCGAGAAACAAGTCACCGGCCAAACCTCCCCCACTTTTTTGGCACACGCGAAAGATGACACGGCTGTTTCCCCGGACAACAGCCGTATGTATTACGAGGCTGCGCAGCGCCATCATGTGGCTTCGGAATATCTCGAACTTCCCTCCGGCGGACACGGATTAAATGGATACCAAGGCCCATCGTGGGACGCGTGGCAAACCGGGTCGTTGAGATGGATCGCGGCGCAGAAGTTCATACCCGCAGCCGATCCCGCCAAATCGTTTCAGTCAGCTTCCACGAATTCGTTTCCCACTTTTGCGGCCCTGGCAGACGGGCCTCAGCAGGTTCGCCTGCTGCCCGGCCAGCGCGAGTTTGTGTTCAGCCTGTATGGCGCACCCGGCGAACTCGAGCCGCTCAAACAACTCGTCGGCGTGATGCGCGAACAGAATCTCGGGAACGGATTCGATCCCGGGCCTGGACCGCATCCGAATTCCAAGCCTACGGTTGACTACCTCGCGGAGATCGGTTGGCCGTTGGTCTGTTATTCCGGCGGCGAGATGCAGATCAAAGGTGGTCGCAGTTTTTTTGGTCGCGAACATGAAGAAGTTCTTGCGTCCATGGATCGCGCGGGAGTTTTCAACGCCATCCAACTCGGTGAATGGGGTTATTATTTCCACAACCTTGCGCCGACTGAATCCTGGTGGCGCGGCGTTTACGGGAAGGAGTTCGACGCGTTCAAACACTTGATGAAGCCGCGTGGTCTTGCTGGATACGACAAGCGCCCTGCGAGCAAACAAGAATGTCACGACGTGATAAAAGATTATTTCACGAGCCGGAATCGCGACCTGTTGAATCGCGTCGTCAGCGTCACCGGCCATTCGCACTACGAGGCCTACGTCGGCGGCTGGGGCACTCGCTGCATCGGACTGGAACTGGGCGAGAACATCGCCTTCACGCAATCAAAGCTCGCGTTCGCGCGCGGGGCGTCGCGGCAATGGCAGAAACCGTGGTCGGTTCAAGTCAGTCCGTGGCTTAACGGCGCTTGCACGAGCAGCGGGCCGTTGCGCAAGGAAGGTAACGATGCGCGCGGTCTGGATGCCGGGCACTCGCTGAGTTTTTACGAGCGGATGTGGCAACACGCGTGGTTTGCGGGCGCGGCCATGGTTACGCCCGAGAACAGCGTCTCAACTTTCTTTGAAAAGGCCGAAGCACCCTGGACGTTAAGCTCGCACGGGCGGAAGGCCGCGGAAGTTTTTCAGTTCATGCGGACGCACGAGCGCGGCGTGCCGTTCACGCCGGTGGCGATCGTGATGGATCATCTGGCCGGCTACAACGCCTACATGGACAAGCCGTGGGGAATTTTAGAACCGACTGCGGGCGACCGCCAACTCCGAGACTTGTTCGATCACCAACTCTTTCCCGGCAGCGATCACATTCACACAAACCCGTTCCCCGCGAATCCGGAGTTGAGTTATCTGCGGCCAACTCCTTACGGTGAAATGTTTGACGTGCAACTCACCAGCGCATCCGCAGAAATGCTCGCCAGCTACCCGGTCATTCTGCTGGCGGGAGACATCACGTTCGACGACGAGGTTATCGCCAAACTGGAACGCGCGTTAAAGCAAGGCAGCAAGCTGCTGCTCACGCCCGCGCACCAGAAAGCACTCGGCTCGCGGTTTGATCGCCTGACGAAATTTCCCGGCATCGAAGTCTTGCCGCCGTGGACGAACCCCACCTCCGGACGCGCCACCGCCATCTCGGATGCGCGACTCCAACAATTGGTTCGCAAAACTCTTCCGGTCGAAGTTTCGGGCGATCCCATTCAATATCAAATCAACCGCACGACCAACGGTTGGGTGATCGAGCTGATTAACAACAACGGCGTCATCAAGCAGCGCGATCAACCTGCGATCACCGACCCGAACGCCATCGCCCGTGTGATGCTCCGCCCAAAGTTCCGCTGCGCTTCCGCTTGGGAGTGGCGATCAAACCACGCTTACGCGAAGCCCGAAGAGATACGAGTGGAAGTCGGTCCGGGCCAGAGCGCGTTCGTAGAATTTGTCTCCGCACAATAAACGCAAATCATAATCCTCAATCATGAACCGACGTCATTTCATCAAGAAGGCCGGTGTGACTGTGGGCGGCGCGATAGCGTTTCCCTATTTCGTTCCGTCATCCGCGCTGGGTTTGGATGGCGCAGTCGCTCCGAGCAATCGGATCACGGTCGGGCTGATCGGCGCGGGTGATCGGGGGATGCACGTTCTCAATAATGGTTTCCTCCCGAGTGCCAAGGCTCAAGTCACGGCGGTTTGTGACACCGCCAAGTGGCGCGTCAAAGCCGGTATGGACTCCGTGAATGAGTTTTACAGCACGAAGGGTTGTGCGGGTCATGCAGATTTTCAGACGTTGCTCGCGGATAAAAGCATTGATGCGGTTTTCATCGCCACGCCTGATCACTGGCATACTCCCGCATCCATCTACGCGGCGAAAGCGGGCAAGGATGTTTATTGCGAAAAGCCCGTCACGCTGACCATCGCCCAGGGCCAAGCGTTGTGCACGGCGATGAAGCAGCACGGGCGCATCTTCCAAAGCGGCACGCAAACCCGATCCGGTGAACGGTTGCGTCACGCCTGCGAATTGGTGCGCAACGGAAAGATCGGCAAGCTCACCAGCATTGACATCACGTTGCCCAACAGTCGCGGCGTTGAGGAAAAGCATTTGAAAAATGGCGCGTCGCCCATCGAGCCTGTGCCGGATGGATTTGATTACAACCTGTGGCTTGGGCCGGCGCCGGCGTTGCCTTATCGCGGAAGCTGTTTCTGGGACTGGCGGTGGCGGTCGGATTATGCCGCAGGATATATTTCTGACTGGGGCACGCACTTGTTGGACTTCGCGCAATGGATGATCGGGGCCGATGGAAGCGGGCCGATCAGCGTGGTGGGCAAAGGTCAACGGCTGTCGGGCGGACTTTGGGATGTGTATTCAAAATATGATGTTGAATTCATCTACGCCGATGGCGTGAAGGTCACCGTCAAGGAAGGCGGCGAAGGTAAAGGCGACCTGAAGGTGACCGGCGCTGAAGGCTGGTTTGATTACAGTTGGAATTCCCAGTCCATCACGGCGAGTTCGGCGGAATATCAGCAGGTCAAAATCAAGCCGGATGAAATTCGCGTCTATCGGTCGGACAATCATGTGGTCAATTTCCTGACCTGCGTGCGCGACCGCCAACCACCCATCTCGCCTGCGGAAGTCGGCCATCGCTCGGCATCCATGTGTCACATGGCGGTGATCGCGATGGATGTGGGGAAGAAACTCGATTGGGATCCGGTGGCGGAACGCTTTGGAAACAGCGACGAGGCGAACGGGATGATTTCCCGCCCCATGCGCAGCCCGTGGCATTTATGACCAACCACTCAGACATGTCCGCTATAATTCAACCACGGATGGACACGGATGGACACGAAGGCCAAACAGTTGCAACAGGCAAGCGATTCATGAGATTGGTGACCAAGAAGTCTTTTCTCAAAACCGTGTTTATCAGTGTCCATCCGTGGTTAAAAACTTTTCTTCTGATGCCATCTGCCGTTTTTTTTGCCGCAAACTTTCTTGGTTACGCGGTTGGAAACGCGAACGCTGGCGCGACTAACGAATCCACGTCGGCCAACGAGAAGACTAGCAACCACGAATCGTCCCAGAAACGAACCGTCTCGCCGAAGCCGGACTCCGAGGAAGCTTTTGTCTCGATGTTCAACGGCAAGGACCTCACCGGATGGACTGGATCAGATTTTACCGTCGAGGACGGAATTCTGGTTTGTCACGGTCATCATGGCAGCGGTCTGAGCTATACGAAATCCGAGTTCACCAACTTCGTTTTACGGTTTGAGGTGAAACTGTCTCCGGGCGCGAACAACGGATTGAACTTCCGCACCGATGGCGCGATCTGGAATGAAATCCAAATCCTCGACGACACCCACCCGACGTTCACGAACATCCACCCGTATCAGGCGCACGGCTCGATCTATGGCGTCGCGCCAGCAAAGCGCGGCTTTCTCAAACCTGTCGGCCAGTGGAATTACCAAGAAGTCACCGCAGAGGGCAGTCACCTCAGGGTGCGACTGAACGGCGAAGTGATCGTTGACGTTGAACTCAGCAAGCTGGACCTCGACAAGTGTCTGGACGGCACCGCTCATCCCGGCCTTCGCCGCACGCACGGCGGGATCGGCTGGCTGGGTCATCTCAATGGTTACGAGAAGGAGGGTGCAGTTCACTTCCGCAACATTCGCATCAAGACACTTCCGTGAGGGAGAATTTAAAATGCAAATGAGAGTCTATTTCCTCACAATCTTCGAACCGGATGAAAATATTATTGCCAATCGGCACGTCGCTCCCTCAAACCAAGGCGGCATGAAATTAATTAAAGTCCTCCTAGTCGCAGCCTGCCTTGCCTTGCCCATCCTCCATTCATCCGCTGCCGAACCTTTCATCCCGCCCGTGCCGGACAAGCAACCCGAGCCACCGTTCTTGGCCACGCCGACGAATGCCGGTGTGACGATGCTCGTGCCCGGTTTCACCGTGCGCGAGTTGCCGGTGAAACTCAGCAATCTCAACAACGTCGAGTACGCGCCGGACGGAAGATTGTTCGCCGCCGGTTACGATGGGCGGTTTCATGTGTTGCGCGACACGAACGGCGACGGCCTGGAGGACAAGGTGGACACGTTCTGGTCAGAGTCCGGCGAGAACTACCCGCTCGGTCTGGTGATCAAAGACGGCGAGCCTTACACGGTTCTCACCGATGAAGTCGTTCGCTACCGCGACACCGACACAAACGGCATTCCTGACAAACGCGAGACGGTCATCAAAGGTTTCGACGATCCGGAACTCATCAAGGCCCGGTATCTTCAACATCGCCGCGTGGACAGTTCGATGGTGCTGACGTTCGGACCGGACGGCGCGCTTTATATCACGATGGGGAACGCAGCGCCCGGCAACGCGTATTGGAGCGACAAGGCCGGCGTGAAACATTATTCCACGGACAAACGGCGGGGTTGCCTGTTGCGGATCGGCAAGGACGGCAAGGTGGAGCAGATCGCCACCGGTTTGCGCTACATCATGTCGCTGCAATGGAATCGTCACGGCGATCTCTTTGGCACAGATCAGGAAGGCGCGACATGGGTGCCGAATGGCAATCCGTTCGATGAACTCTTGCATCTGCAACCGGGACGTCATTACGGTTTCCCTCCTTACCATCCGCGCTGGCTGACGAACGTGGTGGACGAACCCAGCGTGTGGGATTACGCGCCTCAACATCAGAGCACCTGCGGTTTCCGATTCAACGGACCCTCGCCGGGTCGTGGGCGTTTTGGCCCCGAGTTCTGGGCGGACAACGCCATCGTCACCGGCGAGGCGCGCGGAAAACTCTGGCGCACCGTGCTCGCGAAAACTGCGGCGGGCTACGTCGCGCGCACGGAATTATTCGCGCGCCTTGGAATGTTGACGGTGGATTGCGCGATTTCTCCGGAGGGCGATCTGGTGGTGTGCTGTCACAGCGGCGATCCTGATTGGGGCAATGGCCCGAAAGGCGATGGCCGCATCTTCAAGATCAGCTACACCGACACGAACGCGCCGCAACCCGTGCTGACGTGGCCGGTGAGTGAACTCGAAACCATGGTTGCCTTTGATCGGCCGCTCGATGATGCAACTCGACCGATTTCGACATCGCACGTGAAACTTGTTGGCGGACGATATGTTGATGCCGCTGACCGCCTTGAAAAAATCCGCCCCGGATATGAAGTGGTAAAGAAGCAGATGCAAGAATCCCCAATAGATTTAATGCTTAACAACGTTCTGCTTTCAGCGGATAAAAGAAATGTGGTGATCGAATCGCAGTCCATACGCACACAGGCCGTCCATTATGCATTGCAACTTGAATCCATATCCGGGTCAAAAATCGATCTGGCTAACGACATGTCTGGACTCACCTGTTATTGGCGTGGGCAAAAAAGCACTCCATGGAACGGATGGCTGCCTCATCCAGATTTGACCGCTGCGCGTGAGTTCACCCGCAGCAGCGCGTTGCATGATGAGTTGTGGCAAAAAATCAAACTACCTGGCCGGCTCATGATGAAAGCGCAGCTTGATCTTTGGCAGATGCTGATTCCCGCGACGCAACCAGGGGCAAAGCTGGATTACACGCCGGAGCCGGAAACCGTGACACTCGTTTTCAAGAGCGATGCAGCTCTTACAGCTCTTTGCACCGGGATCACAGTTGAACGCGTCAGCGAGAATGAATCTCGATTCACTGTAACCGCGCCGCGCAAAAACCATTGGCTCGAGCTTTCGATCATAGTGGTGACGCCTGCGCAGATACTCGACGTTTCCTATCACACCACTCGTGATCCACGCCCGCGAGCTCTTGCGACACGGCGCTTCCTCGTGCCGTTTGCCGGGATTACTGAGAAGGAAGAAGTCGCGCGAGTCATCCCAGAGATCGCGGGCGGCGATTGGTTTGCCGGCCGGGAAGTGTTTCGCGGCAAGGCGGCCTGCTCCACCTGCCATGTGATCCGCGGCATCGGCGCGCAAGTCGGCCCCGATCTGAGCAACCTCATCCATCGCGATTACGCCAGCGTGCTCAAGGACATCATCGAACCCAGCGCCACCATCAACCCCGACGCCATCGGTTACGTCGTAACACTCAACGACGGCGAAGAAATCACCGGCACGCGCCTCGGCGAAACTGCCGGCGAACTCAAGATCGCCCAAGCCGGCGGTAAAGTTGTGACGCTCGCGAAAAATTCCATCGCCAAATCCGAGCCGATGAGAATCTCGCTGATGCCCGCCGAAATGGACAAGGCGCTGACGAAGGATGAACTCCGCGATTTGATGACGTTTCTGCTGACGGAGTTCCCGCCGCCAAACGGGAAGTGAGCTGCTAGAGAAAAACATATTCAATCGTGAACCCATCTGAGTCAGCCGATCTGGTTTCCCGTCTAGGCTCGCGGCAACTGCTCAGCTTTCCGAAGTGGATTCACGCCGGCGCGTGGGGCGGCATTCTTGCGCTGGTGCTGCTGCTGATCGGCGTCTCGCATTACTACGATGGACGCAATGTTTGGAGCGGCTGGACCGAAGCGCGGGAGTTGCGGCGGCCCGGTTATGCGGAGCGGATTTATCCCGATGATTTCCTCCGCACCCGCGCCAACTCGTGGTCGAATCTGGCTTACGTCCTCGTGGGCTTCTATGCGCTGGGTTTGGCTTGCCATGACCGGCGACATAACCCTGCGAACACCGGCGGCTATCTAGTCAGCACTCCGCCCATGAGTTTTCTGTTTGGCGTGGCGTGTTGCTATCTCGGGTTCGGCAGCGGCCTTTTTCACGCGTCGCTGACCCGCTGGGGACAGCAACTCGACGTCGCCGCGATGTATGCGCCGCTACTGGCACTGATCGCGATCAATCTCGCGGGCTGGATGCCGCGCATCAAGATTCGCGGCGGTGAGGGTGGCTTTCCAACGTGGCCGATCCTGGCTGTGTTGGGGCTGGTCGCGAGCTTTCTGCTCTACTACTACAAATGGTCTATGAGTTCCGTGAAGGTTCTTTCAAACCTGATCCTGTCCGTCACGGTGCTTTCGCTGCTGGAAGAATTCATCCGGCGGCGTCGAAAAACTTTCTGGTGGTTGATCCTGTCCTTCGCGACCTTGGTTGGCGCGCGCGTTTGTTGGGAACTGGACGTGGCGAAAAAATTCAGCGGGCCGGATGCGTGTCTGCAAGGCCACGCCGTCTGGCATCTGCTCTCGGCGCTTTCGCTCGGCTGCCTGTATTTCTATTACCGGGCGGAAGGGAATTCACACCGAGCCGAAACCATCATTGAACCGCGCAAACCATGAACCCCTCGCAGCGAATTGAAACCATGCACCGTCGGAATTTCATCAAGACCGCCGCCGGTGCGGCCTGCTTCAGCGCGTTGGGTTCAACCGCGCTTTGGGCCGGGGAAAAAGCCGGCGACAAGCCAGCCTCCGACACCGAGGACGAACTCATTCGCGAGCTTATCCGGGCCAACGACCAACAAGTTCAAGAGTATCTGCAACGACAGGAACGCCGCACCACACACCGCTGGCTGGGAGGCATTCCGAATGAACATGGGATTTACTCGCCTCACGACGGAGCACGCTTCATCTCGGTGCTGTCTTGTGCTGTGGCATCGCCGGAGTCCGCGCATTTCCGTTCGCCCGAACTGATCGAGCCGCTGCAACTGGCCGTGCGCTTTCTGCGAACCGCTCAACACGAGGACGGGACGATTGATCTCTACTCAACCAACTTCCGCTCCCCGCCTGACTCGGTTTTGAGATTGGCGACGACAGCCGTGTGCGGTGATCTAAAGACGTCCTTGATCGTCCAAGAAACTGACTTCGTGTCTGGCTGAAAAATGTGATTCCATTGGGTTCTCGTCCTCGAATTCATACAAACAAGCCGAGGACGAGGGCGATCGTAGGACGATCCAGAACGGCGGTTTCCGGCTAGACGCCCCTTATTCATTGTCCCCCACGGATACCTCAATTGAGTTATTGGTGCGGAGAAAACACCTGCTAGGGTAGTCGCAGTCCACCATTAATCCGCGTCCATTCAGCATATGAATTGAGTGACGCATATTAACAATGGAAATTAAAAACCAAACAGTAGTTAGACGACCAGACAAAATAAGCCAGCGATACGAAAAACCCAAACATCAAGAATCATGAAAAAATACACACCATTGATAGCTGCCAGCCTGATGCTGGCTGCGCTCGCGCCGCTGCAAACGCGCGCCGCAGTCAACACTTGGAACAACGGTTCAACCGACTTCCTCTGGAACACCAACAGTTTGAACTGGGCGGCCCCGACGACCTGGACGCAGGGCGACGATGCCATCTTCGACGTCACGGGCGCTGGCACAGTTACCCTCGGTGAAGACATCACTGTTGGGAACATGACTTTCAACGCCAACTACGTCATGAATGCTGCAGGGAAGTACATGACGAACTCTGCGGCCTCGGTCATCACGGCTGCTGCTGGCACGAGCAACAATCTCGCGTTGTCCATCTGGGGCACGGGCAGCCTGACTTTCCAAGGCACCGGCACAAATGTGCTCTTGGGGGATGTATCGGTAAACGATCCCAACCACTATACTGGCGGCACTTTTATCCAAGCTGGCACTGTCATCCTCCGGGCGGTGACTCCGAACGGTTCAACGTCATACGCTGTGAGCGACGTTGAAGCGGTTGATACAGGTGCGACCCTCCAATTGGGAACATTAAACGACGGCTCTGACCTCACTGCGGGTTGCATTGGTTGCGCCAGCAACATCCGCCCAGCCAACAACCAGATCAAACGCGGTACTGCCATTGGTAAACTCAATCTGACAGGCGGCACGTATGACGCTAACGGCGATAACAACGGATTCAATTATCCTCCGTTCTCCGGCACCGGCACGATCATCAACACTTCCCCCTACCAGCGCGGAGTGATGAAGTTGGATCGCGGCGATGGCTCTACGTTCACATGGGCTGGACAAATAATGGATGGTGGACAGACCATTGCCAAGACCTCCGGAGGACCTGGCTACCAGATGGGCGTGGATATGAACGGCGGAAATTTCTCCTATGTCTGGAGTGGTTCAAATTCCTTCACGGGCTTCATCCGGTTGAACAGTATTAACAACAAAATCACCCTCACTGGTGCTGGCACGTTGGGTTATCCGGCTACTATCAATATTCCCGGCCGCCAGATCCTGATGAACAGCGGCATTATTGACCTCAACGGCACAAGCCAGAAATGCGGATATGTTTACACTGGCAACGATGCCAATTCCATCATCACGAACAGTGCGCTCGGAACGGTTTCGACCCTGACGATTGGCTTCAATACCACCAATCTGGTTGCCTTCAACGGCGCAGCGACTCCTCGCGGTATCCGCAATGGTTTGCGTGACGACCCGACCGTGGCTGGAACACTCGCGCTGACTAAAGAAGGCGTGGGCATCCACCCCATCGGCACCTATGCCGCCGACAACAACGCTGGTGCCGGCGCACAATGCAACTACCACGGAGACACCACGGTCAACAATGGCATCTTGGAAGTCCTTTCAACGACGGGCATCAGCGCGAACAGCGCCTATCGCTTGAACAGCCCCGGCGTGTTGCAGTTGGATTACGCTGGAACAGCCAACGTGAAACAACTCTACGTGAACGGCGTGCGGAAGCCTGTTGGGGTTTATGGCGCAGCGCAAGTGCCCGGCCTCATCACCGGCACCGGCACGCTCACTGTGGTTGAAAACACTTGGAACAACGGTTCAGCCGATTCCCTCTGGAACACCAACAGTTTGAACTGGACCAGCCCCACGACTTGGGATCAGGGCGGAAATGCTCTCTTCGGTGCGACCGGCGCTGGCGCTATCACACTCGGTCAGGATATTGATGTACCTGAGATGAACTTCACCGCTCCTGGTTATCACATCGCTGCGGCAGGCTTCTACTTCACCAACTCCATGATCACGGCCGGTGCCGGCACCAGCAACAACCTCCAGTTGTCCATGTGGGGC
>CAMCWI010000082.1 GCA_945882065.1 Akkermansia muciniphila
TGCCCCGCCCGGAGGGTTTTCCCGGCAATGACCGTCTGGCTTCGTTGCTCCTCAGTCGAAGACCCACAAGGGGTATTCTCCTTCGTCGCGCCTCGCCATACAGCCATTGCCACGAAAACAGCACCACTCCCAATTTTCAGACAGGCTCTTATGGAATCGCGCTAGCCTAGTTCATCGAACTCCCAGCTCTGGTCACGTTGAAAATCCCGCAACGGTTCGTGCAGTTTCTCTTCGCAGCTCGTACCCGGTTAATTCGGCAAATACTCCCGCGGATCAGTGACGTAGCCCGTGATCGCACTGGCAGCCACGGTCATCGGCGATGCGAGAAACACCTGCGATTCCTTGTCGCCCATGCGACCGGGGAAATTGCGGTTCGTGGCGCTGATGCACTTGATGCCGGATTTGTTGATGCGGCCAAACGTGTCCACTGGCCCACCGAGGCAAGCAGCGCAACCCGCGTTCTCCGTCATCTGCACTCCGGCAGTCACGAGAATGTTCCAGATGGTTTCGCCACCCCAACGGGTGCTTTGCAAATCGCGAACAATGTCCGGCGTCGCGGGCACGCCAAAGGTGTCTATGGAAACTTTTTTGCCACGCAACACGCGCGCGAACTCCACGAAGTCGCTCGTTTTGCCGCCGGTGCAGGAGCCGACGTAGGCGCGATCAAGCTTCACGTCGCTCATGTCCTTTGCCTTCTTGCGCTGGCCAGGGTCGGGATGACATGCGACGGTTGGTTCGAGCTTCGACAGATCCACCGTGTGTTCGTAAACGAACTTCTGATCCTTATCGAGTGTCACCGGCTCGTATTGGGTCTTCGTGCCGTTCAAGCGCGTGCGCGAGTCCACGTATTCTGCGGTGCGGGCGTCGAATTCAAAGATGGCATTCTTGCCACCGGCCTCGATCGCCATGTTGGCGATGGTCATGCGGTCATCCATGGAGAGATTCGACGCACCCGGGCCATCGAACTGCAACGCACGATACGTCGCGCCGTCGAAGCCGATCTCGCCGATGCAATGCAGGATGATGTCCTTTGCCATGACGCCAGGTATCATTTTCCCTTCGAGCCGGAAGTGCATTGTCTCGGGAACTTTGATGAGCAACTTGCCAGTGCCCATGACAAAACCCGCGTCCGTGTTGCCGATGCCGGTGGCGAATTGATTGAACGCTCCCGCCATGCAGGTGTGCGAATCTGTGCCGAACAACACTTCACCAGGCCGCGTGTGGCCTTTGGCCGGGAGCGCGGTGTGGCAAACGCCCGCGTATTGCGAACCGTATTGGCGCTTCAGCATTCCCTTGCTCGCGTCGAATTGCCACGAGCCGTCCGGGTCATCAATCACATCGTAGAAATAAGGCAGGCCCTGTTCCTTTACGAACTCGCGGAGGATGTCCACGTTGCGATTCGACTTGGAGTCGGCGGTGAAGATGTAGTGATCGGGAATGATGACCACGCGGTTCTTGTCCCAGACCTTTGCAGTCTTACCGAACTCGCGTTTGAACACGCCAATGGTACCCGGCCCGCACACATCGTGCGTCATCAGCACATCGGCTTTTACCCAAACATTGTCCCCCGCCTGAACGGAAGGTTTTCCGGAGGCGCGAGCGAGCAGCTTTTCAGTCAGTGTCATGAGAATGTGTTGTCAGTGTTTTCCGCTGTGTTTCCTGGGACAAACGTCGTCCAACGAAACGATGTATAATAAATCCAGCCGCTGCCGGCTTATTTTGACATTTAACATGACATCGTTTCTGCAAATTGGATTCGATCCGGGTTCTACTGGTGAATCCTTCGCAAGTCCATCCGCCGAAAGATTAGCTGACGCTGAACTCGACTTCAACAGCGCAAAGTAGAGTGTCGGAACGGGGGGTGTGATTAAAGACGGGTGAGAGTAGTCTGAATGGGTAGGGCGCGTCACTCCGTGCGCGCTGTCGTCTGTCTGGCCAAGCACGGCGCGCACGGAGTGACGCGCCCTACCTCCAGGCTGTTGCTTATTACCCGCATCCCCCGTCTTTAATCACACCCTGGAACTCCATGAGAAAGTGGCTGGGTTGCGGTAGTAACCCGGCCATACATAAAGACATTAGCGATTCTGAGGCACTTCTTCGCCTTCTTGAGGGCGTGATGGTGGAGGCTGCTGGCTACGCGGCTGGAAATCGCTTTGGCCACCGCGCGGTTCTCGGAAGCGACGATCGGGCTGGTTCGGTTGGTCGGGGCGAATCGGGAATCGTTGTTTCATGATCCTCTCGAACTGTTCGCGCTGTTCGGCTGTGAGGATTGTTTTGATCTGCTCGTTGACGCTCTGCATCTCCTTACGCATCTCCGGCTCAAGATTGGAGCGCATTTGCCGGATACGTTCCTGACCTTCAACCATCAGCTTCTCAACTTTGTCCCGCTGTTCTCGCGTGAGCTTGAGTTGGCGATCAAGTCCCAAAACAAACTGGCGATTCAACGGGCCGGGCTGCTGGCTGGGTTGATTTCCAAATTCAGGATCATTCCGGCGATTCGGATTTTCCGGGCGACCCGAATTGTTGGGCTGAACCATTTCTGGCTGAGGCCGCTGATTCATTCGTCCACCACGGTTCTGAGCGAATCGCACCAAAGACGCGCCGGTGATGATGCCCGTGACAAAAATGACGAGCGTGGCCAAAACTATTTTCCAAGCGTTCACCAGAGTTCCTCCTGTTGATCCGAAGACGCGAGCAAAGTTTCCTCGAATGTGAGCGAAAGGTCTGGTTCGTTAACTGTGTTGGTTGTCGTGTTCGTCGGCATGAACGAAAACGCACCGAGCAAAACGGTGAGTGCCACGCACGGAACAGCAGCGCGCCACAGTGCGCGCGCCCAAAGCGCAGCGATGTCTGCGGTTGGTCTGGCGGCGAGATTCGCGAGCACGCGTTTCTCAAATGCCAGCGGGACGTGGTCGCCCGGCGGATTCGCGCGGGCGGCGGCCAGCAGTTTCTTTCTTAGTTCTTCTGTGTTCATACGTCAGCAATGGTTCAGACGGCGGCGTTCGGTTCGGGGTTACAAATACTTGTCCTTGGTGATGCGTTCCAAAATCTTCTTCATTTCGCCACGGGCGCGGAAGGCGCGGACTTTGACAAGCGGCACTGACCAACCCGTGAGTTCGGCGATCTCTTTGACAGAGCGATCTTCAATCTCCAGCAGCGTGATGATCAACCTCCCAGCGGGCGACATCTGTTCCAGAATTCGGGCAACGAGTTGCTTCGCGGCATCGGCGTGTTCGCTGGCAGATTCGGGCGCGGCAGCGAAGCGTTCCAACCAATCATCCTCCGGATCGGAGATTTCAGAGAAGGCGGATTCGCGATTGCGCTGGTGGGCGCGAAGAAAATCATAACAGGTACGAACGGCCATGCGCATGAGCCAGTGTTCAAAGGGCGCATCGCCACGGAAGCTGCCGAGTTTCTGAAACGCTTTGATCCAGATTTCTTGAACGATGTCTTCGACTTCACGTTCGAGCCGGGCGTAACGGCGCGCGGTGGCGAAGACGCGCGGAGAGTATTTTTGGATCAACGGCTCGAAACTGACGGGGTCGCCATTGACGGCGGCGGCGATCAACTCCGCTTCGGTGCGTTCCATTGCGGTGACTATGGCAGACGGAGTTTTTTCGACAAAGCCAAAAGCCACCGCTCCTTGAAGCGGTGGCGTTGTTGTCGCGACAGCGTCCATGTCACTGACGTTCGCGTTTAGGAAGCTGGGGCTTATCTATGTCGTCGCCCGGAGGAGATTGCGGACGGCTTGGACGGCGGTTACCGGCGCGCGGGTTCTCACCATCAGGATTGCCACCTTGCTGCGGCTGCATTTGCGGCGGGTTCATGATTTTGTCGAACTGTTCCTGCGAGAGCGCGGGCTGAACTTCGGAAAGTGCTTTGAGTCGCATGACGGTCACCTCGGCTTCGAGCTTGGCGACTTCGAGTGCTTTGGCGCGGACGACATCTTCCTTGAATTCAGCTTCAAACGCCGCTTTGTTGAGAGCTTTGCGGGCATCTCGAATTTTCTCCATGGTCTCGCGATTTTTTTCGCGATTGGCTTCCATCGCCTGGCGCATGGAATCGCGCTGATCTTCAGTGAGTATGCGTTCCATGAGATTCATTCCGGGTCCGCCCTGCTGGTTGCCGGGTTGGAATCCAGGTTGACTACCTTGCTGGCGACGTTCGTTCATGCGGCCTTCGCCGTAAGGCTGGCGCGAGCGTCCTTGAGGACGTTCCTTGTTGTCAGGGTTCGGCTGTGCTTGAGCCGTGGAGATGGTTTGCAGCAATGCGGCGGCTGCGAGGGTGAATACAGCGTTGCGGATGGAGCTAATTGTTTTCATAGGCGTCATTTCTTTACGGCTGGCGACTTTGCCTGCCGGTTCGTTGGAAGTTAGGACGCTTGCGGATGAAAGCAGGTTACAGGGAAGGTGAGGAATAACCGAAAGTGCCGTTCAATGCGTATTCTTGCTCTCAATCTTAATCATGCTGAACAGGAGATTAAGAAGATGATTAAGATTACGAACCGAATACGAGACGGAATCTGAAAGCCGCGTGGACCATCATCCGCGCTGGATGCCAATCGCACCCTCAAGCTGCGCGGAAAACTTTTTCATGGAGTCACCGATCTTGGCGGGCTGTTCGGTGAGTGTGGCGGCCATGCGCTCTGCGGCTTCTGGCTTGCGGCGGACGAGTTCCACGGCGGCCATCATCAAGGAGAGGTGGTTGTTGATGTCATGCCGCATCGTGGAAAGATGCTTGTTCAACTCTTCAGCCTGGCCGGGAGTTAATGTGACAGGTTGTGTGGTTTGCATGGCGCGAACTCAGACGGCGACAACTTCGGCGGAGAGCAATCGTTGAAGCTCGGCTTCCAACTCGGCGGTGTTGACCGGTTTCTGAAAAAACGCCACCGCACCCAATGCGCGCACGCGCGTTTCAACTTTCTGGCGATCACTGCTGGAGATCACGATGATGGGAGTTTTTGTTCCATTATCCAGACGATTGAGCCATTCCATGATCCGATACCCGTCCCACGCCACGGTACCGAAGTCATCGGGAAAATTGAGATCAAGCACGATGGCGTCCGGCTTGTCGGAGCGCGCTGCTGTGACGGCCTTTGTCCCGTCTGCCGCTGCGATGACTTCGTATCCAGCTCCTTTGAGTTTGATTGAGAGAGCTTTCAGCACCACCGCGTCATCGTCCACCAACAGAATTTTTTTGTTTAAGGTACTCATGTCTATTTCCGCATCTGCGGGCTGTGATTTTCTTAGCAGCAATCAAACCAAAACGCACCGAAGGGGGAATTTGCTCGGAATTACCCAACTATCAAACCTTTCGTGGACCGATAATTTGGTCGCCTCTGTGCAGCGGGTTGCTCAGTATTTGGACGACCTTGTCCAACATGGAAAACGAATTCTACAGTCCGGGTGAACAACGCGCCGCGCAGGTGAACAGGCTTTTTGCTGCGATTGCGACGCGTTACGACCTGATCAATGACATCCAAAGCCTCGGCGCGCATCGCCGCTGGAAGCGTCGCGTCGCGTCGCTCGCTGCGGTGAAAGCCGGAGATCGCGCGCTTGATCTCTGCTGTGGCACTGGCGACATCTCGTTCGCGCTCGCCAAGTGTGGCGCGACTGTGACCGGGCTGGATTTCAGCGATGCCATGCTCGCTGTGGCGGACAACAGGAATTCAAAATTAAAAATTAAAAATGTAAAATTCACCCAGGGCGACGCGCAGAAAACTCCGTTTGCCGCCGAGACGTTTGATGCGGTCGCGGTCGGGTTCGGTCTGCGGAATCTGGCGAGTTGGGAAGCCGGTTTGGACGAGATGGCGCGCGTGGCGAAGCCTGGAGCGCGATTGATCGTGCTGGATTTCGGCAAGCCAGACAATGCGTTGTGGCGCGGGATTTATTTCACCTATCTCAAGTTGCTCGTACCGCTCCTCGGCCTGCTCGTCTGCGGCAAGCCTAGCGCGTATGCCTACATCATCGCGTCGCTGCGCGATTATCCGGCGCAGAGAGGCGTGGAGGCGCGGATGCGACAACTCCGACTCGTCAACGTACGCACCGACAACTTCATCGGCGGCGCCATGAGCATCAACTACGGCGAGAAGCCGCAGAGCGACGGAAAATAATTTTCCAATCGTCAGCACAACTCACTACGATGGCTGCATGGCGTTGGTGCGAATCCTTGTTGATGGTTACAGCCTGCTCCACAATTGGCCGGAGCTGGCTCGCGGCAAAGCGCGTCACTCGGCAGCCGCGCGCGAGGAATTGATCGCCATGCTGACGCACTATCAAGATGCGACCCGCACGCCGATCACGATTTTCTTCGACGGCAGCGGCGCACCTGCTGGAGTTCCGAAGAATGAATCTACGCCCAACCTCGAGGTGTTATTCAGCAAAGCCGGACAGACGGCGGACGATATGATCGAGCGCGCGGCGCATCGGTTTCAACCGTATGGCGAAGTCATGGCGGTGACGGATGACAATGCGGAGCGTGAAACAGTGATCGCGATGAATGGCACGGTGGCGTCGTGCGAGAATTTTATCCTGATGGTGAAGAGCGCGCTGACAGACCTGGCTGAAGACGTGAAGCAACACAACCAAACCGAACGCAACCGTTACAAAAAAGCCCCATGAACTCAGCACTGAAATCAATTATCTCCCGGTGTGGTTTACTCACAGCGGCGTGGTTGTTCTCGCTCGGTTCACTCTGCGGACAGACGGCGACCAACACGGCGGCTGAAAATAACCCTGCGTCAGAGGATCGCATTCTCGTCATCGTGGAAACTTCCGCCGCCATGCAGAAGCGCGCGGAGAACGTCCAGAAGCTCGTGGGCGAGACCCTTTCCAGCGGACTCGGCGGCGACATGCGTTCGGGCGATACCGTCGGCATGTGGACGTTCAACGACACGTTATACTCCGGCCAGTTCCCGCTTCAACGCTGGACGAAAGCCACACGACAACGCGTGGCGGTGACGATGGTTCAATTCCTCCAGCAACAACGCTTCGAGAAGGCCGCGCGGCCCGCAGTCATTTGGGAAACGCTTACCAACATCGTCGCGCGTTCGGAGAGGATCACCGTGATCCTCCTCAGTTCCGGCAATGAAGCGATCACGGGCACGCCGTTCGACGAAAGCATCGCGGAGAATTTTTCCAAAAACAAAGTGGCGCAGCGAAAGGCTAACATGCCATTTGTCACGATACTGCGCGCGTATCAGGGAAAGTTCACGGGCTTCAGCGTCAACATGGCGCCGTGGCCAATAGAGTTGCCGGAGTATCCTGCAGAAGCGCGCCGCGCGCCTGAGCCGCCCGTCGTGAAGCCTGCGCCAGCGGTAATCAAACCTGCGCCAGAGCCGCTCATCGTTATTGGAAACAAACCGGTTTACGCCACCAATATCCCTGTCGCTGAACCCGTGCCCGTGGTCCTCGTGACTAATGTTCCGCCAAGTCATCCAGCTCCGGTGACGGAACAGACGAATGAGATTGCCGCGACGATGCCGAAAACCAAAACTGAACCGCCCGCGACAAAGATTGTTGAGCCGACGCCGATTCCGGTTGAGCCTAAGAAAGCACCCTTGCCGATAGTGACGATTCTGGTGGTGGGCATTGCTTTGTTGATCGGCATTATGGTTGTCTTCATCGCGCTGCTGCGTTGGACACGGCGTACTTCCGGGGAGAGCCTCATCACGCGGACGATGAATAAAAGAGACGAGTGACTCATCAACTTTGAACCTGATCGAAAACCATGAAGCAAAACTTCGCCATCAAATCCATCCTCACCGTCGCAGCAGGAATAGTATTCCTCACAGCGGCCATTGCTCGCGTTGACGCGGCTGACGGGTTGAAACCCCTCTTCACAGGCACGAATCTCGCCGGATGGAAAGTGCCCGAGCCCAATCCATTTTGGAGAACAGTGGATGGCGTGCTGGTTGGCGAGAACGACGAGAAGCTCAAGGGCCACACGCTTCACACGGAACAGTCTTACACCAACTTCGTGGTCGAGCTTGAAGCGCGCTGGACCGGTGAGATTGACAGCGGCGTGATGATGCGCGAGCCGGAGATGCAGGTTCAGTTCGGCATCTCTCGCAGTTTGAAGCGCGACATGACCGGCGCGTATTATCTCGCCAAGCATTCTGTCAATCCCAAGTCCGGCTATCCCGACGCTGGTCACGCGAAGGGGTTTGAGAAACTTTTCAAGAAAGACGACTGGAACAGATTCCGCATCGAAGCCAAGGGTGATACCTTCACCGTCTGGCTCAACGGCGAACAGATCAGCCAGTACACCGATGCTCGTTACAGCGGTGGCGCACCGCTGGGTTTGCAAGTCCATCCCGGCCTCAAGATGAAGGTGGAGTTTCGCAACATCCGCGCGAAGCATCTGGATTGAGAAGGAATGTTTGACCGCGCTGTAACAGTCCGTCTATCGTCGCGTCACTCAAATTTAGCCGGATGAGTTGACGAACCACATGAATCCACCAGCGGACACAGCCCCTTCACGCCATTCCTATCCCAACGGCTTTCGCGCGCGGCGTGGGCTGAATTGGGCCTCACTCGGTTTGATGTATGCGGCGTATTACATGTGCCGCTACAATTTCCGCTTCGCCACGCCGGGGATGCAGGCGGAATTCGGATTCACCACCACTCAAATCAGCGATCTACTCGGCATCTGGTCGCTGACCTACGGCACGGGTCAGCTCGTCAACGGCCTGCTCACCGACCGGATTGGTGGCAAGCGTTCGATGCAGATCGGCGCCTTCGGCACCATCGTCATCAATGTGCTAATGGGCGTGCTGCCTCTGCTCGTGGTGGGTGGAGCACTGGCGGGTGCAGCAAAGTTCGTTTTTCGCGTGGATGCGATTGACCCGGCATTCATCGCCATTGCCGTGGTCTGGTTGGTCAACGGCTGGTTTCAATCGTTCGGCGCACCGGGCATGATCAAGATCAATGCCGCCTGGTTTCAACGCACGGAGCGCGGCACCTTTGCGGGAATTTTCGGGTTCATGATCCAGTTGGGCCAAGTGGCCAGCTCAAAGCTCTCGCCCATTATTCTCAACGGGATTTCGGTGGGCTTTCTGGTGATTGCGCCGGGGGCGTGGCGCTGGTTGTTCATACTCCCGCCGCTGGTGACGCTGGTCATGGCCATCTTCATGAGCTTGGCCGCCAAACAAACCCCGGACGAGGCTGGCTACCCGGGCGTGATTGTGGATGAGCTGGACAACTCCGCCGGGGTGACGGTTACACTGAAAGAATCGTTCCGCACCATCTTCACGCATCCACTCGTCTGGTTTTACGCCTGCGCTTACGCCTGCACCGGCGCGGTCCGCACCAGTTCGGATCAATTGGCGATCTTGTATTTCCAGGACCAGTTGCACATGGACATGAAAACCAACATCCCAGCAACCGTGGCGTGGACGCTGGCCATCATGCCGATGGCTGCGGTGGCTGGGTCGCTGGCATCGGGTTGGATTTCAGACCGCTTCTGCAAAGGTCATCGCTCGCCCGTGGCCATGACGCTGTATTTTATCGAAGCTGTGGTCATCAGCCTTGCTGCGATGTTGCTGCTCAAAGGACTCGTGGGGCCGACCCCGGCGGGCATTTTGACAGGCTGCGGGATACTCATCATGATCTCGCTGACCGCCAACTCGACACACTCGATTGTCGGCGCAGCCGCTCCGATGGACATCGGGGGCAAGAAGATGGCGGGATTCGCTGCGGGCGTGATTGACTCCTTTCAATACTACGGCGGTGCCATCTCGCTGTTTCTGACCGGGCGGGTGCTCGATGCCACCAAGGCCAAACACGGCTGGCTTTTCTGGTACGTCATCATGGCGGGCTTTGGAGTCTTGGGAGGTATCTCAATGCTGATGGTGATGCGCAAACAAAAGTTGTTGAAGGCGAAATCTGCCGCCTGATTCTTCACTCGAATTCCGAAGTTGGAACCGCAGATAACGCAGATGTCACGGATGGGTGGAAACTTGGAAAGAAAGTAATGCCACAAAATATTTCAGCCGCTCAGATTAGAAACCTCTTTCCATCCGTGTTATCCGCGTTATCTGCGGTTACTATTCCGTTTTTGGTTCAAGTCACCCGGCAACGCTTACGCCTTCGCGCGCGAGCAACTTTTCTTTCCAACCCAATCCACCGGAGAATCCGCCGATCTTTCCGTTTGCCGCCAGCACTCGGTGACACGGCACAAGTAGTGGGATCGGGTTCGCGCCACAGGCACCGCCGACGGCGCGCATGGCCTTTGGTTTCTTGATGGACTTCGCAATCTCCCCGTAACTCTGCGTGCGACCCGGTTTGATTTTCAACAACGATGTCCAGACGCTCAGTTGAAATTCTGTTCCGCACGAAAGATCCAGCGGCGGCAAATCCGTTGGCGTCCGTCCTGACAAAGCATTCTTCACTGCCGCCGTAGTTTGCCGATGCCACGAGCGGACATCATCGGAAACTTCGGCAGTGCCAACTTTCCCGGAGTTTCGCGCGGATGGAAAATCAAGTCCGCTCAAACCGTGTTCAGAATAGTACGCCAGAAAAACGCCATCCTCCGTCACGACGGGCAATTGAATGTCTTTGAGATCAAGCTTGGAACTCATAAGCGGTCAACGATTGCGGAAATACCACCAGAGCGTTCCGAACAACACCACGAACAAGAGCACCGAGAACAGAATGAAACGATTTCGCGCCACGCGTTTCTCCTTCCGCAGCGGACGCAGCCCATGCACGCCACCGGCTGCGAGGTAATTCACCAGCTTGGGATTGCTCGTGCTCGGCCCGGTGAAAAAAACGCGGAGACGCTGGATCAAGGCCGGGAAATCATATTTGCGCACGCCGAACTCGTTGAAGTATTCCTGTGAATTGGGCATCTCATTCCGCGCGGTGATGCGTTCCTGACTGATCTCCTCGAACACCGGCTCACCGTGCGTCGCAGTGGGAGCGTGTCCGGCGGAATCTGTTTCTGTATGCGGATGATTGATCGTCGCGCCGTGCGGGACTGCAGTGGAACGCAGGCGCGGATTGGCGGGCGCGCGATGCAACTGATCGTCCAGTTGTTTGATCTGCGCTTCCAACGCCTCGATCTCCGAACTCAACGCTTGCGCGCGTTCGGAAACCGGATCGGATTTTTTCTTCAACCAATCCATGCGACTTCAAGGACAACTCCGGTTTGCGTTTTCGCCAGCCATCAATGCGGGCGCAACAGAATCGCCACCAACACACCAAGCGCGAGCATCGCCACGGCCACCAACGGCCATGTGATCGCCAGCCCCAGTTTACAGAGCTGCCAGAAACTTTTCGGCCCGAGCAACTGCGACACGCCTGTTTCGCGCGTGGTCGCCGCGCTCACGTTCGCCGGTTGACCCGACAGCACGGTGAACTTCAACCGCGCACCGTTCCATTCCATCCGCGCGTTTTCGAGTGTGGTCAAAGCCCGTGTGAGTTCCATATTGAAACTTTCCTTCGACCAAGTGTCTTCATTGATTGCCTGAACTTTCGCGAGAGAGTCGCGCATGTCAGCGATTGATTTGGACATCTGTTCTGCGTCCCGACGCGCGGCGAATTCCGCTTCTTCCAACAGACCCAACCCGCGTGTGAGATTCTGGAGCATCTCTTGGCGGCCGGTTTGAAACTCCGTCTGGCGACGGCGTACTTCTTCGAGGCCAGCGCGTTCGCGTTCCAATTCTTCCTGCGCGCGTTTCAACTCGGCGAGCTTTTGCTGCGCTTCGGAAACGCGCGTGTCCACCTCCTCGCGAGTCGGCGCGCGAAACGCATTCGCAGCCGCAGTCGTCGTTCCGTAAGGCGACTTGGTGGTCTGGAAGTCTGTATCTACAAATTCAGTGGCATCGTATTCCGTAGGCATAACGCGACTGTAAAGACCGGGAGAAAATGTGTAAAGAAATGTGTTGGTGAGAATTGAAGTATTCAGGCGACACGATTCCATGCTTTGATACAGCTTCACACTGGGGCATCATAGACTGGCAGCCAGATGAACAAATATTTGATTCTTTCCAGACACCGATGGGTCGCCTGTTTGCTTGCCGCTGTGGCAGGATTAGTCGGCGCATTCGCTGCTGACACTTCAGCCGCCAAGTAGTCCGCCATATATTATGAAAACAGAAAATGATATGGATTTAGCAGTTTTCGCCATTCCACAAAGCGCGTTAATGTCGTTTCATTGTCCAATCAGGTCACCAAAGATGCCATGCGCCGCCATGCGTAATTCATCACGGCCAGCGCCATGCGCCTGATTGCTGATATTATGAAACGAATAAAACAAGTCTCCGCACTGCTGCTGCTGCTCGCCAACCTGGGCAATGGGTTGGCCGGGACGAACGAAGTCCAAATCACCGACGTCGCCTTCACCGCCGTGTGCGATGGCGCCGAGCAGCGCTACATGGAAATTCTGCCGGCCGATTTCGACCCGGCCAAAAAACACGATCTGGTGATCGGGCTGCATGGGCACGGTTCGGATCGGAAACAATTTGCGACGGCCGTGTTTGCGGAAGCGAACGCTTTCCGGGCCTTTGCGGCCAAATATGGCATGATTGCCATCACGCCGGATTACCGCGCGAAAACTTCGTGGATGGGACCGAAGGCCGAGGCGGACATGGTTCAAATTATCAACGATCTTAAAAAAAAATACAAAATCAACCGCGTGTTTGTGGTGGGTGCTTCCATGGGCGGGACGTCGGCCGCCACTTTTGCCGCCCTGCACCCGGAACTGGTGACCGGCGCAACCTCGATGAACGGCCATGCCAATCACTTGGAGTACGTCAATTTTCAAGAGGCCATCGCCGAGTCCTTCGGTGGTGCCAAAACTACGATCCCATCGGAATATAAAAAGCGGAGCGCCGAGTATTGGCCGGAAGTGTTGACGATGCCGATCGCTTTTACCACGGGAGGACAAGATTCCATTGTTCCGCCGGGAAGCACCATCCGGCTGGCGGGAATCCTGAAGCAGCTAAATCGGAAAGTCCTGATCATCCATCGCCCGGCTGGCGGCCATTCAACGGATTACGCGGACGCCCTGGCGGCGCTGGAATTCATGTATGACCCGCTGAAACCAGTAGCTGCTGCCGAAAATTCGGTACCGCCGGCGGTCGCGAACCTCACCGCTCAAGTCGGGAATTGGGCCAATCTTGAGCCGACCGACAACGATGCGAAAGGCAAGGTTGAACTGGGACTCAAGTTCTCCGTTGAAAAAGCCGGAAAAATCAAGGTGCTTCGTTTCTACCAGGCCAAAAGTGAATCCGGCGCGCACACCCTGCGGTTGTGGGGGGCGGACGGCAAGCGGCTACTGGCCATCAACGCTCCGGAAAGGCCGGGGGTCGGATGGATTTCAGTGCCACTGCCCGAACCGTTTGCGGTAACTCCGGGCAATATTTTCGTTGTTTCCTATACCGCCAACGCAAATTATCCGGCCACATCTGATATTTTTAAAACCCCGATCCGCCGGGGCGACGTCACCGCGCTCGCCGGCGTTTACAGTTTTGATGCCCTCGGCGAAAAAGCCCCGGATAAAATTTATCTGAACATGAATTATTTCCTAGATGTTGAATTGGATTGAACCACGCCCGCCGGAAGAGAAAGCTGCGGGAGTAGGACGCTGTTCAACATGATTTCAATCGAATGATACTTATGAAATTCCAACTGTGGGCGGCGGTTTTGTTTTTGGCCGGTGGCGGTCTGCGCGCGGAAGCGGGGACGCAAACGAATTGGTATGATTGCGCGACGCTGGTGGCGGACGGCAAAATCACGCTGGAGGGCAAAGGTTGGACGAATGGGGCATCATAGACTGGCAGCCAGATGAACAAATATTTGATTCTTTCCAGACACCGATGGGTCGCCTGTTTACTTGCCGCTGTGGCAGGATTAGTCGGCGCATTCGCTGCTGACACTTCAGCCGCCAACTTGTCTGCGCCTGCGTCACATAAAGTTGATTTCGCCGCCGAACTTCTACCTCTCTTCACCGAGCGTTGCTTTGATTGTCACGGCGAGAAAAAACAGGAATCCGGGATGCGCGCGGATAGTCGAGCTGACATGCTCAAGGGCGGTGACACCGGGCCGTCGTTGGTCGTCAGTAACAGCGCAGCCAGCATCCTCGTGCAGGTCCTCGCCAACACGCATCCCGACCTCGCGCAGATGCCGAAGAAGAAAGAGAAGCTCACCGTTGAACAGATCGGCCTAGTGCGCGCGTGGATTGACCAAGGAGCAATTTGGGAAACCGTCGTCGGCAAAAAATTCACTTACAACACGAACCACTGGGCGTTCAAAGCGCCGGTTCATGCTGCGTTGCCGATGGCGTCAGATAAGAAGTGGCCGCGCACGCCGGTGGATTATTTCATCCACGCCAGGCTCGAAGCGGAAAAACTCAAGCCCGCGCCCGAAGCCGACAAGATCACGCTGCTTCGTCGCCTCGCGCTCGATCTCGTCGGGCTGCCGCCGTCACCAGAGGAAGTGGACGCTTTCGTCGCAGACAAATCTGCGAACGCTTACGAGAAACAAGTCGAGCGTTTGCTCGCGTCGCCGCACTACGGCGAGAAGTGGGGACGCAACTGGCTTGATGCGGCACGCTATGCGGACTCCGACGGCTTCGAGAAAGACAAGACGCGCAACGTCTGGTTCTATCGCGATTGGGTGGTGAACGCGTTCAATCAGGATTTGCCTTACGACCAGTTCATCACGAAGCAACTCGCAGGCGATCTTCTGCCCAACGCCACGCAGGACGACATTGTTGCCACAGGTTTTCTCCGCAACTCCATGGTCAATGAAGAAGGCGGCGCGGACCCGGAGCAGTTCCGCATGGAGGCGTTGTTTGATCGCGTGGACGCCATCGGCAAGAGCGTGCTCGGCTTCACGATCCAGTGCGCGCAATGTCACAATCACAAGTTCGACCCGATCTCGCAGGAGGAATACTTCCGCCTCTTCACCTTCCTGAACAACGATAACGAATCACAGCGTGTCGTCTATACGACT
>CAMCWI010000083.1 GCA_945882065.1 Akkermansia muciniphila
TGCCCGGTATTGTCTAGCGTGTGTTTGGACTCCTTGCCGTCCTTCGTCGTGCCTGTGAGTTTCGACATTGGTGACGGAACAATGAGTTGTAATTTGTCGAGCTGTCCTCGCCATTCTTCACGGGGCTTCGTGTCGAAACTGTAGGCAGACTTGCCGCAACACAGGAGCGGATTGCCCGGGAAGAGTTGGTCAATCACGTTTTCTGTATGACTGTCGTTATTTTCAATCCGAACTGGTGACGCTTCCCACAGGTCAACGAGGCTGTGACCGGTGGCAACAATCTCAGCGACCTTGACCTTGTCGAGTGTTGGCCACTTGGGAGCTTGCACAGCGGCAACAGCATTATTCTTCACACCGGCGGCACTTGGCGACGAAGCAATCTGGAATGCTCTCTGAACGGCTGAGTCAATTTCGCGCGGAGTGACGACACGCCCACAGCCAGCCACGGCGTCTCCAATCAGAACTGCAGCCTCAGAGGTAGAGAAGCCCTGTGACTTGCAACGTAACGCTTCGTCGAAGATATAGCGGTGGACACCTGCCCCCGTCGTTGGGCACAACCTTCTGGCTCTGGAGTTGCCAAAGCTCAAGCATTCACCTCCTTTGCACCAAAACGACCGTTGACGTAGGCTATCACGGCGTCCTTGTCGTAGCGGATAATTCGCTTAGTAATGGTCAGGGTCGGAAGTTTCCCAGCCCGTCCTAATCGCTCAATCGTCTTTTGCCCTACACCCAGCAACGCTGCTACGTCTTTCTTGTTGATGAAGTGTCTGGATGTGGCTTCGTGCTCTGTCTGTTTGGTTTTTATCATGACTGTTTGGTTTTCCGTAATCGTCACAGTTATTTGCGACTATTTAGGTCTACTTCACAGCCCATGATGGCGCAACGGGGCGCGTCCGGTTCTCATACGTTTTCATCTGTTTACCTACATTCACCGCAGTTGAGGCGGTGGTTATTCCCAGAACGCACAGAGCGTGGAGGTGGCAGGGTTGGTGGCAGCTTGTAGGTTTGCCCCTAACTAGCACCCCTTATTCAAAAAGGAGCACCGAGCATTGCCGCGCCTCGAAGTGCAAGACACTCCGAGACACGGCCTCCACAGCACTGACGCTACGCACACACACGCTCGGGGTGTAGTGCGCCACGTCTCAACCTAAGCGGCAGCGAAGGTAACCTTCTTCGCCTGTGCCTTCGCATGGGTGTCGCTCAAATGGCCGTACACCTTGCCGATAAGTACCCCACCATCGGAGTGCCCGACCCACCTCGCTATGGTCATAAAATCAATGCCACTCATTATACAAAAAGAAATAAAGTGGTGGCGACAGTCGTGGAAGCAAATGTTTAGCTCTGCCTTCGCGCGAGCCAGCTTGAGACTTTCGACAAGCGTCTTCAATGGTCTACCCGCGCCCCTCAAAGCTGGGAAAAGAAATTCGCTGCTCACCCGTCGTGACGACATGCCTTGCAGGTGCTCTGCCAGCGGCTCACTGAAATCAACATGTCTAGCGAGGTGGTTTTTCGACTGTCCATCGCTACCAACGGTAAGTTGTCGCTGCACAAAGTCCACGTCGCTCCATTTCAACCGGAGTGCTTCACTGCGCCTCGCGCCACAGAGGCACATTAGTTTCACGTAGTCAGATAAGAGTTGACCATTGCTCAGGTGCTCAACAGCAGTCGCACACAACGTCTCAAACATTGCTGGCGTGACGAGACTGCGCTTCTTGGCGACATATCTAACTGGACGAATGCCGTCAACAGGTGAGGCCACGAGCAGGCCGCTGTCGATTGCGTGTCGGAAGACGTTACGTAAAACGGTCAGGCTTAGGTTGGCAGTGCTCCCAGCCCACTTCGCTTCTGCCAGTTTTTTGGCGCGGTAGGCAAGCACCGAGGAGCGGGTCACCCTGTCCAGTCGCACACCTTCGAAATAAACGCAATGGTGTTTCAGGTGCTCCCTCTCAACGCTCTGTGTCGTCTGTCGCTTCAAGTGTCGATGAGCGGCGACGTAGGTTTCGACATATTCACTGAGGAGCGGAGCGCATTGGCTCTGGCTTAACTGGAGCGAATTGTTGCCTCGCTGAAGAATGAGTGCGGCCAGTTCAACCTTCGCATCGGTGACGGTGGATGCCTTGAGCGCAATCCGTCTCTCAGCCTTAGCACCAGAAGCCAGCAGGACGGTTATGCGTGCGTAGAACCGTTCTCCACGTCGCCACAGGTTTTTTATCGGTTGCTTGCGACCATCAAAGACGCGGACGAAGGGGAGGGAATGCTTAGGGGAATCGGCACAAATTTCGGCACACGGACGCGTTTCATTGTTGGTAGACATGTTTTATTACGACATGTCTGACACCGAGAGAGTGCACAAATTGCCAGCGAATGCTGGGGTATTAGCACGCCGCGCCGTATCCAAGGAAGGAAATGGCCGAGCAAAGAATCAGAGCGACGTTCAAGAGTGAAAGTATAGAGCGTGAATCCGACTGCGCAAACTTCGTTCGTCAGAACTACCTGCTGGCCACTTCGCCCTCGCAGCAGTTTCCGGGACTGCGCGCGCCTAGATTCTGCCCCCGTGGCGCTCGTCATCACGCGTTGAGGAATCGGTAGTTGATGACCGCTATGATCAGGGAGAGCACCAGCAAGGTCAGCGCGGGTAGCATCTTGAACATCGGATTCTTCACCCGCAGGTGCATCGCAAAAGCGCAGCCCATCAACCCTGCAATACCGAGGCTACCGATGATGGCTAGGGATGCGCGCTGAATCCCCAACAGCAACAGCAGCGCAAAGGTCAGTTTGAGAACACCCACCAAATCGCGCAGCCAGTCTGGCAGGCCATACTGTTTGAACTCCTGGATGATGTTGTCGTAACGCACCACCCACACAAAGATAACCGAGGCGGCGACCAGCGCTTGCAGAACGATTGTCAAATCTTGCATGGGCGAATCGTACGACCGTTCATGCCAACTGGGCACGCAAAATTTGTGCTGCGCCGCGAACCTTTTAGAAGTTTCAAAGCTACGCCACCGCCACGTTTCATGCCGATGGCGGAAAAACCCAGAGGGCCGGGCGGCCGACGTTGCAATGCACGGCGCGCCCCAAGAGCGTGAGCGTGGCCCAGGAGTAGTAGAGATTGCTGCGCGCGAGATTGCCGGGAACAAAACCGGACGGCGGTTGATCGAGTTGGCGCAGTCGAAATTCTGCGGACGGAATCGGGTAGAAAATTGTCTGCACGGTGGAGTTTGAACTACCGTCTTCGCCGACCACGTTGGGAAAGCGACTAATCCATCGGCGCGGATCGCAGCCGGAGTCCGCAGCGGCGCGGTCGGCGGCGAACACGGTTGGGCGACTCAATGCGGGCAGCAGCAGCAGACCGCCGAACGCCCAGAGCGTCATCCAACAAGCGTGGCCGAGCAACGCTTCGGTGGGCGTGCGGTCGGCCAGCCTGAAAGCCAGCGAGCCAGCAGCATCGCCCAGCACATTCCAACCCAGAACCAGAATGAAGGCCCGGCCCGGCAGGCCGTTTTTCATCTGCCACTGTCGGCGGCTGGATTCTGCGACAAGCTCTTCCTTGGGCAAATTTGCCAGCCAACGTGCGGGCAGCAGACTCTTGGCGCGCTGCCCAAACCCGACGATTCCACCGGTGAACGCCGGATCGCTGGTGTCAGCGGTCAGAATTTTTCCACCTTCGGATGGCAGTTCCTTGATGGCCACACCGGCCACCGCGCGGAGGAGTTGTCGTCGGCCGAGGGCCAGCCCCGCCGTCGCCAACAAGATGGCGAAACAGAATCCACCGGTCAGTCGGAAGCTGGCGAAGCTCAGAAGTCCCACGCAGGCCAGCACGAGAGTGTGACCCAGTGCGCCGCGCGACCAGCAGCGGAGAAAGTTCATCATCGAGGATCGAGGTTCGGGCATCAGCCACGCGCCGCCGATAAAATCAAAAACCGCCTGCACTGCGACCGCCGCCGCAAAAGTGAATCCCAGGCGACGGAGGTTGAAACCGCTGGTGTCATAGCACGTCAGCCAGTAAAGGCCGACGGCGGTCGTCAAAACCCAGAAGCCGACGTTCGTGATGCCGAGCCAGAGGCGGCGGCGGGCGAGTTCTGATTGCTCCGTTGTCATGGGTTTCTAAACCGCAGCCGTGCTGGGGCAACAGGCGGCGCGGACTTGTGTCGCTTGCTGCTGAATGGCTTTCCGTTTGGGCGCGTCGAGGCGGGCAAGGTTTTTCAACTGCATCGCCATGCGCTGATTCTTGGCGAGGAACTGCTCGTGCCGCAGGAGGAAATCCCAGTAGAGCGTCGTGAACGGACAGGCATTTTCACCCGTGGACTTTGCGGGGTCAAAGCGGCAGCCATCGCAATAGTTACTCATGCGCTGGATGTATTTCCCCGACGCGGCGTAAGGCTTGCTGGCCATGATCCCTCCATCGCCGTGCTGCGACATGCCGAGCGTGTTCGGCAATTCCACCCACTCGACCGCGTCCACATACATGGCGAGATACCACTCGTGAACCGCTTGCGGTTTGACCCCGAGCAGCAGCGAGAAAAGCCCCGTGACCATGAGCCGTTGGATGTGATGCGCGTAACCGAATTCAAGCGTCTGGCCGATGGCTTCACGCAGGCAATTCATCTCAGTTTTACCCGTCCAATAAAAATCCGGCAGCGGCTCATGCGCATTGAGGGCGTTCAACTCCCGGTAGCCCGGCATGAAGTGCCAGTAGATGCCGCGCACGAATTCGCGCCAGCCAAGAATCTGCCGGATGAAACCCTCGACGCTGGCCAGCGGCGCGTGGCCTTTCCGATACGCCTCTGCGGCAGCGGCGATGACCTCGCGCGGATCGAGGAGTTTCAAATTCATCGCGGCGCTCAGACGCGAGTGAAACAAATATGAGTGCGCGCACCGTCCGCCACCTGAACTCCACATTGCGTCCTCATACTTTCCGAAGCTCGGCAGGCGATGCTTGATGAAATCCAGCAACGCCAGTCGCGCCTGATCCGGCGTCACCGGCCAGTCGAAGTGCGCCAGGCCGCCGGGATGTTTGGCAAAGCGCTTCTTCACGAGGGCCAAAACTTCGCGCGTGATTTCATCGGGCGGAAAACTGACTGGCGGCCGGACCTCGCCCGGACCGCCCTTGCCGAAACTCTCGCGATTTTCCGAGTCGAAGTTCCACGCCCCGCCCACCGGTTGGTCGCCGTCCATCAGCACATCATGCTTGCGCCGCATTTCGCGGTAGAAGAATTCCATGCGGAGTTGCTTGCGCCCTTTCGCATGGGCGGCGAATTCCTCGCGCGAAGAAAGGAAATGGCGGTCGGGGCGAATCTCCAGTTCCATCCCCAATCCTTGAGCCGCATTCTTGAGCGCCTGCTCCACGCGCCATTCGCCCGGCTGAATCACGATGAGCTTTTGCGGACCCAGCCGACGGATGATTGCGGTCAATTCTTTGGCGAGCGAGCCGGCGTTGAGCGCGTCATTCAGCGCCCGGTAATGAACAATGAAACTGCGCTGGCGCAACGCGTCACGGAAGTGCCGCATCGCCGCGAGGAACAGCGCAATGCGCGCCTGGTGCGACCAGACGTGCGTTGATTCCTCCGCGACCTCGGCCATCCAAACGGCGTCGTGCTTCGGGTCGAAGCCGTCAAAGGCAGCGGACTTCGCATCCAACTGGTCGCCGAGAATGAGCACCAGATGGCGCGGGCAGGATAGCGCATTGTTTGTAGCGCAAAGCATCAAGGTTTTTTTTGAGTGGCTTTCCACTCCTTTAACACGGCGAAGAACTGTAGGGCATCCGCGTCATTTGGGTTGACCATGAGCCGTTCCTTGAGGCGCAGGGTTTCCAGCTCAGTCACGTCCTCCTGCTCGGCCACGTAGTAGATCGGTTTGGGCCGCTCGCCGTAGATGGAGTAGCAATACCAATTCATGAGGAACGGCTCGCCGCTCTTCCGGTAGTTCCAGGTTTGACCGTGAAACACTTGGCGGTTGAGCAGCTTTTGCCGAATCGAGCCAACCACAGTGCGGTCGGTGTGCCTGCCTTGAAGCATTCGCGGAGTTTGGTTGACTAGGTCGTCGCGGGTGAAGCCGGTCATTGTCAGCCAGGCAGAGTTGACGTAAATAATGCGCGGACTCTGAGGGCCGTCCAGGGTTGTGTCCGTAACCATGATGCCCCGGCGCAATTTTTCCAACACGATCAACCAGTCGAATTTTAGTTGCATAGTTTTTGTGAGTTTTTGGCAGTCAAATTTATGGGCTGAGGCCGGAGATTCTTACCTGCCCGGCGGGCTCGTGAATGACATGGCGGTCAGGATCAGAAAACCGGGCGAGGTTTTCAATTGCTTGGCTTGGCAAAGTCCAAGGGCAAGGCGGCGGACCTGCCGCTCGCTTGAAATTCAACTTCAATAGGCTGGGAGAATTAGGAATGGGAGCAATGCTGGCTCAAGCCACCGGTGGTTTGCCGAACGTGCCGCCGGGTGACGGTACGGGGCTGCCCTGCTTTTGCAGATCCGCCTCCGCCTGACTCCGCTGCGCAGCCAAATCCTTGGCCAAGTCAGCAGCCTGCTGGATACCGAGAAAAACAATCCCGGTGATGACGAGCCCGAAGGCGAAGATCGGGAAGATGTAATTGAACATGGCTATTTTCTCCGGTTGAGGTTGGTGGTGGCGCAGGTGAGCAGGACCACGCGAACGCCGACCCAGAGCGCGAGGATGCTCGGCACCCACAGTCCCACATAAACGCCATACTCACGGTTGACGAGAAACCAGAGTGAAACGCTAGCCACAAAGCTGGCGAAGGCGGCGACCAGAAAAAAATAATCTATTTTTTGAAACATGAGGATTTTATTGGTTGAGGAATCTTTTGGTGGTTGAAGAGTGGCGCAATCTAAGACCAGAACCTTCTAGCTGCGCAAAGTCTGTTTATTACGAGGGGCTGGAATAATCAATGAGACAAGGCGGAGAGCCAATGACTCTCCGACTCATCCCCAAGCAATCATTTCGGCAATACGACGGTGTCAATGACGTGGATTACGCCATTGCTGGCGGCGATATCGGTCTTGATGACCTTCGCATTGTTTACGGTAACAGTGCCCTCCGTGACTTTGATGTCCAGATCCTTACCGTTCACCGTTTTGGCCTGCATCGTCTTGACATCGGCCGCCATGACTTTGCCAGCCACGACGTGGTAGGTCAGGATTGCCACCAGCTTCTCCTTATTCTCAGGCTTGAGCAGACTTTCGACAGTGCCCGAGGGCAATTTGGCGAAGGCTTCGTCGGTCGGAGCGAAGACCGTGAACGGCCCCGTGCCTTGCAAGGTTTCGACGAGGCCAGCGGCTTTCACGGCGGCGACCAGTGTGTTGAAACTGCCAGCCCCTGACGCAACGACCACGATGTCACCGGCGGGTGCCGCTTGAACGGGCGAGAGGGCCAAGGTCGAAAGAGCCAAGGCGGTGATTGTGAGCTTACGGAGTGTTTTCATGTGCTTGAGATGTAACTATTGTTTTTGTTTTTTCAGGACTCGGACCACCACCGCGAAGTACACCGGACGTCCAAACCGGATGGTTTGAACTCGGAATCCTGAGACCGGCAGTTGCTTTTCGAGTTTCATTTTTTATGCTCGGCTTGCCGCAAAGCGACACCCGAATGTGAGTGAAGGTTGTACCCATTCCACAGTCTGTCAAATTCTTGTCTAACTAGTAATTTGGCGTGTTTACAGTGGGCTTATAATTAACTATTAACAAACAAAGCGCTTAAACAATGGCTTGAAATATTCGAAATATTTCAACCTGTTCGGCTGTGTGTTCTATTTGTCTAACTTTGTGGAAGTTGCGAGACCGCACAAGCCCGGAGGCCAAAAAAAACATCCCGGACAGACGAATTCTTGAGGTGGGTTTGCGACCTTTACTTTTTTCCCGGCGAGCCAATCACCTTGATCCAAGCCACTTCGAGTTGGAACGGTCCCGCCTGCTGATCGGAGATCAGGAAGCCGACTGAACTCACCTTCGCCGGATTCAACGGCGGTTCATCAGCCAGCACGCGCCCCCGGAACGAAGCCACGAAATCCTTCAACGGCAACCGGTGCTCCTCCCACACGCCTTTCTTCGTCGGAAAGTCGCAGCGGTAAATTGCGCTGTCGAAACTGCTATCCATGCGCGCGCTGAATTTATAGCGCCGCCCGTCGCCGCGCACGCGCACCACAAAAGTGTCCGAGTCGCCCAGGTCGTGCCGCGCCGGCACCGAACGCACGGAGGCAAAGCCGCCGTTGTTCGCCAGCGACACTTCGCCGCTGAACACCGCGACGCCGTTGGTGATGCGGAAGCTGCTGGCGGACACACCACCCATCACGTCGTCGTTGACGATCTGCCACGCGGCATTGGTGGGAGATTGGAAATCGTAAACCGTTTTGTCCGGGGCGGAATGGGCATTCATGGCAAAGCAAGTTAGCAACAGTAGCGGCTTTAAGATTGGGAGAATAGTTTTCATGCTGGCGCTGGCGTCATGAATTGAGCCGCCACAAGGCGAAGTTCAGCGCGGACGCAAAGCTGACCCAGGCCAGATAGGGAATCAGCAAGGCCCCGGCGCCGCGCGACCGTCGCCAGAAAGTCAGCAGCGTGGCCAGCAAAGCGAGCCACAGCAGCACGATGTCCACGAAGGCGAGCGCCGGATTCCGCAATCCGAAAAAGAGCGGAGACCACGCGGCATTAAACAGCAGTTGCAGCAGGAACAGTCCGAGCGGCACTCGCTGCGCCGCGAACCCGCCGCGTTGCCAAATCAGCCAGGCGGCAATCGCCATCATGATATAAAGCGCCGTCCAGGCCGGGCCGAAAATCCAACTGGGCGGATTCCATGATGGTTTCTGAAGCTGCACGTACCATTCGCCGGGCAGGAAGAATCCGCCGAGCGCTGCGGCTGCAAAGCACAGCGCCAACCAACCCGCGATCCCGAGTGCCGCGCGAATGCGGTTCGGCGCGGCGAGAATTGCTGGGTGCGCAGTCATCGTCGCGAAGACTAGCGGTGAAAGCCTCCCAAGCCAAACTGCGTTCAAGAATTATTTCGACTCCGTTCGGATTAACCTAAGCGTCCATTCGGAATTGCGTATTAGTCGGTCCGCCGATGCGCGCCTAGGGTTCGCTCGTAATCGCAGCAGCCGTGACGCTGACGCGAAGACGAAACAGAAACGAAAGGCAAACTATGATCTGGATCCTCTTTATCGGAACGATGGCGCTCTCCCTCTGAGCGATGTGGCGCGTGAAGTCGGTTTACAAACGCTACAATCAGGGCGTGGTGCGTTCGGGCATCACCGGGGGTCAGGCGGCGGCAGAAATCCTGCGCCTCAGCGGCATCCGCAATGTCGACATCACCCACGCGGAAGGCATGCTCGGCGATCATTATGATCCGATCCACAATCGGCTCGTGTTGTCCGAGGCGAACTACTTTGGGCGCACCCCGGCGGCGCTCGGCGTGGCGGCGCACGAATGCGGCCACGCCATCCAACACGCGCGGGCCTATGCGCCGCTGCATTGGCGCATGGCGGCGGTGGGCATCACCACCTACGCAAACTATGTGGTGATGTTTCTGCCGCTACTCGGGCTGTTCACCGGATTGATCACGCCGTTGACGGGCGCGTTCTTCATGGCGGTGGCATGGGGCATCATCATGTTGTTCAACCTCGTCACACTCCCCGTGGAATTCGATGCGTCACGCCGCGCCAAAGTGGTGCTGGCTGATTTCGGCTTCATCGCGCCGGGCGAAGAGGCCACGGGCGTGAAAAAAGTGCTCGATGCAGCGGCGTGGACTTACGTGGCGGCGTTCATCACCACGCTGGCTTATTTCCTCTGGCATTTGCTGCCGCTCCTGTCGGGTGGCAGCCGTTCCCGCGACTGAAAACAACAAACACATTATGACAACGTCCATGAGATTGAACCTGCAACACCTGAACCTCCGTTCCTTGGACACCTTGGATTCGTGGGTGGAAAAACAAATCTTCGCCCTCGGCCAGGCGCGCCAGATTGACGAAGCCAACGTCCGGCTCGAGCGGCTGGAAAACGCCAGCCCCGCGTATCATGTGAACGTCCACCTCGTCACGCCCGGCTTGGACGTTTTCGCCGAAAGCCGCGACCACACGCTGCGCGCGGCGTTTGCCAAGGCCATGAAGCAACTGCGTGAGCAGATCACCAGCCGCGCCACGAAAAGGCTGCAACGGCTCAAGAGCAACGTCAAAGCCAGGCGCGGCGGCTGAGATCGCGCCTCAAACACACCACCACAACAGAACCATGAAAGCAAAAATCATCCTGAAATCGCTGGCGGATTTGCCAACCAACACCGTGTCCCTCGCAGCCTCAGCCCCCGAACGAGCGCTTAACCTATCCAGACAATTACTCGCGCCGTCGTCTCGAGCCACCCGCCGGGAAATCCGGCTGGCCCGCCAGCGTTCGGCGAAACTCATGCGCGAATTGTATGCCCGGGCCAGTGCGCCGTTTCAAAGCGCGCAGCCGTGGCCGCATGCTGGAATAAGCAATTGACCCCAAAAACTTATGAATCAACTGAAACAAATTCTCGTGGCTTGGGATTTCTCTCCCGGGGCCGAAGCGGCGCTCGCCCAGGCGCTGCGCCTCGCCAAATGGAGCCAATCGCGCATGACGGTGCTGCACGTGATTGATGAAGAAGTGATGGAGGAACTGGCGCTGGCGTTGAACCAGCCCCGCGCGAAAGTGGAGGCCACAGCGCGGCAGACCGCGCAGGCCGAGATCGAAGCGCGCCTGGCTCGCGAAGGCATTGAAGCGAGCACCAGGGTTGTCATCGGCTCGCCGCTCCACGAGTTGCTCACCGCGGTCATCACAATGTCAGCGGATCTGCTGGTGGCGGGCGCCCGTAATATTAGCCTGCCCGGTGCCAGCACGGGAACTCTCGCCGCCAAGCTGATGCGCAAAGCCGCCACAAAAGTAATGCTTGTTCAACCCGGTCAGACCGGACCGTATCGGCGAATTGTGGCGTGCGTGGATTTCTCGGAAACTTCCGCCGAGGCGGCGAAGCAAGCGCTGCGGGTCGCCGCCAACGATGGCAGTCGGGTACATTGCCTTCATGTGTATGAACCGCCGTGGCATGATCTGCAACACCGCATGCCTTCGTTGGTCATGGAGCCAGATTTTCAAAGCCGTTTCGAAACAGCCATGCGGGCCAAGCTGCACGAGTTCGCGGGCGCAGTTGGCGCTGACCCTAAGCTGGCGGTGCTCTCCGGCGCGGAACACCACTCGCACGGCATTGCGGAGTTTGCGCATCAGACCAAAGCCGACTTGATCGTGCTCGGCACGCACGGGCGCAGTCACGTGCAGTATATGCTGCTCGGCTCGACGGCGGAGGGTCTCTTGCGCGATCTCGAGTGTTCTGTGTTGACCATTCGCGCCAAGGACGCCCCCAATATTTTCGACTTGGCAAAGAATCAATGGCCCCGCGGCGGCTTGAACGAGTGAAACCGCGCCGGACAAGTTGATTCCACAATCGCATGCACGAAACCTACGACCGCGACATCCTTAAACTCGTCGAGCCGGCGCGCGTTCCGGCGGCCATCAACCCGCGCCTCGGCATCGTCGGCGGCGGGCAGCTCGCGAAAATGACCGCGCTGGCCGGCCTCCAACTCGGTTGCGATGTCGTGGTGCTTGAGCGCAATCACCACAGCCCAGCGGCGAACCTCGCCTCCCACTCGATTATCGGCGACTGGGACGACCCGGCGGATTTGCTGCAACTCGCGGCACAAGTGGACGTCGTCACGCTCGAAAATGAATTCGTGGATGCCGCCAGCCTGCGCGCGTTGGAGGCTGGCGGCCACGCACTGTTTCCGACGGCGCGCAGCATCGCGCTCGTGCAGGACAAGTTGATCCAAAAACAAACCCTCGTCGCTGCGGACCTCCCCGTGCCGCGTTTCTGCGCGGTGAAAAATCCAGAAGCCGTGACCAGCGCGGCGCGGGAGTTCGGCCTGCCGCTGTTGCTCAAAGCGCGGCGCAATGCCTACGACGGCAAGGGCAATGTCACCGTGCGGGCGTTGGATGAGATCGGCGGCGCATGGCAAAAGCTCGGCGGCAATGATGGCAACGAACTTTTCGTTGAAGCCTTCTGCCCGTTCGTGAAAGAACTCGCGGTCATCATCACGCGCGGCCGCGATGGCGCGACGGCCACGTATCCGCTCGTCGAAACGGTGCAACGCGACCACGTCTGTCACCTCGTCTGCGCGCCCGCGCCCGTCGCGCCGGAAATTACGACGCGGGCCGTGGACCTCGCCCGCCGCGCCGTGACCGCCGTGGGCGCGGTCGGCAGCTTCGGCGTGGAAATGTTTCTGACCGCGAGCGGCGAGATTTTCATCAACGAACTCGCGCCGCGCGTTCACAACTCCGGGCATTACACCATCGAGGCGTGCGTGTGCTCGCAGTTCGAGAACCACGTCCGCGCCGTGCTCGGCTGGCCGCTGGGCGATACCCGCATGATCGCGCCCGCCGCCGTCATGGTGAATCTGCTGGGCGACCGAAAGGCCGTCGGGCGTCCGGTTGGAATCGAGCAGGCCCTGGCCGTTCCCGGCGCGCACGTCCACATCTACGGCAAAGCGATGAGCGGCCCAGGCCGCAAGATGGGGCACGTGACCGCGCTCGGAGCAACCATGTACGAAGCCCTCGCCACTGCGCAGCGGGCGGCGGCTCAAATCCGTTTCGGAGAACAATCATGAAACCTACCCGCAAAAAATCCACGCCCCCCGTCGGCATCATCATGGGCAGCGACTCGGACTGGCCCACACTCAAACCCGCCGCCGAGGCCTGCGCCGAATTCGGCGTGCCCTGCGAAGTGCGCGTCGTCTCCGCGCACCGCACACCCGACGACATGGCGCGTTACGCTAAGTCCGCCCATCGGCGCGGATTGCAGGTGATCATCGCGGGCGCGGGCGGCGCAGCGCATCTGCCCGGCATGGTTGCCAGTCACACGCCGCTGCCCGTCATCGGCGTGCCGGTGGAGAGCAAGTCGCTCAAAGGTTTGGACTCGTTGCTTTCGATTGTGCAAATGCCCGGCGGCGTCCCCGTGGCGACCGTGGCCATCGGCGGCGGGCGCAATGCCGGCTTGCTGGCGGTGCAGATTTTGGCGACTAGCGATGACCGGTTGCGCGCGCGAGTGCTGAAGTTCAAGGCGCAACTGGCGTCGGAGTCGCGGGCGAAAAACAAACGGCTCGCCGCTGAAGCGGAAAAGCTTGTCCAAGCCTGCTAATGGAGATTCTCGACGCCATCCGCGCAAATCTGCTTTCGCCGGCGGTGCTGTTTTTCGCGCTCGGCCTCATGGCGGCGCTCACCAAAAGCGACCTGAAATTCCCCGAGCCGCTGTATATCGGACTGACGATCTACCTGCTCATCGCCATCGGGTTCAAGGGCGGCGTGGCCATCGCCGAAGCGGGCATCGCCAAGGTCTGGCTGCCCGCGCTCGCCGCGATGATGCTCGGCGCGCTGATTCCGCTGTGGACGTTTCCGGTGCTGCGCTACGGCGGGAAACTTTCCGCCGTGGATGCGGCGGCCATCGCTGCGCACTACGGTTCGGTGAGCGCAGTGACGTTCATCGCCGCAACAAACTATCTCAAGGCGATTGACGTGCCGTTCGAGAGCTACGCCACCGCCTTTCTCGCCGTCATGGAATCGCCCGCCATCCTGGTGGGCGTGGTCTTGGGAAAACTCGCGACCAAGAAAGCCGGCGAAGCCTCCGGCGCATCGCTCAAGCAGGCGATGCACGAAGCGATCTTCGGGCGCAGCATTTTTCTGCTCGTCGGTGCGCTCGTGGTCGGCGCGTTGTGCGGCGAGGCCGGCATGAAGAAAGTTGAACCGTTCTTCGTGACTCCGTTTCAAGGCGTGCTTGCGCTGTTCCTGCTCGAAATGGGCATCGTCGCGGGTCGGCGGTTGGAGGACCTGAAGAAGGTCGGCCCGTTTCTGCTTGGCTTCGGAATCGTCGTGCCGCTGGTCAATGGAGCGCTCGGCGTTTATCTCGGCAAGCTCACCGGTCTGGAACTCGGCGGCGCGACACTGCTCGGCGTTTTGTCCGCCAGCGCGTCCTACATCGCCGCGCCGGCGGCCATCCGCATGTCCTTGCCCGACGCGAACCCGACGCTTTACCTCACGTCCTCACTCGCGATCACCTTTCCCTTCAACATCACGCTTGGCATTCCCATCTATCTGGAGATTGCCCGCAAACTCTATTCCTAGCCCATGACCACGCACGCAATGAAACTGGTGACCATCGTTTGTGAAGCCTACGCGAAGGCGGCGGTGACCAAACTCCTGCGCGACGTGGGCGCGCACGGCTACACCCTGTTCGCCGTGGAAGGCGATGGCTCGCGCGGCCGGCGCGAAGCGGACATCCCGGAGTTCACCAACATCCAGGTCGAAGTCATCGTGCCGCCGGAAGTCGCCCAGATCCTGCTCACGCGGTTGGAAAAGGAATTCTTCTCTCGCTATGGGATGATCGCCTTTGAATCAGACGTGCGCGTGCTGCGCCCGAATAAGTTCTGAAGCTCACTGCGCGCGGGCAACCACGAATGGACACGAATTCACACAAATTCTCGCGAAGCCAAACTGCCTTGCTCCAACGGGGCAAAAGCGGGTGAAAACTTCCGCCAGCAATCCGGCCACTCTTCGGCAATTCCTATCCTTCACTTCTGAACTACCGATTAGTCATCCGGCGCGGCACGGCCATACTCTCCCCAGTAATTAATAATTTATGACTGAATCAATCTGGCTCTGGGTCGGTTTCAATGTGTTCGTCCTCGCGATGCTCGCGCTGGACCTCGGCGTGTTCCATCGC
>CAMCWI010000084.1 GCA_945882065.1 Akkermansia muciniphila
GGCGCTGCCCGCGTGCGGGGAAAGTTGCTGGTCCGTGAAGCTGATGGCGATTGCCTTGCCGTTGCTTTTGAACTCAAATGTCCCGGCCACCGTTTGGTGATCCAGGCGTGTGCCCGACGATTGCGTTGTTTTCATCTACCACCAATCAATCCCCAATCGGTGGCCTCTTTTCAACTACATGGATTCGGCTAATCTCTCCGCTCGAAGTGCGCTCCCGCTCATCCCTGCCCTGTTCGATCTGGTCATTGTTGACGAGGCCAGCCAGTGCGACATCGCTTCTGTCATACCGTTGCTCGCCCGCAGCCAGCAGGCCGTGTTCGCTGGCGATCCCATGCAGCTCAAGCACGTCAGCAATCTGGATGTCGCCGTCCAGCAAACCTTGCTCCAGCAATACAATCTCACCGAGGCGGACGTTCAGCGCTTCACCTATCGCGTCAACAGTGCCTTCGATCTCGCCGACTCCAATGCGACCGTCCCCGACACCGCCCGCGTCCGGCTCGACCTCCACTTCCGTTCGCATGAACTCATTGCCGACTATTGCAACGAAGCTTTCTATTCCAACACCCTGACGGTGGTCACCCTCACGGAACGGCTCAACATTCCCGCCGGGATGAAACCCGGCATTCACTGGACGCACATTGCTGGCAAGGTGGAAGCCGGCCTTACCGGCTCTTGGTGTGCTGATGAGATCACTGCCGTTCTGCGCGAATTGTCCACCTTGGCCGCGAGTGGCTATCGCGGCACGATTGGCGTGGTCACTCCATTTCGCCAGCAGATGATCCGCATCAAAGATGCGCTCGAATCTTCCTCCGCTCTACCGGCGGATTTTATCGAGCGCGTTCGTTTTCTGGCCGCCACTGCCCACGGATTCCAGGGCGACGAACGGGATTTGATCCTATTCAGCTTGTGCGGCGGGCCGGAAATGCCGCAGGGCTCTACCCTCTTCCTGCGTGAGAGCCCCAACCTGTTCAACGTCGCCGTCTCGCGCGCTCGGGCCGTCCTCCATGTCGTCGGCAACCGCGATTGGGCATTGGATTGTGGGATTTCGTTCATCGAGAAGCTCGCCCGCCGCACCTTGCCAGGCTCTTCGCCCACGATTGCTGCTCGCGATCCTTATCAATCACCTTGGGAGAAAGTCCTCGCCATCGCCTTGCAGGACGCTGGTGTCAAAGTCCTCCCACAATATCCCATCGCCGGTCGCTTCCTAGACTTGGGGATTTTGCACCCCGTTAAGATTGACGTGGAAGTGGACGGCGAGTCTGTTCATCGCACCGCTGGCGGGGGCCGCAAGGACGACGATTATTGGCGCGATCTCCAACTCCAAAGCCTCGGTTGGAAAGTATGTCGCTTCTGGGTCTATGAACTTCGAGAAGACTTGCCGCGCTGCGTTCAGAAGGTGGTGAATCTACTTAAAACGTGAACGCTCCATTGGATCAAATTGTCTTTGCCATTCAATCGGCCACCCAGGAGTTGATTGATTTGGCACTCTCTGCCGCGCCCGCTGCCAGTCCGTCCGAGATTGAAGCCATCGAATCGGAGGTTCACTCGACGATGCTAGCACTGATGGCAGCCGCCATCCTTTCCCACGGACCTTTCTCCGCCGGCAAACAGGCTTTCCTCCAAATCATCCTAAACCGTCCTGACGACACCATCACCAACGAGCGCGTTGTCAATGAATACGGTTCGCGTTGGCCCTCTCTCTCTCGTCAAATGCCTGACTTTCTGAAACGCGCGGTTGCGGCTGACCTTCGCACAGGCGGCGGCACTGCTCGCGCCATGCTGGTTTTCATTCAGATCATAGGAAACAACGCCGCGATTGCCGATGGGGATTTTGTGTCCCGCGAAAATCTTTTGGTTCGCAACTACCTCGCCCATCTCGAAGCCCATATTCGCGAACGCATTACTTCGTTCACCATGTTTCCTGTTCTGACCATTGACAAACCATTCACCGTGCAACAATTTCGCAGATCCATCCGCCGCGCCCTCGATCTCCCGCCGCGCTTCCCCTACCCGCCCCGCCCTTAAGACCGCCTTGGATTGCAGTTTCTTGCCATTTGGGGATTCTTTTTTGGGATATGACAACAAATGTCAGAGGGGCTGTGGTTAACTATTCTCACTATGAATCAACTCCTTCAACAATGCGCCGACTTCCTCACCGAAAATGAATGGCACTTTGAGTGCGCTCCTGACCCATGCCGACTGAACACCTCGTTTGAGGGTGAGCATGCGCGTTGGCAGGTCGTTGTGGTGTGCGACGAAGACGGCGACTCGCTGAAGTTCGTGTCTAAGTTTCCCTCCAAGGTCAAAAGGGCTCTTATCCCCAAAGCATCGGAGCTTGTTCTGCGTATCAACAATCAGATCAAGTTTGGGTCGTTGCATCTGGATTTGGATGACGGCAACATCTTCTTTGTCACAGAGCTGTTTGCTGCGGATAAATCAGCCGATACCGAAGACATCAAGCATCTCATCGCGAGCAACCTTTGCATCCTTGATCGGCATTACGACACCCTCATGAAGGTGATCCACGGCGGCATGTCGCCCAAGAGGGCTCTGGCCTTAGCTGAGGGGAAAAAAGCCGAGCCAAAGCACCAATCTCGATTCAACATGAATTAGTCTTCAATTAATCTGCATAACGCGCCGCCAGACCGGCGATGGTGTTTCGCAGGCGCTTGGATAATTCCGCCGGTCGGATCACCGTGGCGTGCAGACCCCAGCTCAGCACCCATTGCTCCATCTCCTCGATGTTATTCAAGCGCATCGTCAATCGTGACGTGCCGTTGGGTAATTCGCTGAAGGTCTGGCTAGCATGCCATTTACGACCCCGGATCAGGTCCGTCGCCCACACGTCGAACTCGATCACCACCTCATAGTCTTCCTTGCCCTTGAACACCGTGAAACTCCCTTTGAGATATTCGTCCGGATCAAACTTTGCATCCGGCTTAAACTTCTCCTTGGTCAGTTCCAGGTCGCGCAAGCGGGACAGCACAAATGTCCGCATCGCTTTGCGAGTCACATCAAAGGCGAACAGATACCAATGGTTCTGGATGCAGGCCAGGTGATACGGATGCACGTGGCGCGCTTGATAGTTTTGCGCCCCGAGATTCTTGTAGTCGAACGTCACCGCGCGTTGCTCCTGTAATGCGCGCGTCAGGATCTGGAAAATCTCAAGGTCGGCATCGCCGGGAGCGAAAGGCCGGAACGACAGCGCTTCATCCAGATTGCCGAGAGTGAACTTGGCCTGAGTGCCCAGTTGCCCGGTCAGCTTGCGGAAGGCGGCATCCAGCGGCTTTTCATACGGCGTCCCCTGATACTGCGCAATCGCCTTGTGAGCCACGAGCAGCGCGAACACCTCGGCTTCGGTGACTGGCAATCCGGGGAAGTTCTCCACCGTTTTCGTGTAATAGAACCCATAGCGCTTATTGTCATACTCGATCGGCAGGTTGAGCCGATACTTCATGAAATCGATGTCGCGCTTGATGGTGCGCGTGGAGACTTCAACCTCCTTGGCGATCTTGGTGCAGTTCGGATAACGGTTGGCTTTGATGCGTTCATGGATCTGCATCATTCGTTCCCACGGCGGACGGGTCTGGAGATCGGTTTTGATTTTAGGCATGGGTGATGGCGGTGACAGGAGACTTATTGCACCCAGTGACAGCGGATGTCAAACCCGGTGTGATAAATTGGAGTCATGAAAATTGAAAACCTTCTCGACTACCAGACCATCCTCGCCAATCAAGCCCGCCCGGTCCACTTCGCCATCCGCTTCGACGCGCCGTCGGTCGAACAGCCGCGCCCCCGACCGGCAGCGTTCTGCGTTGTTCTGGACCGGAGCGGGTCTATGGAAGGCCAAGCCCTCAAACACGCCAAAGCCGCCACACAGCTTGCCGTCCGCAACCTGCGCCCGGAAGATCAGTTCAGCCTCGTGATATTCGACGACGTGTCCCGATGCGTCATCCCGCTCCAACACGCGAGCCAAGGTAAATCGTGGTCGAACCTAATCGACCAGATCGATGCCGGCGGCAGCACCAACCTGACCGCAGGTTGGATGTTGGGGCGGGATGAGTTGAAGAAAACTGCACCAGACGTCATGCGTCGCCTTTTGTTATTAAGCGACGGGCTGCTCAACGTCGGCATTGTTGAACCCAATGAAGTGAAAGGCATCATCGGTAGCGGATTGGAAAAGGACTCCATCCGCACCTCCTGCCTCGGATTCGGTGATAACTACAACGAAGATGTCATGTCCGGATGCGCCCGCGTAGCCAGCGGCCAGTTCTATGATGCGAAATCACCGGATCAGCTCCCGGCCATCTTCGCCTCTGAACTCGATGGTTTGCAGAAGATCGTTATCCAGAACCTTCGCGTCCGCATCAAGCGCCTCGATTTCTGCGACGCCTACCAACTGCTCGGTGAATATCCCACCGTGGACTTACTGGGTGAAAGAAAGGAGATCATGGTCGGTGATCTGGTCAGCAGCGAGACACGCATCCTGTGTTTTGAACTCGGGGTTTTGCCATTGCCCTTGGTCAATGGCCAACCGGTGTGCAGCCTTGAAGGGGAACGGTTGTTGGAACTGGAGTTCGTGTTCGATGAGATCAGCGCCAGTGGCGTCTCCTCAAAGACCGTGTCTCAGGTCATCCGCATCCAAGCCACACAGAATCCTGACGACGTGAAGATCAGGGAGGAAGTCATCCCGTGGGTGGCGATGCAGAAGGCCGGGCGTGTGATGGAAGAAGTGAACAAACGCATGGACTCAGGACACGCACAGGAAGCGGCGACATTGCTGGACAACACCATTGAGCAACTCAAGCAATACGGCCCTGCAGACAAAGTGATGGAAGCGGTGCAACGGTTGGAACATCTGCGTGCATTGATCGCGAGTGGCGCATTCTCACTCGAAGAACGTAAGGCCAGCAAGTATCGCAGTTCGAGCTATCGCCGTATGAGCTCCAGCGAGATGTGGTCTAAGCGCGAGGCGCCGCCTAGTTTCAAGAAACAACAATCGCCCAATCCACCCACACCATGACTCTGGCCAAAACCAAATCCGTCTGGTTGGTGAACGATGACGAGTATGTCCGGAAAATGTTTGCGATCATGCTGACCCATGGGGTGACAAACATCAAACTCACCCAGTTTGAGTGCAGTGTCAGGGCTTGGGCGGCTATGGCTCAAGACAAGCCGGACCTGTTGATCACCGCCGACACGATGGTTCAGATGCGGGGGAAGGACATCGCTGAACAACTGTTCGCGCGCGGCGATGCTTTCCCGGTCATCGTGACCACAGGAGGGAACTGGACGAAAGAATGGGTCGATGCTTTGGTCGCCAAGGGCATGAACATCCGGCTTATCGATCTACCTTGCGAGCCTCGCTACTTTTGGGAAATGTCAGGACAGGCTCTGGGAATGCCACCGCGAGCCAGGCATTCAAATTAATCCTGCATAAAGCCCCGCCTTGAGATGAAGACCTTCCAAATTTAATTCAGATGCCGGACGAGAATGACATACCAAAAAAGCCTGCTCGACCACCTTACGCTTCGCTCAAACGCGGCACTCGTCCCGCGCGCATTTATGTGGCTGACGATGTGACGCAGTCACATGTTTTATCAGCAGTCACATTAAAGATACGTCTGGCTTCACATCTTCCATTGAATCACTCTTTGCCCAGCCACGAAATCTCATGAGCTCCAAAGATTTGCATTTCTGGGCGAAAACAACCAAGGACGGGCGTCCAGGTGTATCCGTTCGCACGCATTGCCAAAATGTTGGCGCCGTTGCCGAGGTCTTCATTGCCGCGCTCCCGCCAAGTGTCAGGTCACTTCTTCCGGCGGGTGCTGCCACCCTTGCGGCCCTGCATGATGTAGGGAAAATCACTATTGGCTTTCAGGCCAAGTGTCCGCAATGGCTGACCGCAACAACTCTGCCGCCATGTTCCAGTGGCGACATCGCTTTGTCGGTTTCAGATCACGCATTGGTCAGTCAGGTTTTTGTGCAGGATTTACCCAAAGCTGCCGACCTGCGTCTTTGGTCAGTGGCAATCGGTGCCCATCATGGCCGACCGAAAGGCAAACCTGCCCGCCTCTCTGGACCCGAAGTCCTTAAGGAATGGGCCGAGAGCTACCGAATAGGTTTGCTGGAATATCTTTGTGCAGTGTTTGGCCCGCTCCCAACATCACCACCTGATACCCGTCTAAAACCCTATCATTCCGACATCTGGCTGCTCGCTGGTCTCATCACCGTCGCGGATTGGATCGGCTCCAACGAAAGATGGTTTTCGCCAGAATTGGAATCACCTCTCGCCGCCGCACGCCAGCAGGCGCGCGCAGCCCTTCGGCAGATCGGTTGGCCGGGCGGCAAACTTCGCCAGACTGGATTCGCCGATGCCTTCGCCACCGGACCAGATGTTTCGTTTAATCCAAATCCACTCCAGCAGGCTGTGGCCGATGCGTCACTCTCTCCCGGAGTCATCGTGGTTGAAGGCCCAATGGGCTGTGGAAAAACTGAGGCCGCACTTTTCGCGGCGCAGCAACTCATTGCTTCGGGTCAGCAACAGGGAATATATTTCGCTCTGCCCACCCAGGTCACAAGTAATCGAATTCATTTGCGGGTCGAGCGCTTCCTTCGCAACACCCTCGTGGACGAAGCCTCATTCCGGCTCGCCCATGGCAACGCATGGCTGGAAGATGACTTTGACCTTCGCATCGCGCCGGCCTTCGATCGGTGGGAGGCCAAAGATGGCGAGAAACCTTCGGACCATGTTCGAGAGGCTCGGTCGTGGTTTGCCTCAGCCAAACAGGCGTTGCTGGCTCCCTATGGCGTCGGCACCATTGACCAGGCGCTTCAAGGTGTTGTCGCCGTAAAACATTTCTTCGTTCGCCGCTTCGCCCTCGCCGGCAAGGTGGTCATCCTCGACGAGATACATTCCTATGACATCTACACGGGCACCCTCATCACCGCCCTGATTCGTGAACTCGTCAACCTCCGCTGCTCTGTCATCATTCTCAGCGCCACCCTCACCGCCGCGCGCCGCAACGAACTGCTGGCGGCTGCGGGCATCAAAGAAACCACCGCGCCGGCCGATTATCCGCTGGTCACCTATGGCACTAGTGGGAATGAATGCCGTCACCTTAAACCGGTGTGGTCATCAGATAAAACAATCTCCCTTCGTCCCGCCGTTATTTCCGAGGAAGAGACCATCACCGAACTCATCTGCCGCGCCGAAACCGGCCAGCACGTTCTCTGGATTCGTAATACTGTCGTTGAAGCCCAACAAGCCTTTCGCGCGGTCGTCAGTTCCATCTGCCAGGACACCGTGCGCGTCGGATTGCTCCACAGTCGCTTTCCTTTTGCCCGTCGCGAAGGACTCGAAAAACTTTGGCTCGATCATCTTGGTACGAATCGTCCGACGACCGGTCCCGGCAGCATCCTCATCGCCACCCAGGTCGTCGAACAAAGCGTGGATATTGACCTCGATTTCATCGTCTCCGACCTCGCCCCCACCGACATGCTCCTACAACGCATGGGCCGCCTCTGGCGTCACCCGCGCCCACACCGTCAGGCTGCGCAGCAAGATTTTTGGATTCGCCTGCCGGACATCGCGCCCTCGGCAGATGTTGCCGCGCTGAAATCAGCCCTCGGCCGCAGCGCCTGGGTCTATGCGCCCTATGTCCTGCTGCGCACTGCGGCCGTGTGGCAATCCCGGTCGGAAATTAATCTACCGGCTAATATCCGCCCGCTGCTCGAAGACACCTACGCCGAACCCGACGCGCATGAACCGGAAGCTTGGAAGGAACTGCACCGCGCACTCGAAAAGGAAAAAGGCGAGCTAGAAGAAAACGCGAAAGCCGCCACCCTTGTGCTCGGTCGTCCCATGCTCGAGGACCAGGATGATGTGCTCACCCGCCGGCGCGGCGCGCCCACTACACCAGTGGTCTTGATTCGCTCCGTGACCACCGGCACCAATGGTTCTGTGGTTTTACAGACGTTGAATGGAGAAGATGTCGAGGTCAGCGAATACGAGTGGCAGCGTAAGTCAGCCCGCTTGATTCATCACTGGGTCGTGCGCGCCCCGCGATGGATGGTTCCCGCCGCTGCCCCAAAACCACGATGGCTCGACTTGCTCGGCCCCTCCGGTGCGACGGTTGCCACCGTGCGCCCCGATGGCCGTTGTGTTTTTGCCGACCAGATTTCCAATATGACCTACGACTCGCGCCTCGGCCTGTTCGCCGAACGCATCACCCGTGTAAATACAACCCCAAAGGATGACGATGAATTTGACTATTGATCCCTGGATACCCGCCTTGCGCGCCGATGGTCGCCGCGATTTGTTCAGTCTCCAAGACCTGTTCGCGCAGGCGCAAGACCTGCGCGACCTCGCCGTCAAACCCCATGAACGCATCGCCCTTATGCGCCTGCTCCTCTGCATCACCCAGGCCGCCCTCGACGGCCCGGTAGATGAAGACGCTTGGGAACAAGCCCAACCACTCATCCAGCCCCGCGTCCACACTTATCTGGAGAAATGGCGTGGCTCGTTTGAATTGTTCGGCAATGGACCACGGTTTCTCCAACTGCCCGGCCTTAAGCCTGGCAAAGAAACCGACGCCGGGAATGCCGCCACCAAACTGGATCTCACGCTGGCCACCGGCAACACTTCAACCCTTTTTGATAATGATGCGGGTGATCTGCGCTCGCTTCAATCAGCCCGCTCGGCGATCAATCTTGTCACCTTCCAATGCTTCTCTCCCGGTGGTCGCATCGGGATTGCTTTGTGGAACGGCATTGAGACTATCGGCAAGGGTTCTAGCAAACACGCTCCATGCACGCCCTCCAGCATGGTTCATACTTTATTGCTTGGTGAGTCCTTGCTCCAAACGATTCATTTGAACTTATTGAGTCAGGAGACCGTAACCGATTCGATGGGCACTGATCGTTGGGGACAACCCACGTGGGAACTTCCCGTAAAACACTTCGATGATAAGCCCGCCGTTGAGAATGCCACCCAGACACATTTAGGCCGTCTGGTGCCGTTGAGCCGCGCCATCCGCCTGGATGATGGCGGTGCCACAATCATCCTAGCCAACGGTCTTGAGTATGCCATTTTCCCTGCATTCCGAGAAGCCACTGCCACCATCATCAAACGCAAAGACAAGCCTGAACTCGCCGTCCTTCCTGCCTCTACCAATCGTAGTTTGTGGCGTCAACTCGCCGCCGTCTCGGTTCGCCGCCGCTCCACCGCCGATGCCACCAGCGGACCACTGGCGTTGAGTCACACGAACACCTTGGGGACTACCACCCTTTGGGTCGGTGCCTTGGTCACCGACAAAGCCAAGATTGAGGACGTCGTCGAATCCACCTACTCGCTTCCGCCCGGCATGTTCTCCGAGTTCGGCCGCGCCGCCTATGAAAAGGGCGTCGCTCACGCCGAAGAACGCGAGAGTATATTAATCCAGGCGGTTAAGACTTACGCCAATTCGCTCAAGGTCGCCGCACCTGCCTATGACCGCGCCCGTCAGTATTTCTGGACCCGTGTCGAACAGCACCTCTCCAGCCTTTTCGATTTGGCACGCAACACCGACCTCGCCGCCGATCTACCAAACTGCGCTTGGGGCAAAGCTGTCCAAGACGCCGCCTCAGATGCTTTTGAACAAGCCTGTCCGCGCCAGACTCCGCGTCAGATCGAGGCTTTCGCCCTCGGCCTGCGCCGCCTCAATTTCCGTCCCAAGGTTAATGCACAAACTCCCACTACCGCCCATGAATGAATCCAAACTGACCCCCAAAGATCGCGCTGCCGCTTTCGTCGGCGCACTTCGTCGTACCCGCAACGATCGCGGCAAACTCGCCGCCCTTCGACGCGGACTCACCGATAACCCGCGCATGCACGTGGATGCCTGGCCCGTCGTCGCCAGCCTCGGTGGCGACATCGGCCAACCTGTCTTCGTGACCGTGGCGGCACTATTCGCCAGCCATCCCGAAGAATCCAACGCCCGCAATTTCGGTGAAACCTGCCGGCGCATTGGACTCGGTGACGGCAAAGACATGCCCGCCAGTTTTCAAAGCCGCTTCCGCCGCCTCCTCGCCTCCGGCGATGTCGATGATGTCACCGGCCAGCTCCGCTCCTGGATTCGCCTCGCCGCCAGCAAAGGCGTCGGCGTTAATTACGAGAGTCTCTTCGCCGACCTTTGGAACTGGCCTTGGTATGCAGACGAAATCCGCGTCAAATGGGCCAAGTCCTTCTGGCATTCCGGGGAAATCACCGCCAAAGAAACCTTAACCACCACCGCCAAATGAATACACTGACTGCCACCACCACGCTGCACCTCACCCAGATTCTTGTATCCTACGAAGACGCCGTGCGGTTGCTCCGCATCCGCGACTCCTACGATTGGCACCAGCGCATCTGGCAGGCCTTCGGCGGCCGCGACGGTCAGTCGCGAGACTTCCTTATTCGCGTGGACCGCAAGGAGGAAGCTTATCGCGTCCTCATCCTTTCGCACTCAGTTCCCGCCAAGCCCGATTGGTGTCCCACAGACTGCTTTGGCACGAAAGTTATCCCGGACGACTTCTTCGCCCACCCGCGCTATCGGTTTAGCTTGCTCGCCAATCCCACCAAGAAACTGCGCGTGGACAATGCTGATGGGTCACGCAAGAAGAATGGCCGCCGGGCTCCGCTTACCAAACGTGAAGACTTGGTCGCCTGGCTGGAACGCAAGGCCGCCGCTGGCGGCTTCACCCTCAACTTCGATTCGCTCCGCACCATTCCTCGTGGCCGGGAATTCTTCCACAAAGATGGCGCTGCTCATGGCACTCACACCGCCGTCGAGTTCCAGGGCGAACTCACAGTCACCGACCCCGCCCAACTCCGCGCCACCGTCGCTGCGGGCATCGGTTCCGCCAAAGCCTTTGGTTTCGGTCTCCTTATCCTTGCTCCCTTGTCTTAAATCCAAACTTTCAACTAGCAAACATCAACAAACACTAAAAATGAAACTGATCGAACTACACATCCTCCAATCCTTCCCTGTCTCCTGCCTCAACCGTGATGACGTCGGCTCGCCCAAGACCGCCGTCTTCGGCGGTGTCAACCGCGCTCGCCTCTCTAGCCAGTCTCTCAAACGCGCTATCCGCGAATATGCGCAGGCCAACCTGCCTGCCGCCCGCTTTGGTGGTGAGCGTACTAAGTTGATCGTCCAACCGCTCGCAGACGCGTTGACCAAACACGGAGTATCGGACACAAAGGTCGCGCTCGACCACGCCAAGAACATCGCTGACAAACTCGCCAAGCTCGATTCAAAGGCGGAGGACTCGAAAGTCGGCACGCTTACCTTCCTCGCACCTTCGGAGATAGACGCCATTGCCAGTCAGGTGGCCGCGCTGCTGCAAACGGACCCCAAATCCAAGGACTACGAGAAGAGTCTCGATAAGTTCTGTAAGAGTGCCGGCCTGCTCGACGGTGCGGACATCGCCTTGTTTGGCCGCATGGTTGCCAGTCTTCCTTCGCTCACCCTCGAAGGCGCCGCCATGTTCAGTCACGCCCTCTCCACCCATAAATCAGACAACGATCTCGACTTCTATTCTGCCGTGGACGACTGCAAGCCCAAAGGGGACGATGCCGGGGCTGGCATGATCGGCACACTGGAGTTTTCCTCTGCCGTCTATTACCGCTACGCCGCCCTAAACCTCGACCTCTTGGCTGACGCCGACCATCTCGGCAAATTGTCCCTGGACGAACGTCGCCAGGTCGTGGACGCCTTCATCCGCGCCACCCTCATGGCCATTCCCGGTGCCCGTAAGAATTCCATGAACGCCCACACTTTGCCGGGCTTCGTCCTAGGTATCTACAAGTCCGCGGGTCAACCCGTGCAACTCATCAACGCCTTCGAAGATGCCGTTCGACCCAAGTCCGGACTACTCGCAGAATCCATCGCCAAACTCTCGACCCACCATCAAGCACTCAAAACCACCTGGGGACTCACCTGCGATACCGAAATCGCCATGCCCGAGAACAACCTCAACGCCTTCTGCGAGGCACTCAAGAAACATGTCAGCTAACGCCTGCCTTGCATTGCTCCTCGATGGCCCCATGCAATCTTGGGGCCATAGTTCGCGTTTCGAGCGCCGCACCACCGCCCTGCATCCCACCCGCAGTGCTGTCATGGGTATCATCGCCGCCGCGCTGGGCATTGATAAGCACGGCCCGGAAGAAGCCGCGCAACTCGCCCCCTTCAGTGCCTTGCGCGCCACCGTCATCACCCTCCCGCGCCGTTCTCGCCGGGAGGGCGATTTACCAATGCAACGCTTGGAGGATTATCACACTGTCACCGGCATCCGTCGCGCCAGCGGCAAGGTGGACGCCGACGCCACCGTTCAAACCTACCGCCACTACCTCCTCGATGCCCGTTTCGGCGTCTTGCTGGAAGGTTCGGCTGCGCTACTCAATGAAATCGCTGCTGCCTTGCGCAATCCCAAATGGGGCGTCTGGCTCGGCCGCAAATGTTGCCTGCCTGCCAGTCCATTGCTGGTCGCGGTCAAACCCGACCAGTCACAGGCCTGGTCAGAACTGCTTCGCCGCGCCGGCTACACCGGCGCCGAAACCATCGCGCAGTTCGACTGCGTCCTCGAAGCGGCTGCCGGCGATGCCGGGGCCGACGTGATCGACGACACCCCGGTCGCCTTCGGTAATCCCATCGGCGAGCGCCACGCCCCGCGCTGGATTCGCCGTGTTCCCAAATCGGCTATCGTAAATCCAAAATCGTAAATCTGTATGGCGCTCTTCGAACGCCCGCCCCTCGAAACCTTGGCCCCCGCCAAGGATCGTTGGACGCCGCTCTACCTCGAACACGGTCGTCTCGAAGTGGACGATTCCAGCGTCAAGTGGATCGGATCCGATGGTCTGCTCTGTCGTCTCCCCGTCGCCACGATCTCAGCGCTGATTCTTGGTCCCGGCACCACCGTGACCCACGCCGCCATGAAAGCCTGCGCCGAGTCTAACACACCCGTGTGTTGGACCGGTGCGGACTCGCTCCGCTTCTACGCCTTCGGCCTCAGCCCCAACCACAGCAACGACATGCCTCGCCTCCACGCTGAGGCCTGGGCAGATAAACGCCGCCGGACACAGATCGCCCGCGCCATGTTCAAAATGCGTTTTCCGGACGGCGACGTTGAAGGCAAATCCGTGAAAGAACTTCGCGGCATGGAAGGCCTCCGTGTTCGTACCTTTTACGCGCAATTAGGCATCCAGCATGGCGTCACCTGGAAAGGCCGCAATTATGACCGCCAGAACTGGGACATGTCCGACGCGATAAATCGCTCCCTCTCCATTGCCAACTCCAGCCTTTACGCTCTCTGCGCCGCCATCACTTGCTCGCTAGGCTACGTGCCCAGCCTCGGCTTCGTCCATGATGCCGGCACCTTGCCTTTCATCTACGATGTTGCCGACCTCTACAAACACCTGACCAGCATCCCAGCGGCATTTCTCACTACCCGGCAGGATCCGATGGATGACGGCGAACTCGTCCGGAAACTTTTCAAACAACGCGTGGAGGAGGAGCGCATCCTCCAGCGCATGCCCAAAGACCTCGCGAACTTGTTCCAGACCAGCGAAGCCACACCCCAGCAAGCCACAGATCGGCCACCCTCGGCCATCGCATGACGGTCATTGTCGCCAACGATACGCCGCCCGCCATTCGCGGAATTCTCAAACGTTGGTTTGTTGAACCCAAGCCCAATGTCTTTGTGGGCACCGTTAATCGCCGCACGCGGGACAAGATTCTGGAATACGTCAAGCGCAACGCCGCAGGCATCAATCTCCTGATTCTGACCAGCGAACCCAATTGTCAGGGCTTCAAAATCGAACGTTGGGGTCAACCTGATCGTCGAGATACAGAAATCAGCGGCCTTTGGCTCGTAGCCGAACAGTGGGTAGACGCCGAAAACCAACCCTTCTAAAACCCTTTTCAGGCTCTATTTACAGGTGTAAGTTCTTCATAGAGCAGGGTTTTCCCCACACGCGTGGGGATGGTCCGCGATATGTTCGATGTCTGGCGTTGTCTTGACGGTTTTCCCCACACGCGTGGGGATGGTCCGTTTTGGCAATCGGTTTTCATTTTGCGCTGTATGTTTTCCCCACACGCGTGGGGATGGTCCGCTGGATGTGCCATTTCTGCTGTTGTGCGGTCAGTTTTCCCCACACGCGTGGGGATGGTCCGCACATGCCCCATTCAAAAGCCGCCTGCACAGAGTTTTCCCCACACGCGTGGGGATGGTCCGACATCCAGGCTCTGCTCGCGCGCGTGGACGCAGTTTTCCCCACACGCGTGGGGATGGTCCGCGTAGCTCAACACCATCTTGACGCTTGAATCTGTTTTCCCCACACGCGTGGGGATGGTCCGCTACGTCAGCATTGATGCCGTGAGTAAGCCGAGTTTTCCCCACACGCGTGGGGATGGTCCGGGCGCAGCCAACGTCGCGACACTCAGCGAGACGTTTTCCCCACACGCGTGGGGATGGTCCGCGTGTGTTCGGATATTTCCCAAGCTGATTGCGGTTTTCCCCACACGCGTGGGGATGGTCCAGCCTGTGATTGCTCCGACAACAGTAACCGCCTGTTTTCCCCACACGCGTGGGGATGGTCCGGCAATCACCACGATTCATTCCAGCCAATCGA
>CAMCWI010000085.1 GCA_945882065.1 Akkermansia muciniphila
TTTTGAGAAACGATGAGCAATTCTTCCAACACGATGACCGGTCTGGCGGGTGGCGAAGTGCAGGAGATGATCGCCACCACCAGCAACAGTCTTGGCGTGGAGTTTCATCTGCCGCTCTTGCGCGTCACGCGGCAGCTCGCAGTGTTTGAGAGCTACGATCTTTCTGTCGTGTTGCGAACGTCGGAGGTGTTGTCGCCGTTTCAGATCAAGCTGCGAGATGAATTGATCTACGCTGGCAAAGCCGTCGTGCGCAGTCAGGTCAACACGGGCACTGCCGTCCTCTGCGAACTCACACTGGACGAAAGCGGTTGGCAATCTCCCGGAGCTGGCACGGATGCGTCGTCGGGGAGCGATGTCAGTGCTCGGTTCGCGGGGTTCGTCGAGAGTTGGCAGAAGTTTTATCTGGTGCGTCCAGAGATGAAGCTCGTGACCGCTGATCTTCAATCCTTCCTCACGCAACTCCGTATCTGGACTGAGCAGATTGAATTTGATCTGCGGCGATCAAATCCGGCTGACAAACTCGGCGCGGAGAAGCAGATCGCAGAGCAGCTTGGTAAGTCGGTGTTTCCTTTTCTCGATGAGTTGTTCGATCAACTCGAACGCACGGCCAGTCGTTGCGGTGAGGAGCTTGAGCCGATGCACGCAGCCTACGTGCGGCGACAGATTCATCCGCTGATCTTGTGTTCGCCGTTTGCGGATCGGACGGTCCACAAGCCGCTCGGTTACGCGGGTGATTACGAAGTGGTGAACATGATCTTGCGCGATCCGCACGAGGGTAGTTCGCTCTACGCACGATTGTTGAATCGGTGGTTCATCAAGCAGCCGCCAGCGGAGGCGCATCGAAATCGCGTTCAACATCTCACTCAGCGTTTGTTGGAAGAAACAGCGCGGTGCCGGGCGGCGGGTAGGGTGGCGCGCTTCTTCAATCTCGGTTGCGGCCCGGCGAAGGAGATTCAGGATTTCATGACGGATCATGCTGTGAGCGATCACGCGGAGTTCACACTGTTGGATTTCAATGAAGAAACAGTGACGCATGGACGTTCCGTTCTGGAAAGTGTTCGTGCCCGTCACAATCGCAAGACCGGGCTGAACTTTCAGAAGAAGTCCGTGGCACAGGTTTTGAAGACTCGAGACGGTGGCGCGACGAGCGGTTTGCACGACATGGTGTATTGCGCCGGGCTGTTTGATTATCTCACGGACTCTGTTTGCGCGCGGTTGATGACTGTCTTTTACGACATGCTTGCGCCGGGTGGTTTGTTGCTGGTCACGAATGTGGATTGTGCGAATCCGATCCGACAATGGCTAGGTGATGTTCTGGACTGGCATCTGATCTATCGTGACGCTGCGGATATGAAGTCGCTGAAGCCTGAGCGCGCGGGAGTGGACGAAGCGACTGTCTGCGCGGATTTCACTGGCGTGAATCTTTTTCTCGAAGTCAGGAAACCATTGGCATGAGCGACGACGCGAAACAATCCATTCAACTCGAGTACGAGCAGTACACGGACTCCGTGCGAGTTCGCAACTCGAAGGTGGCCTGCGCGCTGGTGATCGCGTTGATGCCTGCGGGAATTGCTTTGGATTGGAAAGTTTATCCTGACTCCGTCCCGCAATTCCTCGTCGTGCGTTTGATGTCGTCGTTACTTGCTGGCCTCGTGCTTGCCCGGCTGTTCGCAAAGAAACTTTCCCAGGCAGAAACGAATCTGCTTTGCGCGGGGTGGTGGGTGATTCCGTCCGTGGCGATCTCGTGGATGATCGGAGCGACGGAGGGAGCGGTGTCTCCATACTACGCGGGACTTTGTCTTGTGATCCTAGCTGTCAGTACGGTGATTCAGGCGACGATGAAGCAAAGTATGCGCGCTGTGCTGTTCATACTGTCGCTATACGTGGGGGCGTGTTTGTTGAACAAGAATCCCATCGAGTGGCGGATGTTTCTGAACAATATTTATTTCATCACGCTGACCACGATTATCGTGATGGCGGGGAATGTTTTCTACAACCGGCTTCGCTTCCGGGAATTCACGCTGCGACACGAATTGGCGGAGAGCCGGACGAAGGTTGAAGAAAACAACGTGCAACTCGACAGCCAGAACAAGGAACTCGCGGACACAATCCAGCGGTTGACCGAGGCGGAATCGCAATTGGTTCAATCCGAGAAGATGGCGTCGCTCGGTCGCATGAGCGCGGGCATCATCCATGAGATCAACAATCCGTTGAACTTTGCGACGACAGGATTGTTCACGCTCCGTAAGAAAGCAAAACACGTCGCGCCGGAACAGCAGGAGGAATACAACGACATCCTCAAGGACGTGGAGGAAGGCGTGTCGCGCGTGAAGAACATCGTGTCCGATCTCCGCATGTTCACGCATCCGAACACGGACAATCTCGACGCCGTGGACGTGAATGAAGTCGTGACCTCCGCGCTGCGTTTCTTGAGTAACGAGATGAAGGACAAGGTCATCATCGAACAGAAGTTCGCGGACGGACAGGTGGTTCACGCCAACAAGAACAAGTTGATCCACGTCTTTGTGAATCTTTTCCAGAACTCCCTGGACGCGCTCAAGTCCAAGCCGTTCAATAATGGCGAACGTCCGACCATCTGGATCGAGAGCGTGGAGTCGGGTGACAAGGTGGCGTTGCTCGTGCGCGACAACGGGCCGGGCATCACGAGCGAACACATGGACAAGATTTTCGATCCGTTCTACACGACAAAGGATGTGGGCGAAGGCATGGGGCTGGGCTTGAGCATCTGTTATCGCATCATGCAGGAAGCCAAAGGCCGCATCACCGTTCGCACCGAGCTGGGAAAACTTTGTGAGTTCAAACTGGAGTTCCCGAAAGAACCAAAGGCAAATCTATGAGCACGCAGGAAGCCCAATATGATTATCGCAAGTTCGCCATCCTCTACGTGGACGACGAGGCGCAGTCGCTGAAGGCATTCTCTCGCGCGTTCGGAGATGACTTCCGCATCTTCACCGCGATCAATGCCCAGGAAGGCGTGAAGTTGCTTGAAGAGAAGAAAGACGAGATCGCCATCCTGATGACGGATCAACGGATGCCCGGCGAGAAAGGCACGTGGTTGCTCGAACGCGCCAGAGCCATCACGCCCAGCACGCTGCGATTTTTGGTGACGGCGTATGCGGAGTTTGAGGACGCGGTGACGGCAGTGAACACGGGGGGGATTTTTCATTACGTCAACAAGCCGTGGGATCCGCAGCATCTTGAGACGCAACTCAAGCGTGCGATGGAATACTTCCTCATCCAGCGCGAGAACCAACAGCTCGCGAAGGAAAAACTCGAAGCGCTCCGTAATCTCATGGTTGCTGACCGTCTCGTGAGTCTGGGCATGTTGACCGCTGGGTTGAGTCATCACATCCGTAATTCGCTAGTGACGGTGAAGACGTTCCTTGATCTTGCGCCTGCGATGATGCAGGACGAGAAGGCGCACACGGACAAGGTCAGCAACACGGAGTTCTGGACGGATTATCACAAGAGCGTTCTGGGTCAGGTTGACAAGATCAACAACCTGCTCAAAGACCTTTGGACTGCGTCGGAAAAGCCGTTGGCGCGTGACACTCTCCAGTTCAACCTTCATTCGCTCGTGGCGCAAACCGCTGAGTCGTTGAAGGCCGGACTGACCTCAAAGAACATTATTGTGGAGAATAATATTGATGCGTCGCTCCCCGCGATAACGGCGGAGAAGCCGAAGTTTGATCGGTTGTTTGAATTGTTGTTGCGCGAAGAGATCAGCAGTTTGCCAGCGGGCAGCAAAGTGGTTTTCAGCGCGGAACAGGTTGGAGGTGCTGACAAACCGGAGTATCGCATTCAGATTTCTGATAACGGTCCTGGTCTCTCGCCGGAGACGCTGCGTTGTTTGTTCGATCCGTTCATGGTTCGCGCTGACACGCCGAGCGAGTTCGGCATTCATCTTATGGCGTGCTTCTTCATCGTGCATCATCACGGCGGACGCATCGAGGCATCGAGCGAGCAGAGCAAGGGGACGACGTTCACGCTGCACCTGCCGCTGAAGCCAGCGAGCTCGATTGCGGAACTGAATCAAGGCATTCTGCAAAAATCCCGATTGGCGGAGCAGGTCTGGGGCGGAGTGAAGCCGACGGTTTGATTTTCCTCCCATCGCCCTCGAATTCCTTCGGAAAAACCAAGGACGACGAGGATGACGAGGATGACCAGGACGATAAACACTTTCAATTCACTCTTCCCGTATTCCCCCCGGTATCGCCTCACGGGTATCGCCCACTTGAGTCGCACGTCTATTCGAGGCATTGATTTCAATGCAAAAGGATGTGCGAACAACTATTCATTGACCGGCAAGGGACGCTATGGCTTATCTAGGCGCGGTGACATTTTCAGCAGCAGGTCGTAAAATGCCGGGCACAAGTCAAACGGCTATCGTGTGCCGGGCTGCTGCTTCTCCCGATACTTTCCCTCTGTTTCGCGTCCCGCCCACATCTCTGTCCGTCCGTGCCCATCTGTGGTTGAAACACGCCGAGGTCTCGCGATGAAAACCATTCTCGTCATCTCGCCTCATCCCGAATCTGCTGACACGATCCGCGCAGGACTCGATCCTGAATTGTATCGCGTTATCCATCGCGTCTCGCAGGAAGAAGCCGATCCGATCCTTACGCAACTGCTCGTGCAGGCTGTGATTCTGGATTTGGACACGGATGTCATCCAAGGAATGTGGACGGTGGATCGCCTTCACCGACGGCTGCCGGGCGTGCCGCTGATCATTTACACGGACAGCCGTCAATCCGACTGGGAGGAAGAGGCGTTCTCTCGCGGCGTGTCGCATGTGCTTTCCAAACCCATCCGTCCGCGCGCTCTGAATGCGCTGTTGGAACGATTGCTCGCTCAACCTGCGCCTGCGATTCAACCGGCCGCTCGCATTGAGACGCAATTCATCACGCAGTCACCGCCCGTTGCGCCAGCGACTTTCGCCCAGCCGCACTCGGTGCTGCGGAATTTTTCGTCCATTCTTACGCACTCACTGGATGCCGATGCGCTCATCCGCCAGTTCTTGATCCAACTTCGCGAGATTGTGAGCATCAATCGCGCAGCCGTCTTTCTGCGCCCTGACGCCGCCGCAGCCGGGCCGGGGAGTGGAGATGCGTCCCGCCAGATGCGTTCAGCCTCGGCCATCGGGATTTCGCCTGCGCTGTTGGAACACTTCCATCTCTCGCTCGACAGCGGCATCGGTCAACAACTGCTCCGGCTTGGCAGGATTCTTCGCAGTAATAGCATCGAAGCCAGCGCGGATGCCGAGTCGCAGCGCGAGTTTGAATTGCTCGGCTCGCAGGTTGCCGTGCCGTTCTTCGATCGTGATTCACTTCTGGGCATCGCGGTTTTTGACACACGGATCACAGGCGAGCAACTGACCAATGCGGAACTCGAACTCATTTTCCATCTGCTCGAACAAGTCGGACTCGCTGTGCGGAATATCCGGCTGCACGATCAACTGGCCACCAACAGCGACATGATGACTGGCGTGTTGCGCGAGTTGAACAGCGCGTGTGTCGTCATCAATCGTGATCTACAGATTCTTCACGCGAACAAGATGGCGCGGAAATATTTTGGCCAGACCTCGCGTGCCAAGGATAAGTTGGACTTCGCCGATCTGCCGCAATCGTTGGGCGCGAAGATACATCAAGTCCTGCGAACAGGTGCCGCCATCGCGCCGTTCAAGTTCGAGCCGGAGGGTTCGCCCGGCACGCTTTACAACATCACCATCGTCCCGTTTCATCAGGGAGATACGGCGTCGCCTGCCTCGGCATTGCTCGTGGTGGACGACCAGACGCAAAGCGAGCAGTTACGTCGGCTTGAGTTGGAAGCTTCAAATCTGCGGATGGTGAAGACGATGGCGGATCGTCTCGCGCACGAAGTTGGGAACACGATGGTGCCGATCTCGACGCATCAACAATTGCTCGCGGAGAAATTTCGCGATGCCGAATTCCGTGCCTCGCTCGACACGGCGTTGTCCGAAGGCGTCAAGCGCGTGAACCGGCTCATCAACCAGATGCGATTCATGGCGCGCGATTCCGTGGCCTCCACAGAATCCATCCCGCTCGCCGCACTTGTGGAGGAGTCTTATCAGGAAGCGCGCAAGTATCATCCCGGCAAGACCGCAACGATCAAATACGAGCACACGGGTAAACCGATCATGGTCAATGCCGACCGATCCTCATTGAAGCACGCGCTGATGGAAGTGTTCATCAACGCGCTTCAGGCGAACGCCAACGATCCGAAAATCACCGTGCGCGCGGATGTGGGAATGAACGGTAGCAACACAAACGCATTGCACATCGAAGTTCAAGACAACGGCGCGGGGTTCACGCCGGAGTCCACGCAGCGCGCGTTCGAGCCGTTTTATACGTTGCGAAATGTCGGCCTCGGCCTCGGCCTCACGGTGACGCGCAAGATCATCGAGACGCATCACGGCAAGCTGGAGATAGTGAATCCGTCCGAGGGCAAGGCGGGCGTGGTGAGGATTTCGTTGCCGGCGGAGAAGGGGAGATAAGGGGTGGCGGCGCAGCAAGGAATCGCGCTTAAAACCCGTTTCCTAGACAAGCCAACCCAAATCCGCCCGTCAAACAGCTTGCCAATGGCTTCGATTTTCTTAGAGTGTGCGCTCGTTTAATCAAATATGGACTTAAATACTTGGCACTTATTACTGGCGCAAGCCCCCGGACAACAACCGCAGGGCTGGACTTCCATGGTGATGTTTATCCCCATCATCCTCATGGTCGTGTTCATGATGTTTTCTCAGAACAAGAAATCCAAGCAGCACGCCAAGCTCCTTTCCACGATTAAGCCCGGCGACAAGGTTCTGACCACCAGCGGCATCATCGGCACGGTTGTTTCCGTCCGCGAAAAGGAAAAGATCGTCACCATCCGCTCCGCCGACGCCAAACTTGAACTCACACTCTCATCCGTTGCCGACATCACCGAACGCGGCACTCAGAAAAGCGATTCCTAAAATACTCCCATGATCCGAAATAACTTCTGGCGTCTGACCATCGTCGTACTCGTCGTCCTCTGGTCGCTGTTGCAAACCTATCCGCCGACTGCGGGCGATCTCGTCACGCATTTTGAAAAGTCGGCGCGCACTACCGCGCCTGGCGACACCACGATTTCAAACATCGTTTTCAACGCACGTTCGTTCGACAAGGCGAAACCTGAGAAGCAATTCGCCAACCTGATGGATGCCGTCGGGACGAATGACATCACGCCTTACTTCGCCTACGACACCAAGAGTCAGACTCGTCCGACAACGTATATCTTGAACCAGCTACAGCGTGAGACAGCGGGCAAGATCAAGCTCGGCCTTGATCTCCAAGGCGGCACGTCATTCTTGGTGGAGTTGGATTTCAGCAAGCTTTCCGACACAAACGAGGTCACCGGCGCTCTCGATCAAGCCGTCGAAGTCATCCGCAAACGTGTGGATCGTTTCGGCGTTGCTGAACCCGTCATCCAACCGCAGGGCGAGAACCGCATTCTCATCCAGCTTCCCGGTCTTTCGGAGGACGACCGCGCGCGCGCCGTCATCAACATCCAGAAGACGGCGTATCTCGAATTCCGCATCGCTCATCAAGATACCGACGAAATCATCCGCTCCGGTTCGCCGATCCCGTTCGGCTATGAATTGATGAAGCGTGAGCAACGCAATCCCAACGGCACTAAAAACGTTGAGCAGGTGGTCGTCAAAAAGAAGGGCGAACCCGGTTTGACCGGCAGCATCATCAAGAGCGCCGCCGCCAATTACAGCATGGGGCAGATCGAGATTGATTTCATGCTCAACGCGGAAGGCGCGGAAAGTTTCGCCAAAGTCACTCGGGAAAATAAGGGTCGCCGTCTCGCCATCGTTCTCGACGGCGAACTCTATTCCGCACCCAACATCAACGAGCCCATCGAAACCGGCAGTGGTCGCATCAGCGGCAACTTCGATCAGGCCAGCGCTCGCGAACTCGCAGGCGTCTTGGAAAACCCGCTCAAAGCTCCGTTAAAAATCATCAGTCAGAACGACATTGATCCCAAGCTCGGTAAATCTTCCATCGAGAGCGGCATCAAGGCATCCATCTACGGCATCATCGCTGTAGCGGTGTTCATGATTGTTTATTACATGCTGGCGGGGCTGGTCGCCAACGTCGCGCTCATCGCCAACATCATCATACTCCTCGGCGTCATGTGTTCGTTTGGGGTGACCTTCACGCTGCCGGGTATCGCGGGCATCGTGTTGACCGTCGGCATGGCGGTGGACGCAAACGTCCTGATCTACGAACGCATCCGCGAAGAACTCGCCAAGGGAAAATCGCTCAAGGGCGCCATCGCCGCTGGTTACGACCGCGCATTTGGAACGATCTTCGACTCGCACGTCACGACGCTGATTTCGTCGGTCATCTTGATCATCATGGGCACAGCTTCGGTCAAAGGCTTCGGTGTCGCGCTCACCATCGGTGTCGCCGCCAGCTTGTTCACTGCGCTTGTGGTCACGCGGTTGATATTCGACGCATTGCTCGCCAAGGACATGATCAAGAGTTTGAACATGCTGCACATCATCCGCAGCCCGAACATCGATTTCATGAAGTTCGCAAAACCTGCCTTCATCACGAGCTGGTTGATCATCATTGTCGGCCTCGGCTGGGGCTTCAAGCGCGGCGGCGATGTGTTCGGTGTTGAATTCACCAGCGGTGACGAGATCACGCTCGGCTTCGATCAATCCAAACTCGTGGACGAAGGCAAACTCAGCGGCGCGTTTAAGGAAATTGGCATCGGCGAGATTTTGCACACATATCAAAAGGCGATTGATACCGGCATCCGCACATTGACTGTCACCGTTCGCGCCAGCAAAGAAGCGGGCGACAACGCCGACAAGCGAGTCGTGGAAAAACTCCGCGCGAGCTTCCCGGACTCCAAGTTCGAGGTTCTAAACGTCAACAAGGTCGGCCCCGTCATCGGCGCGGAAATCCGCACCACCGCAGTCGCGGCGGCACTCTACGCCATGCTGGGCATCATGATCTACGTGGCGTTCCGCTACGAATTCTCGTTCGCCATCGCGGCGGTCGTCGCCATCTTGCACGATCTCTTGATGACGATGGGCATTTATTTCCTGGCTGGTCGTGAAATGAACAGCACCACCGTCGCGGCGTTGCTGACCATCATCGGCTTCTCGATCAACGACACCATCGTGATCTTTGACCGCATCCGTGAAGACTTGAAGCTCGGAGTGCGTGGCACCTTCCGTGAGTTGGTGAACCAGGCACTCAACCAAACCCTGAGCCGCACGATCATCACCTCAGGCACGGTGTTCCTTGCCACGGGATCGCTCTACGTCTTCGGCGGCGGCCCGGTGAACGACTTCGCGTTCACGTTCCTCATCGGCATCATCACCGGCACATACTCCTCGATCTACATCGCGAGCGCGTTGGTGTTGTGGTGGCACAAAGGCCAACGCCCGAACATCGGTTCCGGTGTGGTGACTGTGGAAGGCGGCGCGGCGGCTCAGACGGTGAAGCCCTGATTCGTCAGTGAGGTTGTTTTTACAAATCTCCTGATTTCTTTATGAAGTCAGGAGTTTTCCGTTTCAGGAAAAAAAGATATTTTTAGAACCATGCTTGCCGTCATTGAAATCTCAACTTGGCATTACGTCGGGTTTCTCGCGTGCGTTCTGATCTTTCTCGCGCTCGACCTTGGCGTCTTCCACAAGAGCGCGCATGTCGTCAAATTCAAGGAAGCCATCGGATGGACGACGCTTTGGGTCACGCTGTCGTTTGTGTTCGGATTGTTCATCGCTCCCGCGCTTATCGGCGGCTGGGGGAGGCAGGACACCGTCGAGTTCATCACCGGCTACATCATCGAGTTGTCGCTCTCGATGGACAACGTCTTCGTCATCGCGCTCATCTTCACTTATTTTCGCGTGCCCCTGCAATTTCAGCATCGTGTGCTGTTCTGGGGCATCCTCGGCGCGCTCGTCATGCGCGGGGCGCTGATTGCTGCTGGCGCGGCCATCATCCAGCAATTCGCTTGGACGCTTTACTTGTTCGGAGCGTTCCTCGTGTTCACCGGCATCAAGATGATGTTCGTCAGCGACGAGGGTGTTCATCCTGAAAAAAATCCCGTGCTGCGCCTCGCGAAAAAGTTTTTCCCAGTCACACCGGAATTTCATGGTCAAAAATTCAGCCTGCGCGAGCATGGCAAGGTGGTGTTGACACCGCTGGCACTCGTACTGTTGATGGTGGAAACCACCGATCTCATCTTCGCGCTCGATTCCATCCCGGCCATCTTTGCGATCACCACCAAGCCCTTCATCGTTTTCACCTCGAATGTTTTCGCCATCCTCGGCCTGCGTTCACTCTACTTTGTGCTGGCGGGCGCGATTGATTATTTTCGCTATCTCAAGGTCGGGCTTTCCTTGGTGCTCGTCTTCATCGGTGTGAAGATGCTCATTGATCCGCACGGCCATGAGCCAAAGTGGTTTCAATTGAAGATCGAAAGCAGCATGTCACTGATCATCGTCGGCGTGATCATCGCCACATCCATGGCCATGTCCGTCATGGCCGGGCGACGTGAGAAACAATCTCGCAACGACGCGAAAAATTCCTGATACTGATCGGGAAGTGATTTTGATCGGATCAACGACCGCCCTCACCCCGGCACTCTCCCCCAAGAGAGGGAGTCAAGATAGTCGTCGCAGATTTATTGGTCGGGCGCGTGGCGAATCCAGTCGCATGCGATTTACAAAAATGCGGAAACAGTTTCTCCCTCTCCCCGGGGGAGAGGGCAGGGGTGATGGCGAGCGTCAAACCATTCAAGCCTTTTCCCCGTCGCCAACGTCTTGCAACTTCTTTGTCACACCATGAAATGCCGCTGGACGCCCGCCACGCCTCAACCACTTCTCACTGGGCCGCTCGCGAGTTGTCACAAAATCTCCCCCTTGCTCGCGCAATGCCTCGTCAATCGCGGCATCAGTGAGCCGTCCGCCATCGAAACTTTTCTTCGCCCACGCCTCAAGCAACTTGCTGATCCGTTTCTGTTGCCGGACATGGACAAGGCAGTAGCGCGATTGCTCCGCGCGCGTGAGCTTGGCGAATCGCTCGTCATCTTTGGCGACTACGACGTGGACGGCGTCACCTCTACCACGTTGCTTCAGGAGGTTCTCCGCGCGTTCGGTCTGCAAGCCAACGTTTATCTGCCGCATCGCATGGATGAAGGCTACGGCCTCAGTCGCGACGGCGTGGAGAATTGTCTCAAGAAATATCCCACCAATCTCCTGCTCGCCGTGGACTGCGGCTCAACTGCTTTTGAAACTATCGCGTGGCTGCGCGAACGCGGAGTGGACGTCATTGTTCTCGACCATCATCAAATCTCATCACCACCGCCCGCTGCTGTCGCTCTCGTCAATCCGCAGGCGACACCTTCTGACCTCCGACCTCCGACTTCCGACTTCCGTGAACTCTGTTCTGTCGGCCTCGCCTTCAAGCTCGCACACGCACTCGTCAAACGCGCTCGCGAGATGAACCTTCCCGGCGCAGCGGATTATGATTTGCGCCCGCTGCTCGATCTCGTCGCGCTGGGCACTATTGCCGATCTCGTCCCGCTCACCGGCGAGAACCGCATCCTCGTCTCCACCGGATTGGAACGGTTGAACGCCTCGGAACGACCTGGCCTTGTCGCGCTGAAACAAGTCGCGCAATGCCCCGCATCGCTTACCACCTTCGACGTCGGCTTCCAACTCGCACCGCGACTCAACGCCTCCGGGCGATTGGAGACCGCCGAGGAATCGTTGCACCTGTTGCTCGCCGAGGACATGGAGGATGCCATGCCGCTCGCGCAACGGCTCGATTCTCAAAATCGCGAACGTCAGAAGATCGAGCGCACCATCGCCGAGGAAGTCAGCGGTGCGATCCGTGCGCGATTCAATCCGGAGACGGATTACGTCATCGTCGAGGGACAACTTCACTGGCACATCGGTGTGGTGGGAATTGTTTCGTCGCGCGTGCTGAATGAGTTTTACCGGCCCACATTCATCATTGGCGGCGAGGGCGGGAACTGGCGCGGCTCAGGCCGTAGCATCGTGGGGTTTGATCTCGCGGCGGCGTTGCGCGAGTGCGACGACCTGCTTGTGCGCCACGGCGGACACGCGATGGCTGCCGGACTCACCATCCATCCCGACAACCTCGACGCGTTCCGCACACGGTTGAATGGCATCGCCAAGCGCACGCTCCAGCGCGAGGATTTGCAACCACCGCTGCGACTTGATGCCGAGGTGAATCTCGACGACATCACGCTGGACACGCTTGCCGAACTGGATCAACTCAGGCCGATGGGGCAGGGGAATACTGCGGTGCAATTCTACGTGCGGAACATCACGCATCAACGCCCGCTACAACGCATGGGCGCGGACAAGCAGCATGTGAAACTCTGGCTCACGGACGGCAAGACCAGCCACGAAGCCGTGTGGTGGAACGCCGGAAAAGAAAGTTTGCCCGTGGGAAGATTCGATCTGGCCTTCGCGCCGCAGGTCAACGACTACAACGGCCGCCGCACCGTGCAACTCAAGGTGCTGGACTGGCGGGCGGTGGGGTAAGGGGACGGATTCAAGTGGCAGAGGCGACTGTTGCCAATTTAAAAGGCGAAATTACTTACTCAATGTCACCGGGGCGTTGGTAGTGAATCGAAGAAGAGTCAGCAAACGCATATTGTTTTCACGATTGATGCGATAGCTATAACGGACCTCTTGCCCAACGATGCCATCCGCCAAAGTGGCTGGCGTTTGATCCTTGAAGATCTTCGTTTCTTGCGTGATGGAAATCACAGTTGCATTGTCTCGATTCGCTTTAGCTGGGCGGCCAGTAGCGATCCAAACTGTTTGTTTCTCTTTGTCCACTGCTACCAGAGTGCCGATGAATTCGTTGACGAGGCGGTTTGTGAAAGGCTTGGCGACGTTTGTTCCGTTTAGGCTGGCAGTGTTTGTCATAATCTGCTGCGAATGGCTGATACTGATATGATAAGTTGGGTGTACCTCTAAAATATTGTTAAACAGCAAAACGTAAAAATATGAAAAAACTACTACTCGCGGCGGTCGTGCTCCTCTGTGCCGCCGCCATCACAGTTCAGGCTCAAGGTTCCCACGGCAAGAAAACCAAGAAGGAGTTGACCGCGAAACAAAAGAAGGTTCAGACCGACATGCTCGCTAAATACGAGACTAGCAAGGATGGCAAGCTGGACAAGACCGAGAAGGCTGCGATGTCCGAGGAGGATAAGGCCGCTTGGGCCAAGGCTTTCCCTGCCAAGAAGAAGAAAGGCGGCGAAGACGCTAACAAATAGTTCCATCCATTGAATCTTCCAACGCCCCACTCGCATCCAGTGGGGCGTTTCATTGTAGCAAAGCGGTTCGCAATAGGAGTCGCCGCGGTAAGCGCAGCGATCCCAACAGCGGTCTGATTTACTATTTGGAACTCGCCAGCAACCTTGTTTCCTCGATCTGGACGAATGCCGGCTATACCGTGGTCGGCAGTGGTCCATTGACCACCAGCTTTCTGTCCGTCACCAACCGGATCGAGACGAACCTTAAGGCCCAGCAGTTCATCCGGCTGGTCGTTGAAGAACCGTGAACCAACAGCCGAAAACACTGATTGATCAGACCGGCGTGAAGGACCATCCACGAGGAAGAAGTGCGGACTCTTACGCCAGAGCCTTGCTCCTGCGGGCTAATTGTGGGCCGGAATTGTGGGCCGGTTGACAGGACAGTAAAAAATTTCGGACTTTTTCGTCATATCCGGCCCTTCTTGGCTGAAGAATCGGTGAGCCCGAATTTTTTGCCCTAAACAGTAGAGTGCGCCGAAAAAGGAGGAATTGCAGTCTGGTAAATATAAAATCAGAAGAACCAAAATTCAGTAACCCAAATCAGCATCTATGAAAAAATCAGCGTCAATAGCGCTCGCCATCAGCGATGGCCTCGACAGCGGTGCAGGCGGCAAACATCAACACCGTAGCCTCTGGAAATTGGACTACAACCGGCACTTGGGCCGCGGGGCTGGTTCCGACCACATTGGATCAGGCGCGGCTCAAGCATGACGTGACGCTGAATTCCAGCGTGTCAACCCACGGTGGCGTGTTTGAGAATCGTGCGACCTCTGCGGGGTCGAAGGTTATTTTTGTCGTGGACCGTGGGTTTCGCCCACGGCTATTCATGTTTTGTCCCTTCGGGACGGGCGACCAAACTTGGGACGACGGATTCGGCTACTACCTCCAGCCTTACTATGATGGCGTCGCCGACAAGACCTATGTCTAGGTTGACGCGGTCGTTCCCGAACCAACGACCCTCTCGCTGGCGCTGCTGGGCGGTCTCGGTCTTTTGGTGGAGCGGCGCTCGAAGCGGTCGTAAGCCGCACGCCGGTTTGATTTGCCTGGGCCGCAGCGCGAAAAATGTGCTGCGGCCTTTTCAGTAAATGCGAAGCGCGATCTGAAAAAGACGTTTCCGTAGGGGTAGGTGGGCGGTGGCGACATTGGTT
>CAMCWI010000086.1 GCA_945882065.1 Akkermansia muciniphila
GTGCTGGATGTGCAGATGAACGAGGATCAATGCCGCGCACGCACGGGCCACGCCGCAGAGAACCTTGGCTTGTTACGCCGCATGGTGCTCAACCAACTGCGCCGCGACACCCGCTGCCAGACAGGCATCAAAGGCAAACAACTCAACGCCTCTTGGGACCACGCCTACCTCCAATCCCTTCTCGGCTTTTAATGCGTAGACCCTGCAATTCACTCCGCCGCTTCTTCCACATCGCCTTCGCCTTTGGTAGCGAGGCCGTATTCGTTGAGCTTGTTACGGAGCGTGCGAATACTGATGCCGAGCTTTCGCGCCGCATGAGTGCGGTTGCCCGCGCACTTTTCAAGAGTCTGGATGATGTGGTTCTTCTCCATGTCACCCAGCGAGATCACGCCTTCCGCTCCATCTGCGGAGGAACTGGCGGAAGCGCCTGTTGATGCAGTGTTGCCCGTGCCTTGGGCGACAATGATGCCGGATGCTCCGCTGAAACCGAGATGTGCGGATTGCAATTGCTCGCCGTCAGCACAAAGAATCACGCCGCGTTCGAGGACGTTCTGCAATTCGCGTACGTTGCCAGGCCATGAATGATTCTCCAACGCGTTACGACACGCCGCCGACATGCCGCCGACTTTTACGCCATGCTTGCGCTCGAAGCGGTGCATGAATTTTTCTGCAAGAAACAAGATGTCCTCGCGACGCTCACGCAACGGCGGGACGAGCATGGGCACGACGTTCAAGCGAAAATACAAATCCTGCCGGAACTCCTTCTTCTCCACGCTCTGTTCGAGATCGCGATTGGTGGTGGCGATGACGCGCACATCCACCTTGATGGTGCGCGAGCCACCGACGCGTTCGAGTTCACGCTCTTGCAACACACGAAGCAGCTTGGCCTGCACCTGCGGAGAAATTTCGCTGATTTCGTCCAGCAGAATGGTTCCACCGTGGGCGAGTTCAAAGCGGCCTTCGCGTTTGTTGACTGCGCCAGTGAATGAGCCTTTCTCGTGACCGAAAAATTCACTCTCAATGAGGTTCTCAGGCACGGCAGCGCAGTTGACGCGAATGAATGGGGCGTTGTTGCGGGGGCTTTCGCGATAGATGGCGCGGGCGACGAGTTCTTTACCCGTGCCGCTCTCGCCGTGGATCAAAACCGTGGCCTGAGTGCGCGCGACTTTGCGGATGAGTTGGCGGACTTGATCCATCGCCGGGCTGCGACCGAGCAGTTCGTAATGGTTTTCATCGCCTTCGTCCTGGGTTAGAAATTTGTTGACCTTGACGAGTTGCGTGAACTCTTCGGCCTTTTTGAGAATGACATCAATCTGCTCTCCGGAAAACGGCTTGAGCATGTAGTCGAACGCGCCGTCCTTCATGCAAGCCACGGCGGATTCAACCGTGCCGTAACCCGTCATCATGATGACGAGCGGCTTCGAGGGACGCGTCTGGACTTGCTTGAGAAATTCCGTGCCGTCACCGTCGGGCAGGCGGACATCACAAAAGATGAGGTCGAAGTTATCCTTATTCAGATACTCCTGTGCGTCGGCGATGCTGCCGCAGCCAGCGACATCGTAACGACGGTTGCGAAGTTGCTGTTCAAGACTTTTGCGAACGAGCGCGTCGTCCTCCAAGACTATGATTTTTTCAATCGGCATTTGCTGTCAATGCCAACACCTGTTGCTGCGTCCTTGCAGCATCACCGCCCCTGGCGGCGATACATGTCGGCGACAAAATGAGGTCGCTGACGATTGGCTGAGGGCAATTGGCGGGGGGGCACGAGGCCCTTCCGCAACAACGCCTGTTCGTTCTCCCGATCAAGGACGATGATCTTCATGATCAAATCCTGATTCTGGCGGAGCAGCCCCGGCACTTCTGGATACTGTTCACGATCTGCCGGATTTAACTTCTGCCAGGTGGCGCGGTGTTGGCGGATTTGATTTAGCGACTGGTTGAGACGGGGAAGCAAGTTTTTTTTGGCCTGATACGATTCAAACGATGGGCCGGTTTCACTGTGGTGCAGGGCGTGGTTCTCGTTTTCAACGAGCGTAAGAATCTCCTGACACAGGGCCAGATGCCCGCGCAGGTCGGCAACCATCAAGTTGAGAGAAATCATTTTGCGCTGAGCGCGACATCGGCTGGGGACGCACCGTGAAAGGCGGCATTGATGGCTTCGGTCTTCAACTGCCACTTCAAGTTGTCTTTGCGCCAGCGGGCCATGTCGAGCACGGCGTCCAGACTGAGGGTTCGTTTGGCGGAGTCCAGTTCTTTCTCGCGAGCGATGATCTTGCTGTAAAGCTCGGAAGCTTTCGTAGGCTGCATCAACCGCTCATACACCATGCCCATTTGATACCAGACGGGGATCTGCCACGAAGCCGCGTCGTTAATCTTCGCCAAGTTTTGATAAATCTCCAATGCGTTCAGGTAATCGCCCTCCTTGTAAAGCTGATTGGCGATCTCGTTGCCGGTACGTTGCTGCCAGTAAATCCAGTTGCCCGGTTTGTTTGTTGACGTGGTCTGTTGAGATTCGAGCAACACCAGCACTTGCTGAGTCGCTTCACGCGCACGACCCAGTTTCTTCAACGAATCCGCCAGAAGAAACCGCACCTCGGCGATTTCCGCAGTCTCAGGATATTTCGCGAGGAAGAACTCCGACTGCGCGACCACTTCCGTGTGCTTGTTCATACATGAAAGGGAACGAATCATTTTGAAGATGATCTGGGATTTGTTGAGTTGCGGACTGTCGAGCTTGAGCAATCGACCAAGATATTCCCCCGCTTCACTGAACTTGCCTTGTAAATAATACGTGTCCGCGATCTCGGTCTGCGCCTGCAACACGAGTCGTTGATAGTATTCAAGGCGATCCAGCTTCAGTCGCAGCGACGTGGTCATCACTGCGTAAAATTTCGAGAGTGCCATCGTGGGCGCACCCATCTGCCGATAGAGCAATCCCTGCCGCAGATAAACCTCCGCCGCGCTCGGATCATCGGGGTAACGTTCGAGATATTGGGTGAACACCTGCTGGGCTCGTATGTGTTGCTGATTCTCCTGCGCCATTAATCCCATCTCCAGCAGCGCGGTTCGATGCATGATCTCAGGCGCATTCGCGCCCAGCACCATCACGAAGGATTTCTCCGCCGCATCAAAATTCTTTTCGCGCTTCATGCGCCGCGCCCATTCCAGCATCGCGTCCAGATCCGCCTGCTTGGATGATCCCGGCACGACGGCGTGTTTCTCGACGATGTTCGTGCTGACAAGATCGTCCGACGCATCGCGGAATGCAGGATTGATCTCAACCGGAGATGGCACGGCCGCAACTTTGTTCGCATCAGTATCCGCTGCTGGATTGCGAGCCGATGCGACACCATTGGCCGCTGAGTGAGTTGTCGGCTTCGCAGCGTGTGGATCGGCGTGTGTCTCGCCGTAGCCTTTGGCTTCGCTGGCGGATGCCTGTTTACAGCACAAAAGGATCAGTGCTGTCGCGACGCCACCAAGACGAGCGACCCAATTATTCTTTGAGACGGCGTTCATGGCTTGGGCTTGGAATAGTTGACCGTGCTGGACTGCACTGGTGGACGCGCCGGAGTGAATCCCGTTTGCGGAATGACAATCGTCTCGCGCGACGAACCGTTCAGCATCGGCGTGAAGAACCGCATCAACATCTGCGGCGTGATGACATTGTTCGTTTCCATCATCGGGCCGATCATCGGGCCGTCAGGCCCAAGGGGAAATTGCGAATCCAGCACCGGCGGATCGTGCATAAGCGAACCCGCACCAGACACATCATTCGTCGGCGAGTCCACGGGGATTTCAGGGATCATGTCGAGGCGCGAACCATGGCCCAACGTTCCCGGGATTGTGCTTTCATCTGGAAGTGTTGCAACGATCTGCAATGCCGCATCGCTTACGAATCGCAACGCGACTGGCCCGACTGTAGGCAGATACGGTTGCAGGCCAGCCTGCGACCCGGCTGTGAGCACCAAAACCATGAAGATGAATCCATTCTTTTTCATAAATCGCGAACGTCCGTGTCCGCTAACTACCAATCATCCCTGCATCGGCAGGTCTGCGGGTGGACTTGAGGAGTAAAGATTGGGAAGAACTGGCTGAAGCGCGGTGCCAGTGTGTGTTACTTCGCGCTCTTCGTCGCCACAAACGCATAGCGCGCATGGGTGAAACCATTCACCACCTTGTCGAAGTAGTATTTCACCCCGCGAGAAAGCACGACGCGTTTCACCGTCAGCTTGAGTCCCGCCGCCTCAAAATAATCCCGATACTCGCCCAACGAGCATCCGGGCAGATCATTCGTCTCCGATGTTTTACTTTTGCTCGGCTTGAGCTTCACAAAAGGCCGCACCGGTTCGCGGATGGCGATGAATGTGCCGTTGGGCTTCAACACTCGTTTCACCTCCCGCAACACACGCGGGATGTGCGCTGAGTGATGGAGCGCATCCGAGCAGACGACCGCATGAAAATGGTTCGCAGGAAAATCCAGCTTCTCGAAATCCGCTGGCGTACGGGTGATCTTCGCTTCGTTGGCCCGTAGCAGTTTGAAAATGTTTGGTGCTTCGATCTTCAACAACTTCGCGGAAATATCCGTCGTCATGATCTCAACAACGAGCGGCAACTTGGATAGTTCCGCGCTGAACCAGCCAGAGCCTGCGCCGATTTCCAGGACACGACCCCGGATGTCGAGCGCGCAGTGCTTGGTGAGGAACGGAATGAATCTCGGAAAATCATCCTTCACGCAGCGCAACCACTCGGCCTCGCTCTTGAAATTGATGCCGGGATGCGATTTCTCCGCCCGCTCGATCATGGTGGCGGGCAGATCAATCTTCTTCTCGACGTATTTGGATTCAGTCGCGCTCACGACAAAGGCAAGTTAGGAAGCTAACGCACCGCGCGCAACGGGAAACAGATTTCTGAGACAAAAATCTCACAGACTTGCGCGTTTGCTCCATTGCTTGCAACCTGCACACCGTCGATGCCGCATATCCACGAAAAAATTGATTTCACAGTCGCTATCTTTGTTGTTCACGACAACAAGGTGTTGCTCATCCATCATCGCAAGCTCGACAAGTGGCTGCCGCTCGGTGGCCACATCGAACTGGACGAAGACCCGGAGCAAGCCGCATTGCGTGAAACGAAAGAAGAAAGCGGCTTAGACGTGGAGTTGATCGGTGAACGCCCACCCACCACCGAACCCGGCACGCGCGCACTTATCAATGCCCGCTTCCTCGACATCCACCGCATCAACGACACGCACGAACACATCGGCATGATTTATTGGGCGCGCATCAAGAGCGGCACGACGACTCTAGCAGCCGAAGAACATCACGACATCCGTTGGTGTTCCGCCGCCGAACTCGACACGCTTCAACCCGCCATGAGCAAGGCCGTGAAGTGGTATTGCCGCAAAGCCATCGGCGAAATCTCAAGCCTCAAGTCTGAAGTCTAAAATTGGCGCGTCTTTGTTTCACGCACCACGCACTGATTTCTCCCGATGACTCATCGCCAACTCAAGACAGGTTACTTCGCTCTCGTGGGGCTGAACACCGTCGCCACGTCTTACTACTTCAACTACCTGTTTTTTTTCCTGCGCGATCAATTCGGGTTCGGCAACAAAGAAAACCTCTGCGTCTCCGCACTGCACGGCTTGGTCTATATCTTCGCAGCAGTGCAATGCGGCAAGTTCGCTGAACGACGCGGCAATATCATCAGCCTGAAACTTGGTTTCGCGTGTCTCACGATCTCGATGGTGATCGGCGCGTTCTTGCAGGGAACAACCGCCCTGTTTGTGCTTGTGGCGGGCTACACCACCGTGCTGCTGTTCACATGGCCCGCGCTGGAATCGCTGGTGAGCGAACGCGAATCTCGTCCCGGCGTGCAGCAAATGGTCGGCATTTACAATTGCACTTGGGCAGGTGCGGCGGCGTTAGCCTACTTCACAGGTGGAAAACTTTATGATGTATTCGGGCGCGGCGCGATCTTCTGGCTGCCTGCCGGAATCTTTGCGGTGCAATTCATCTTCACGCTCTGGCTTGAGAAACAAGTTCCGCTCACCCAACCTTCGGCCACCCTCTCCCCATCCGATGCGGAGAGGGACGGGGTGAGGAGCGGTCCGCACACTCCTGAAACCGCCGCACTGCACCAACCAGTAAGCCCGAAAGCTTTCTTGAACATGGCGTGGCTCGCGAGTCCGTTCGCCTACATCGCCATCAACACCCTGCTCGCCGTCATGCCGGGCATTGCGGGCAAATTCGGCCTTTCACCCACGCGCGTCGGATTATTTTGCTCGGTCTGGTTCTTCGGACGATTCGTTGCGTTCGCGTTGCTATGGAAATGGGCGGGCTGGCATTATCGCTTTCGCTGGTTGCTTGGCGCATTCCTCCTGCTCATCGGAAGTTTCATGGCGATCCTCCTCGCGCACGAACTCTGGATCGTGATTGTGGCGCAAGTGTTCTTCGGCTTCGCAACAGGATTGATCTACTACTCATCGCTGTTTTATTCCATGGACGTAGGCGAGGCGAGCAGCGAACACAGCGGATGGCACGAGGCATTCATCGGCATGGGAATCTTCGCTGGCCCGGCTGTGGGCGCGCTGGCGTTACAACTTGCGCCAGAGAATCCCAACGCCGGAACGTGGGCGGTAACGGCACTGTTGGTGTGTGGGCTGGTTGGTTTGGTATGGCTGCGTTTACGCCGGAAGTGATGCAGAGGAATTAACCACGCAATACACAAAACACACGAAAGGAAAACAACAGCCGGTCACCCACCCTTGAAAAGAATTCCTTTAGTGTTTGGTGTGCAGACTCTCCTGAGTAGTAGGTTTAATTCGTCAGCCGTTTTCGTGTGTTTTGTGTATTTCATGGTTGAAAGAAATTTTTCCAGCCAAGTCCCCAAGTTCTGCACTGGCATCCCCGGACTATTTCAGCCACACTATCTGTGTCGGTAACAAACCCTGAATTATGAGCAACGCACCTGTCACTCTCGCTCGCGATGTCGAAGCCGCCGTCGTTCCCGTCGGCACCAAAGTCACCTTGATGAAAGGTGAAGAGGCGCACATCACACAATCTCTCGGCGGTAGTTACACCGTCGTCGTCAACGGCAACATGTTCCGCATCGCGGAAAATGATGCCGACGCACTCGGCATCGAAGTGCAAGCCAAACGTGTGCCCACCGGCAGCACCGGCCCCGTGACGCAGGAGCAACTTGAAAAACAAGTTTGGGAATCGCTCAAGACCTGTTACGACCCGGAAATCCCCGTCAACGTAGTGGACCTCGGCTTGATTTACGATTGCCACCTGACGCCCATCGGCAATGACTGTTACAAGGCCGATGTGAAAATGACGCTCACCGCGCCCGGTTGCGGCATGGGCCCGGTACTCGCGCAAGACGTGCAGAACAAACTCATCTCGCTCGAACCGATTGACGAGGCGAACGTAGAACTCGTCTGGGATCCGCCGTGGAATCAAGGCATGATGACCGAGGCGGCGAAACTACAACTCGGGCTGATGTGAATTAAGCAGGAACTCAGAAACTCAAAAAACAGTTTCCTGATTTCCTCCTTCAAACGCCATGACTGATTGGGCCAAACTCCGCGCTGACTTCCCGATCCTGGACCAAAAAGTCCACGGCAAGCCGCTGATCTATTTCGACAATGCCGCCACGTCGCAGAAGCCGCGAGCGGTGATTCAGGCGCTCGTGCATTACTACGAACACGACAACGCCAATGTCCACCGCGGTATCCACGAATTGAGCATGCGCGCCACGACGGCGTTTGAAGCCGCCCGCGCCCGCGCCGCCAAGTTCATCAACGCCCGCAGCGCCGACGAGATCATCTGGACGCGCGGCACCACCGAAGGCATCAACCTCGTCGCCAGCACCTGGGGCGTGAAATATCTCAAGCCCGGCGACGTCATCCTGCTCACCGAAGCCGAGCACCACAGCAACATCGTCCCGTGGCAATTGCTCGCCCAACGCACCGGCGCGAAGGTCGCCTACATTCCCGTCACCGGCGACGAAGGCACGCTGGATTTCTCGAAGCTCGACGCGTTGCTCACCTCCCAGGTGAAACTTCTTTCGCTCGTTCACATCTCGAACTCAATGGGCGTCGTGAATCCCGTCACCGAACTCTGTGCCCGCGCGCGTGAGCTAGGCATCGTCACGCTGGTGGACGGCGCACAAAGTGCCGGACACATGCCTGTGGACGTGCAAGCCATCGGCTGCGATTTCTTCGCGTTCAGCGGTCACAAGATTTGCGGCCCGACCGGCATCGGCGCTCTCTACGGTCGAATGGAGATTTTGGAAAAACTCCCACCTTATCAAGGTGGCGGCGAAATGATTCTGACCGTCGGCTACGACAAAACGGAATTCAAACCTGCGCCGCATCGCTTCGAGGCCGGCACGCCAGACATCTCCGGCCCGATCGGTCTGCACGCCGCGATGGATTACCTCGACGCCATCGGTCGTGACAACATCTGGAAGCACGACCAGGAACTCGCCAACTACGCCTACGACCAGCTTGCTGCGTTGCAAAACATCCGCCTCTTCGGCCCGAAGACTGGACGCGCTGGCCTTGTGAGCTTTCTGCTCAAAGACGTCCACGCGCACGACGTCGTCACGCTGGCGGATCAAGGCGGGGTGGCCTTGCGCGGCGGCCATCACTGCACGCAACCGCTTATGCATAAACTTGGCGTCGAATCCACTGCCCGCGCGAGTTTCTATTTCTACAACACCAAGGCCGAAGTGGACCGCTTCGTGGAAGTGGTGAAGGAGATTCAGAAGTTCTTTGCTTCTTAGCGGGTGTTCTGAAATTTTTTGCTACGGGTTCAATTTCTGAGGGCTACTCCGATACGAGTGGGGTGGCGAGAGTTGTGGTGTGAGTTAGAATTCGTGAATCCGCCGTCGAAAAATCCCCCGGTTGAAAATTAACGAGATTCCCCAGCAATCTCTTACTTCTCAAAAACCACTTTGGGAACACCCGCTTTTAACAAGAAAAACATCTGCATTAGCGGAGTTGGAGGTTGATTTCACGAGGGATAAATCGCGCGTGGATATAATGCAGGCGGTTTTGTCCCGGCAATTACACACACGAGCTCCTGATTACTCACCCACCGGTGATTTCCTGCGGACCTTTGCCGCCGTTGACCAGAAACATCACGGCCATGCGGACGGCGATGCCGTTGGTGACCTGTTCGAGAATCAGCGAGCGGACGCTGTCAGCAATTTCGCTGTCAATCTCCACGCCACGATTCACCGGGCCGGGATGCATGATGAGCGAGTCGGGTTTGGTCTTGGCGAGGCGCGCTTTGTTGAGACCGAACAATGTCGTGTATTCGCCGATGCTGGGGAACATAGTCTTGCGCTGGCGTTCGTGCTGAATGCGGAGCAGATGGATGATGTCCGCGTCGCGGATCGCCTCTTCAACATCATGCGTGACGCGGCAGCCCATCGCCTCGAACGTGCGCGGCACGAGCGTGGACGGGCCGCAAAGCGTAACCTTGGCGCCGAGTTTTGTGAGCGCCCAGATATTTGAACGCGCCACGCGGCTGAACAGGATGTCGCCGAGGATCGTGACGTTTAGACCGGCAATAGTTCCTTTCCGCTCGCGGATGGTGAACGCGTCCAGCAACGCTTGGGTGGGATGTTCGTGTGAACCGTCGCCGGCATTGATGACATGGGTATTCAGCGTGCGTGCGAGAAAATGCGCCGCACCCGCCGCGCTGTGCCGGATGACGATGAAGTCTGCATTAAGTGCTTCAAGGTTTCGCGCGGTGTCTTTGAGAGTCTCTCCCTTCTTCAAGGACGATGCATCTGCGGTGAAGTTGACGATGTCGGCAGAAAGCCGTTGCGCGGCCAATTCAAAGCTGATGCGTGTGCGCGTGGAGGGTTCGATGAACAAGTTCACCACGGTCTTGCCGCGCAGCGCGGGGACTTTTTTGATGGCTCGCTCACCGACGGCTTTGAACGCCTTTGCAGTGTCCAGCACCGTCGTGATCTCGTCTGCCGAGAGCGATTCGATGTCCAACAGATGTTTGCGATTCCAGCTCATGGTCGTTCAAGCACAACTTCGTCCTGCGCGCCGGGCACGGTGAGGCGCACATGGATTTTTTCTTTCGCCGAGGTGGGTTGATTTTTACCGACATAATCCGCTTTGATGGGCAACTCGCGATGACCGCGATCCACCAACACGGCCAGTTGGATGCGTTTGGGCCTTCCGAAATCCGTCAACGCATCCATCGCTGCTCGGATCGTCCGGCCACTGAACAACACGTCATCCACAAGGACGACTGTTTTCCCGGTCACATCGAATGGGATCAGTGTGGGATGAACCGTCGGCGCGGCGCGATGGCCGAGATCATCGCGGTGCATGTTGACGTCGAGGCTGCCGCAAGGGACGGGCGCGTTCCATATCTGCGAAAGATTCTTGGCGAGCCGTTCCGCCACGGAAACTCCGCCGCGCTGGATGCCGACGAGGACGATGTCCGCGCTGACCTCGTTCCGCTCAACGATCTCGTGAGCAATACGGGCCAATGCGCGCTCAATGCCGACGTTGTTGAGAATGATTGTAGATTCAGGCATGAGTAGAACATCCAAATTCCAACCTCTAAGCACCAGAGAAATTCCAAATATCAAATTTCAATTCGCCCAACAGATGGGCTCGACTTGGTTCTTGGTACTTGGTGCTTCTCTGGAGCTTGGAGCTTGGAGCTCGGGATTTATTCCCGCCACGCCACGCTCGTAAAAGAAAAAAACGAACGCACCAGTTGGGTGTGTTCGTATTGAGCAGAGTTCGTTTCATGTTGCGCCTTGGCGGCCTCTCGGGTCGCCTTAAAGGTGCGGTGGAGGGTTTAGGTGCTGTTGCCTAATGGCTGCCTTGTCGGGCTTTGCGCCATTTGGAGCGATGTCTGACAATCCAGTCTGTGAGCGCACGTTCAAAACCGATATCGTGCCCGGCTTTCTCAGACTCGATCCACTTGTGCTTGAGAATCTCTTCGCGCTCCGCCTGGAACTCCCGGTATAAAGTGGAGTTCTTCAGCAAATCGCTGGTCGTCGGTTCTTTGGTCGCGTCGTGCATATCGGTGACGGATAGTTTGCGTTGGCGGTCTGAAGTTATGTCGGGTCGCCCCGGATGACAATAGCATAAAAGGGTGATGTCGGAACTCCATGAGAAAGTCCACTTGGTGACCTGAGAAGAAAGTCCCCATGTGTGGCTGCGTTGCGGTAGCAACCCAGCCACACAGAAAACATTACCACTGAGTGCGAAGGAGCGGGAATACATGAAGATCATGGCAGGAGTGGTTGAGTTGGTGGTCACGCTGATTGCGGCGAGCGGCTTGATGAGAGTGAGCTATCGGCATAACAAACGCATCTGGCGACAGTATCAGGACGAAGGGGACGCTGGCTTAGTGCGTTTTGGCTGCGCAGCAAGGACGGACGACGCAGCGCAAGGCGAGTTGGACGCGCATCTCGAATCCTTCACACACAAACGATTGCAGGGCCGGGTGGAATTCAAACTCCGCGCGGATGATTATCGCGTAATCTACGAATTTGATGCGAAACTCGGCCTCATCCATCTCCATTACGTCGGCAACCGCAGTGAAATTTACAAACGGAGCGGAGACTTGTTTTTTTGACCCAAGCGGCGCATTCACCGACGCTTTTTTACTTCACCAATTCTTCGGCGATCTGCACGGCGTTCAGTGCCGCGCCTTTGAGCAATTGATCACCGCTCACCCAGAACGCGAGGCCATTATCCAACGCGCAGTCCATGCGGATGCGGCCTACTTCGCAGTTGTATTTCTCAGACGTGAACAGCGGCATCGGATACTTCTTGTTCGCCGGATCATCCACGACGTCGAGGCCGGGTGCTTTGAGCAACACCGCCCGCGCGGCTTCCACCGTCACGGGTTTGTCGAACTCCGCGCTCACCGCGATGGAGTGCGAGCGATACACCGGCACGCGCACGCAAGTGACGCTTGCGCGAAAATTCTCGAGATGCATGATCTTGCGACCTTCGTTCTCCATCTTCATCTCCTCCTTCGTGTAACCCGTCGGGAGAAATGAATCCACATGAGGCAACACGTTGAAGGCGATCTGATGCGGATAAACTTCCTTCGTCACCGGCTGCTTGTTGACGATCTGCCCAACCTGGCGTTCGAGTTCTTCCAACGCTTTCGCGCCCGTGCCGGACACGGCTTGATAGCTGGAGGCGAAGATGCGTTTCACGCCGAACGCCTGATGCAAAGGATACAACGCCATGAGCGTGATGGCCGTGGTGCAATTTGGATTTGCGATGATGCCCTTGTGTTTCCTCACATCGGCAGCGTTGATCTCAGGCACGACGAGCGGGACGTTATCGTCCTGCCGGAACGCGCTGGAGTTGTCCACCACCACGCAGCCCGCCTTGGCCGCGATGGGTGCAAACTCTCTGGAAATGTCGCCGCCCGCGCTGAACAGCGCGATGTCAATGCCGGCGAACGAATCCTTGGTCAGCTCGGTGATGGCGATGTCTGTGCCGCGAAACTTGAGTGTCTTGCCCACGGAACGTGCGGACGCGAGCAGCGTCAACTTCCCGACCGGGAAATTGCGCTTCTCCAGCGTCTTGATCATTTCGATACCGACGGCGCCCGTCGCGCCGACAATTGCTACATGCGGATTTTTGTTCATAAAGGGCCGCTGATGATAACCGGGGCGCGGGGGGTGTCAACGCGCTGGAAAAGTGCGTGTGGTTTTTCGGGCGGCGACTTATTTCCAAATAAACTCGCTGATCCTGAAAATAATCTCGCGTACGCCCGCCGCATTTCTCATCATACTCCCGACTTTTTCACGGGAGAACCACCCGTTTCACATGAAGGCCAAAATCATCATCACACCCAAGAAAGCCGTGCTTGATCCGCAGGGCAAAACCGTCCAGACCGCCCTCGAACACATGGGCTACACCGGCGTCACCGGTGTCCATATCGGCAAATACATCGAGATTGACCTCGCGCCCGGCACGGACAAGGCGGCGGCGAGCAAGGCGCTCAATGAAGCCGCGCACAAGCTGTTGAGCAATCCGGTCATCGAAGACTACCGTCTCGAAATCGAATGAATGCCCAGCGGGTGGAACTGAAAGGGAGCAGGGGAGAAAAGGTGAAAGGGAGCGTGTGCCTTCCTCTCCCTTTCACCTTTTCTCCCTTGCTCCCCGGCGGCCTCGCCTGCATCCAGACCTTCCGAACCAAATGAACTTTTCAGTCTTACAGTTTCCCGCCAGCAACTGCGACCAGGACGCCGTCCACGCCGTCCGCCTGCTCGGCCATTCCGCGCGGCTTGTGTGGCACAAGGACGCCGCGCTCGGCGACACCGACTGCGTCATCGTCCCCGGCGGATTCAGCTACGGCGATTATCTGCGCTGCGGCGCGATCGCGCGGTTCAGCCCCGTCATGCAGGCCGTGAAACAATTCGCCGACAACGGCGGTCTCGTCATTGGCATCTGCAACGGCTTTCAAGTCCTCACCGAAGCCGGCCTGCTGCCCGGCGCGCTCATTCGCAACCGCGACCTGCAGTTCCACTGCGAAAACATCTTCCTCAAGACCGCCACGAACGATTCGCCGTTCACGAGCCAGATTCCGGCGGGAAAAATTCTCCGCGTACCCATCGCCCACGGGGAAGGTTGCTATTTTGCCGACGAAGAAACGCTCGCGAAGTTCAAGGCTAACAATCAAATCCTGTGGCAATACTGCGACGCCAGCGGAAACCTGACCGACACCGCGAATCCCAACGGCGCGCTGCAAAACATCGCGGGCATCTGCAATGAAAAGCGCAACGTGGCCGGCCTGATGCCGCATCCCGAACGCGCCTGCGAACCGCTCCTCGGCAGCGACGACGGCAAATGGATTTTCGAAAGCATATTCGCCGCGCTCAAAAACAAAACCGTCGCTGTTGCGGGGTGATTTGACATGAAAAACGCGAACGTCTTCGTTGATGTTGACCTGACGCTCGTGGACGCGAACCAGAAATTGTTGCCAGGCGCGACTGAAGCTCTGGCCAAATTGCGCGACAAAGGTTGTCATTTGTTTTTGTGGTCAACCAACGGAGCAGATTACGCCCGCAAAATTGCGAGCCTGTATCATTTGATTGAAATGTTTGAAGGATTCTCCGCGAAGCCGGACATCCTCATTGATGACATGCCCGGCACGGTTTTGAATCCGTTCGTGTTCGATGTGAACACGGAAGCATCCTGACCTGCGCTGGCTGACCGAATTATTCGTAAACACATTGATTGAATTTTTGCCATGACCGAACCCGCCATCACCCCAGAGTTGGTTGCCAAACACAACCTCACGCCGGAAGAATACGCCCACGCCGTGGAAATCCTCGGCCGCACGCCGAGCTACACCGAGCTCGGCATCTTTTCCGTGATGTGGAGCGAGCATTGCAGCTACAAAAACACCAAGCCGCTGCTCAAGACGTTCCCCACCAAGTCGCCGAAAATCCTCGTCGGCGCGGGCGAGGAAAACGCCGGCATCAT
>CAMCWI010000087.1 GCA_945882065.1 Akkermansia muciniphila
GCTCAAACGCTGATCTCCCAGATGGGCATTGGCAAATTCATTGACGACAGACACGCTCAAAGAGTCTCGCATCCGCAGCTTATGCCACAACCCGTTGACAATAGGAACCTTAAAATCACCCCAGGAAAATGTGCGTAACGATGAGGGCATGACACCGCAGGCCACATCTGTGGATTGGCTGAGAATGATTTTTTGTGGCGTGGCGTGTTCCACAAGGTTCAAGGGAATAGAACGATAGTAATGCCTTCATTGCTTCTTTCCAAATCGCAGTCTCCGCTCAACTCGGGATACTGTTGCAAGGCATCCAGCGTGGCCGGTTGGAAGATGCTGAATCGTTCACCGGGAATGTAGTCCCGGATCACGCCCTCTTTCTTGCGTAATGCCAGCGACCTTCTCAGCGCATGACAGAGCTTGCCCCCAACGCCGGACGAACCGTAACCGTGGATAATCTTCAACGCCCGCAGTCGTCCTGACTTGGCCGCGCGCAAGGTCTGCGCCATCTGTCGCCGTGCGTGATCCACTGACGGGAAGTCTGCTTCCAGATTGACGGTCTTAATGCCGAGGCGCGGATTCATGCAGGATTAAAATGCAGGCTTGGCTCTCGATGGCAACCCCAGAACCTGTCCTGCCATTTCCCAAAAGTAGCGAGCCTCGCAAGGTAGATTGACAAGCCGAATGTTCATGCCCTTGGCGGCCAAAGCATCGACCCATTCCTGCGTTTCTTGCCAACGATGCCGGGGAAACTGCCCCCGCGCGCCACTCCTGGCCTGCTTCACCTCGATCTTGCTCCAATCGTAAACGAACGAACCGATGACGGGCTTGGCGGGTTGCGCGAGTGCGACAATCCCAGCGATAATGACAACGTTGGGTAGAATGAGGGCGATGGTTTTGCGAGTGGTCATGGGGAGTTTTATAGTTGGCTGATTGTTTTATTCACGGTGCGATGAAATAAGGCTCCAACATACAAGCACCAAGCTCGAGAGAAACCTCAACTTCCAAACACGGTGGCTCTCGTTCGAGGTTTGATTCTTGGAGTTTCTCTGGATGTTCACTCGCGATTTATCGGAGTTGAAAGTTGGCGCTTGGAGCTTCCCCGTATCCTACGGTGCAATCTTCCCGCGGTAGTACCGCTGGTCATTCGTCGCGGGTTCGGTGAACAGGATCGGCGCAGCACCCGTGGACACAGGCGACCACGCGCCCGAACCCAGATTTGTCGAGACTTCGATGACGTAGTTGGAACTCGTCGTGCCGGTGAGCGTGAATTGGAATTGATTGCTCACCACGGTGAACAACGTCAAAGTCGGTGCGTTCGCAGGCGGCTCGGTGAGCGGCGTGACAGTTCCGCTGATAGCGAAGTCCGGCGCGGAAGAGGTGGCAACGTCGTAGATATACCAGTTACCACCCGCCGTGGTCGCGGCATGATTGACAATGCGGATTGTCACGTTGGTTCCCGCCCCGACATTTTGCAACGCGGCAATGCCAGTCAGATCAATCGCTGCGAGCGACGCTCCGCTCGTCGAGGTGTAAGAGTTCGTCGCGATGCTGACAAAGCCTGAAGCTTCGACTTGATATTGCACAACGCCAACGGTCGGGCCGGAGTTAGAACGGCGATAATCAAACCTGCTGATCGAGGAGAGCGAAACTTTGAAGCCGTTGCTCACACTGATGCCGCAGGTGACAAAATCATTTGCCGTCACAGCGGCGGCTGTCGAAACGGCGTCAAATCCGTTGCCACCCCACGCGCGTGAAGCGGCAGTCGAAACAGTCGCAACACCCGGACCGCGCGTGAGTCCAACCACGCCGACGCTTGGTGCGTTGGTTTCAGGTGCGAGTGGTGAAACGCCGTAAGCCGTCTGTCCGCTCACATCCCATCCGGCAAGAACTCCCGTGTAACTTTCTCCTCCTCCGCCGTTGGTCTGCGTGATGGAAGTGATGTCATTCGCAATGTCGCTCACCGTGTTCGTGTCGCCTCCGGTGGTGACGGAGACGGAATTCGTCACGCTCGCGGGCGCGTTGGTCGCCACGTTCACGGTCAACGTGATTGCGGGATACGCCGCGTTCGTGCTCAACGCGTCAGCACGCGTCGCAGTCAATGTGCCGAGCGTGATCGTCCAGCCGATGCCGGTCATCGCAGTCGCAGTGAGTCCGATGGGCAATGTGTCCACCACGCTGACTGTTCCGGTTGTCGCTAGCAATCCGACATTCGTCACCGTGATCGTGTAGATGCGAGCGACATCACCTTGCGAGAAATTTCCGCCGTGTATTTTCGTGATGGCGAGATCAATGGACGTTGCAGGCGGAGGATTTGTCGCCCCGGAGTTGCGCGGGTTCGGCGCTCTCGTCTCGAAGTCAGCCGCGTTGTCGTCCGTGTCTGTCAGTCCGTTGTTCTCTCGAAAGATGGCGGTGGAGTTTCCGCCAGCGGGCGCGGCGGCTGAACCTTCAAACGCGCCTGCTGATCCGTAGCCGACGAAGTCCGTGAGGGTCACGACGACGACGGGATTCGCGCCAGTGAGCGCGACTTGATTCGTCACGATGGCGAGTTTGCCGTTTGCGCCGCTGATGTTGATCGAGTTTGTGGCGTTCGCCACTGGCAGCACCAGGCCATTGGCACCGCCGGAAGAAAGTTGCACCAGATAATATCCTCCCGCCGGAATCGAGCCGTTCAAATTCCCGACCTGCCATGTCGAGCCGGACGCGCTGGCGTATTGCAGCGACCAATCAGAAACACTCACGGCGACTCCGTCGGGGTTGAACAACTCCACGTAATCGTTGCGATACGTCGCGCCCGCGTTGCCGCCGCCGCCGTAAATCTGGCTGATGACCACGTCCGCCGCCGTGCCGGAGTTCACGGTGAGAATCGCAGGAGCACTCGTCACCGCGCCGTAAGCATTCGTTACCACGACGACATAACTCCCCGCATCATTCGTCGTCACCGCATTGGCCACATAAGTCCCATTCGTCGCATTCGGAATATCCACACCATTAAACCGCCATTGATACACGAGCGGCGCCGCACCGCTGGCCGTCATGCTGAAGCCCGCCGTGCTTCCGGTGCTGACCGTGAGGCTCGCGGGTTGCGTGAGGATGATCGGCGTCGTGAAGAGCGTGAGCGTCGCCACCGAACTCGTCGCGCTGCCGGAGTTGTTCGTGATGACGACTTGATAACTACTAGGGTCGTTCGTCGTGGTGGAGGCGATGGAGAAAAAGTTATTTGTAGCGTCAAGAATCGAGCCTGCGTTGAAGTACCATTGATAGCTCAACGGATTTTCGCCGACCGCGCTGACGTTGAAAGTGGCCGGATCTCCGAGCGGCACAGCCTGGCTCTGCGGTTGCGTGGTGATGATCGGCGGGAATATGTCGCCGCAACAAACCGGGCCACTGACCGCGATGGAATCAATCCACCAGCCTTGACCCGAGATGCCGAGGTCCGTGCCACATCGCCAGCGGAACTGCACGTTCTGTCCCGCAGCAGACGGCGGAAGACTCACCAGCACCGTGCTGAACGTCAGGCTTGTTCCCGTCCATGCTGGACGCGCACCGAGTGCGTTGCCTGAACTGACGGCTCCAGAGTAACCACCGATGATGAAACTGCCGCCCGCAGTCGCGATGTCCGCGAACGCTCCCACGCCAATTTTAATTTCCAACACGCCGCCGTCAAACGTGGATTCAAGATCGTAGCGATGGCGGAAGCTCAGTTGCGACGCTGAGGATGAAATCAGGAACGTTGTCGAGACAAGTAAATTTGAACCTGTCGTGGCCGGGGCGGGAGAAAACGCAGTGTTCGGCGCGGTGTCGCTCTCCGTGGTCACAGTCGTCCACGCAGATTGTCCGCCGCCAGCGGAAGTCGTCCAGCCGGACGGCAACGCTGGCGTGCTGACCGCGTCAAAGTTTTCCGTGAACACCGGCGCGAGTTGGCCGATCTGGATCGCGAGCGAAACTTCACCGAGATTCGCGACGCCGTCAGTGAGTGTGAAACGCGCGACGAGATTCGAGCCGCACGCCACGCCCGCCGTGAACGAAAAAAACTGCGTGACCGACGCACCTCCACCGGTGAGCGCGCCGTAGGTCTGCGCGCCGCTCGGCGACGTGACGCCGTTCGTTGCAAGAAGCGTGGCAACAAGATCTGTGGTGTTCGCTGTTCCGACGTTGCGGAGCGCGAAGCTGATCGTCACGGTTTCATTCGCATCCACGACGCCGTTTGTTCCTGTGCAATTCTCCGCCGTGACTCCATAACCTTCGGTGCTGATGACGGGTGTGGGAGTGTCGTTGGCGTTGTAGATGACAAGCGCGTAATCCTGATCGAGCGTCGGTGCTTCATTCGGGACGCCGTCGGAGACAATGTTCCCCGCCGTCACCGTGACGGTGAACGCGCCGCTCACGCCCGCCGGAATGAAAACACTTTCGAGATTGTTGCGTGGATCTGCCGTGCCACCGGTGACGGAGTTGCCGCCGTTGAAAACATTTCCGCGATACGTGTTGCCGCCGACGGTGACGGTGAGATCGAGATTGTTGTTGTAGGCGTTGCCTGTGGTGCTGCCGGGCGCATCTGTCCATGCCAGCGTGACGCGGAAGGGTTTTGAGTTATCAGTGATCGTGCCGTTGATCGTGCGCGTCTGGCCGGAGGCCGTGAACTTGTCCGCGCCCACCTGATCACGCAGCACACGCGCGACACCATCGAACGCCGTGCCAAGATTCACGCCGCCCATGCCCTGATTCGGCGATGGCAAGGTGTCGTTCGCGCTTACGCCCGTCATGTAACGCGCTGAGTTGACGAGAAACGCCTTGGTCATCGAGGGACTCGGCGGCGTGAGCGAGGCATTGATGAAGAACTGGCGCAACAACGCGCACGCACCCGCGACACCGGGCGTGGAATGGCTCGTGCCGCTGGACGTGGAATAAAACTGCTGGCCAAGCGGGAAGAAATTATTCGCGCTGCTGACCGTGCCGCCTCCGGGCAAGGCGCAAACACCTGTTCCATCGAAACAGGAGATCGCCGTGCCGTTGCCGTTCGTTGTCAAAACACTTTGCCCAACGCCTCCAGTGACGTGCGTGCCGGGCGCGACGAGATCGGGCTTCTGGCGTCCGTCCGCGCACGGGCCGCGACTTGAAAAACTCGCGATATCTGCCGCGCTGTTCGCCTCGGCATCGGGCGTGGCGCAACCGTCGTTGCCCGCCGCGCTGTTGCCACCGTTGGCTGTGGCGTGCGAATGAACATTCTCCGCCGCACCGACCACGATGACGTTCTTTGCCGTGCCGGGCGAACCGACTGTTCCCGCGCTTGAACCCGCGTTGCCCGCCGCGAAACAGAAAACCATCTGTTGATTGCCCGCATTCGGCACGGATGATCCGCTCGGTTGCGCGTCGCGAGTCAGTGCGTCGTAGGCTTGAGCATCGGCATCGTAACCTCCCGCTGTGTCCGCGCCCCAACTGTTGTTGCTCACGCGTGCGCCATCGCGATACGCGCGCGACGCGAGATTTGGATACGTCGGACTCGTGAAGTTGCTGGAATCAAAAATCACGGACGCGCCCACTTTCACGAACGGACAGATGCCGAGGCCGAAATGATAGCCTGCGGAATCCAAGTGCGGAGCGGTGTTCATCGAATTGAAGCCGCCGATGATGTGCGCGTTGAGGTTTCCGTGCCCGTCACAACCTTGCAGCGTGCTGCCCGCGTTGGGCGTGCCTTCGAGACGCGAGTAGGCGACGCGTGTGCCAAGTCCTGGCACGCCGGTTTTGTGAAGACCAAAATGCCCGACGCTCGTGGTGCCGTTATCAATGCCGCTATCCGTCACGTCCACAACGAAACCCGACGCGTCGAACTGCGATTGCGTGAACCCCTTGCTCGCGAGCCACGCGAGATAACCCGCGCCGCTCGGCACGTTGCCCGAAAGATTTCCCGCCATGATCTGCCCCTGCCGTTCGTCGCGACGCTTGCGATCAAAGTGCGGCTGCACGGAAACAACATCGGGCCGCGCACCGATGGCGGCGAGTTGCGCGGGGTCGAGTCGCACGATGACGTTGATGTAATGAAGTGTGGTGAACTGCTGCTGCACGGGCGCGAGTTTGATCTGCTCAATCAACGCGAGTGTGATCGGATTCGCGTCGGCATCTTCGAGGAGTTGCACGGTGAACGAATCAGTCGGCGGCGTGATGGCGTTTCCTTTTGCATCGGTCGTGCGGGCGCGCGGGTGAATCTTGTAGTCGTCTGCATAATCACCATCCCATTGCACGAACGCGGCGGTGCGCGACCAGTTCTGAAGTTTCGCGAGCGACGCGGCATCGCCGTGGACGAGGTAGGCATTCTGCGGGACATAGTGGACCACCTTCACGCCGGTGGCTTCGAGTTCGGCGAGCCATTCGGGTTTGATCGGGCCGACAAAATGGACGAGGTGTAACTTTCGCCCGCCGAAACCGCCGACACTCTTCCGCATCGCGACAACTTCTGCCGCGCGCGTGTCGAGATGACCGGCGTTGAGTTCGATGAAGTCAGAATCGTCCGCAGTTTCAGCGCGAGCCTGACGGAGGGCGTTGGGCGACGGCGCATCCATCTCCAAGAGCTGAAAGCTGCCATAGTCCGCGAGCATCCGCGCGCCCTGCGCCTTGAGTTCGGCGGCGGCGGGATCGGTGACGCGGATTTTTTGGGGACGCGCGGAAGCGACGCCGACTGAAAGGAACGTTACCAGCGCGAGGCTGAGGAGTTGAACGAAGCGAATTGTTGCGTTCGACCGAGCGTTACGTCTGGGTGTCTTCACAAAAAGATTGTGGGATCGTAACCCGGAATCGAAACCTGTCGAGAGTGGATTGTGAAAAGGAACATGACAGGGGTGTGGTCAAAGTCCGGGTGAGTTTACGCGCCGCCGAGATTTTTCACCGGTAGGGCGCGTCACTCTACTTTGATATCACCCACACGAGTATCCGCACCAGATCACTGCTGCATCAGGCGGTAGAAGATGATTGGAGCAAGCGGGTCCACTCCATGGCGGATCACGCCATTGGTTTGCGGGTAGTCCACCAACGGAATCCACGCGGCCACCGGGAAGTTCGTCGTGAACTGCAATTGATAGTTCGTCCCCACGCGACCGAACAAGGCCACGCTGCGACCCTGGTTTGTGTTGACCGTGGACTGCAACAGTGGCAGGTCCTGAACGACGGCGATGAACGGGGTGTTCGCGAACCGGTTGCTGTAACTGTTCGCACTGGGTTTGTTGCCGGTGATGTCGTGGACGACCAGCGGAACAAATGCTGACGGACGATTGGTCAATGCGGTGAATCTCACGTCGGTGATCCATTGCGTGCCTTGCAATAATTGTCCCGGCGCGGTGGCCAGCGTGATGAGGATGTTGGTGATTTGATCTTGCAGGATGGCCGATGCAATCTGCGGCGCGGTGGCCAGCAACGTCCAGTTGGTCAAATCCAACGACGGCACTGTCACGGAGAACTGCACGTTGGTGATGCCGTCGTTGGACGCGACGTAGAGCGGCGTACTGACTGTTTCGCCTCCCATCAGATTCGTCGAGCCGATCACCAGTTCCAGATAATCCAGCACCACCACGGCGAACGTCTGGCTCACGTTCATGGGTGGGTTGCCGTCGTCAGTGACACTGATGGTGAATTCATTCGTGGTGTCTGCAAGGGCGCGAGTGGGCAGCCAGCGGAACAAACCATTCGTCGGATTCACGGTCGCGCCGGGCGTGGTGGCGGCAATCAAGGCGTAGGTGAGTTGATCGCCGTTCGCATCGCTGGCCCTGAACCTGAAAGACGCGCTGCTGTCCGGCGTGATGACGCGATTGGTAATGAACGTCAGCGAGGGTGGAACGTTGGTGGTGCCGCGAATCCATGTGATTGAAACGCTGGCGGAACTGCTGTTCCCAGCGAGGTCCTGCACGCCCGCAGGATCAAACGCAAGCGTGTAGGTCGCGAGCGGCGCGGTAAAGGCGGCGAGATTTCCGAGTTGGAAAACATTGCTGGAAACAGGCGTCAGCGTTGGCGTGAACGTGTTGGTGACATCACGAGTCAACGTGAAGGCGGACGCACTGAGCGTGTTGGCGTTCAGCGCTTCGGAGAAGGTTACCATCAGATTGGTGATGGCGACGAAGCTCGGATTCGCCACCGGCGCGAAGGTTGCGGTGGGCGGGACGACATCTACGAATACGTCAATGAACACGGGGCTGGAAACATTCGCCGCCAAGTCCACGGCGCGGAAGCGGACATGGTGGCGACCTTGCGCCGTGAACGAAATCGTGGCAATGAAGTTCGTGCCGGTGACCGTCGCCTCGCCCAATTCTGTCGAGGCGGTTTCGTCGAAGAGGCGGACGGTGAGATTGCTTGTGCTCACTGTTCCCGTGAACCTGATCGTGTTGGTTGCCGTCAATCCGTCATTGGCGAAAACGCCGGTGTCCGGTGTGAACGCGATGTTGGCAGGCGCGGCGGGCGCGCCGAGAATCATTTCCCAGGTTTCGTTCGTGCTGCCGACGCCAACATTCCCGGCGAGATCGGAAATCCCAAATGCGTTGATGCCAAGTAGATAATTTCCCGCCAGACCCTGCACCCAACTGATGTTGCCGATCTGATAGAGCGTGGGACTCAACGCCGTGAGCGTCATCTCGCTGGTGATCAAGTTCGCCCCGCCGTTCCGCGTCAGCGTGATGTCCTGATGATTGAATGTGGCGGGATCAATCGGCGCGGTGAACGTCACCTTCAACGATTGCACCACGATGTTGCGCGGGTTGGTGGCGAGTTGCTCCAGCGCGATGATGCGGGGACCGGTCGTCACCATGCTCCACGCGATGGAATGCGAACCGAGTCCGGTGACGGCTTCCGTGTCCTGAACCGCCGTGGCACTCACGGTCAGAACGTAATCGCCCGCATCGCCGGTCAATCCGCCAAGCCCGTTGATGACAAACTGGGTCGCGGACAACGACGAAAGGGTGATTGCGCTTGTAATAAGATTGCCGCCGCCGTTGCGCGTGAGCGTGAGGTCGGTGTGTTCCAGCGTCGCCGCGTTGATGGCTTTCGAGAATGTGACCACGACACTGGCGACGGGAACATTTCGCGGGTTCGGGGAAACGGCGGCGATGCTTTGCACCACCGGGGCGGCGGTGCCTTTGGCCCAAAGAACTATTGCGCTGCCCACACCGGGATTGCCCCAGAGATCGTAAATGCCGGTGATGTTCAACCTGAGTTGATAATTGCCATCGGCACTCGTGAACGAACCGAGGCCGTTGATCGAATAAGTTGAGTTCGACACAAGCGTCAGACTCACCGGACTACCGCCGGTGATAAGATTCGAGCCGCCATCGCGGGACAAGGTCACTGCGCCGGGCGTGAAGGTGTTGGTGTCGATCACTTCCGAGAATGTAACCGTGACGCTCGTCACTGCGCCCGGCTGATTGAACGGCGTCACCGGGCCGAGTTGCACGATGGCGGGCGGCGTGGTGTTTGTGGAGCGGTAGTAAAGCGTGTAAGCGCCGCTGCCCGCGTAATCGAACAGATGCAGAAGATTTTCTTTGACCGCGCCCGGACTAGAAGACGGGAAGCTGCGATCCGTCGTCCACGCATTGTTGGTGAGTTCAAGAATCTTGCCGTCGGAGCGAACCACGTTGGCGAGCCGGAAGCCAACCCCGGGATCGGGCAGGCGCAGATAATTCCAGCCGTTGCTGACGGTGGTGGTGAGTTGCACCTGCAAGTGGCCTGGACCCGCCGCGCCATCGAAGCTGCCGTTGGTGATCGCGTTGACGAACGCAACCGCGCCGCTGTTCAAGTAGAGCAAGTCCGGCAGATTGTCGGCGTCGGCAAAATCGTTCACGAGGAAATCCGGGATGCGGTCGTCGCCGGAGCGGTTCGCCAGCACGAGATGATTCAATTCGTGGATTTCAACGCTGTTGATCAACGATAGATTCGCCCTGCCGAGTCCGTCCACATGCTCGAACGTCGCATCGAAGGAGATGAACTTGCCCTGCAACGACGACACCATTTGCCACGTCACTTCCTTCGCGCCGCCCGCCGGAACATCGCCGAGCTTGGCCGTCAGCGAAGGCGAGACGGCATTGCTGTCCACGCGCGTGCCGATGATGCTGAAATCAATCAACAATCCTTTGTCGTTCTCGATGATCTGCGGTTGCGCCGAGGTGATCTCAAAATTCTTCGCGTCACCCGCACCGACGTTCTTCACGATCAAACCGAGCGTGAACGGTTCAGAAGGTTCAATCGGAGCAGTGAACGGATCGTCGGCATAAACATCGCGCTGCTGGAAATACGTGAGGTTCAGCCGGGCCTCGGGATAAACCGTAATCGGCGCGGAGAGCAACGGCACGATCACTTCCTGACCGGCGTCCATGTAACGCAACGTGCCGCCGATCTGATACGTGAACGAACGATCCGGCGCGGCATCAAGCGTCGGAATAAATGTGTAGATGGCCGAACCCGTCGCGCCGCCTGCGAGCACGCCGGCGCCATTCACTCCGGTCAATGAACTCAGCACCGGGCCTTCGGTTACAAACTTGTTCACGGCGTTCGAGCCGGAACCGTCGCGGAAATCCAACGTCACCTGCACGCCGGTGATGTCGGTTGAACCGCCGTTCTCAATTTCGAGCGTGCCGACGAACGCGCTGCGAGTCAGCACCACGTCTTGATTGATGCGAATCCGCACGCGCGCACAGACACCGGACGAAGCATCGGCTTTCTTCGCGCCGGAAAGTCGCGGCGCACCCGAGCTGGGAACAGTTCGCGTCACCAGATTCGGATTGGATAACGAGGACGGCCCAGAACTGGAACAGTTGCCACCGGGAATCTCGATGAACGTCACCACGGGCGCGGAACAGGACGTCAACCGGCCCGCTCCAGGCAGCGGCAACCAACCAAGAATATCGCTCGGCGTTCCTGGCGGCGCGTGCCGCAACGTCGGCCACGGAATATCATCCAGATGCGAACAGATACACGCCAGTATACCACTCGCGCCACCCGATGCGCCGCCAGCCGCAGCACCAGCAAACCCACCAGTCGCAAAACCCACTGCTGCCCCGCATGCCGTGCTGATGGCTGCCTGTTGACACGGTGACAAACCGCCGCCCACACACGCGAGGAACGCCGACAAGGTGTTGCACGCCACGCCCGTCAGGTTCACAGATCCCGCGATGCCAACGATGTTGTCCCAACATTCCTTCACACTGTTCGCCGTGCAGATGATGGACAAATCAACCGAGCGCGAATTGTTCACGCTGTTGCCACCGCAGGGATAGGTGTAGTTCACCCTCAGCGGAATCTTCGGCAGACAATTGTTCAAATCCTCCAGCGTGCAACCGCCGCCATCCATCTTGTGAATCGGTGGCGACCGCGTTCCGTCTGCGCGCAGCGGCCCGGCTGTAGCGCGGAGTTGGACGGTGACGGGCACGGTGACGGAACTCTTGGCCGGGATGATTCCGACATTTTCCACCAGCGGGGTGATGAGGTAAGTCGAATTGTAAGGCACAGTCACTTGCACGTCGTTGGCGGCGATCAAGCCGTGGTTGGTCAACTTGATGTTAAATTGGGAAACTTCGCCGGGCGCGACGATCAACATCACATTCGGTTCTTCCACGACCACGTTGGGCACGGGCACTTCCGTTTCAAACACGGACTCAAGCACGATTCGGTAATGATCGGTGATCTCCGTGGGCACAACCGACCACTGATACGTGACGAGCTGGCGGGGCAGGAAAATTTCCAACGCATTCGTACCGCCCGCCGTGACCGTGGCCGTGCCGCGATATTGATTATGTTTGTCCGCCGAGCCATCCACGGTGTAGCTGCCTTCGGCCAGACCGATGAACTCAATAATTCCCGTGCTGCCCGAATTGGTCTGCGCGACAATGCCGCCCGTGAACGGATCACGCACCACGATGACGGCGTTCGTCACCTTGGGTTCGCCCGCGACATAGAACGTGTAATCATCCGTCACGGTCACGCGCAGGTCGCCCCGGCCATCGGACACCGCACGGAATTGATACGGGATCACCACGCCGACGTTTTGATTATTGACCGCAATGCTGCCCTTGTAGAGGCCGAGCGTCAGGTTGCCCGGCGGATTCAGCACCAACGTCACCGTCGTATTGCTGCCCGCAGGGATGGACGGAATGTTCGTGGTCGAACCCAGACTCAGCCATGACACGCCGGGCAGTTGCACGGTCAGATCGCCGCTGTCGCCGCCGCCGGTGTTGGCGATTTCAAATACCACGACAGTTTGTTGCCCGCGCACCATGCCGCGATTCAGGAACGAAGGCGTGACGCTGAGTTGCGCGAGCGTCGGCACAACCACGAGGCGGAGCGGAATCGCCACAGTCGCGCCTTCTGCCGTCGTGGCGGTCGCGTTGAAGTTTAATTGAGCAGCGCGCGTCAGCGGAGTTTGCAACGTGTAATCCACCGTCACGACTCCCGAGCCTGACACTGTGTTGCTGGCCAGAGTGAACGTGGCAGAGAGATTCGTACCCAGAGTCGGTGTCGTGATCGCCAACCCGCTCAACGGAAAACTGGTGAGGTTGCTCAAGACAAACTGGCCGTTCACAGGAACGCCCGGCAACAACTGCGCGGTGATCGTCCCCGGCAACGCCGCAATGCCGAGCAGGACGAAGGATGACTGCGGCGCGTTGGTCTGCACATTCGGATGATCCGCGTTGGCGATGTAATTGCCCGCCTCGGTCTGCAACGGCTGGAACGTGTAGGAGAAATTGCCGTTCGCGTCCGACGTGGTGGCAAACACGCGCCGGGTTTCATTCACGAGAATCCGAACCGTGAGAGGGCGGTTCGGCTCAGGCGCATTGTTCGTGGGATTAAAAGCGCGTCCGCGAATGACCACCGACGTTGCCGCAGCGGCAACCGTCGGCGTGACATTGGTGACGACACCGCGATACGCGGGATTCACATCCATCGGCAGCGACGCGAGGGCGGCGTTGTTGAGCGTGGAGAGTTCCGCGAGCGTGTTGTTGCCGTTCGCGACGACCATGATCCAGTAACGTCCCGGAACTTCCGGCAGATAGAAGCTGGCTTGATTGGTGTAGCTCGCGCCGACAGCCAGTCCCGCTGCAATCGAAGCGGGTCGCAGACTCACGCCAACAAGAGAGGTGTTTTGCGCGAGACTGTCCGTGGCGAGATAGACGTAGTCATACCAAAGCTGATTCGTCGTCGCGCCAAGTCCGTTGTTGGCCATCACCCAACTCACACTGATCTGCTGACCCGTGAGCGCATTGGTGGCGGCGCCGATGGCCGTGGGAACGAGGTCGGGCAGATAAATATCGGAGACAATCAAGGTGGTGGCGGCGGTGTTGAATCCGGCAGCACTTCCGGCGAGCGTCACGGTTTTGTTTCCCGTCTGCAAACCATCCAACTCGCCGGTGACCGTGAACGTCACGCTCGTTTGATTCAACCCAAGGTTCACACTCGCTGGAATCGTCACCGCCGTGCCGGGCGTCGCAAGCAGAGTCACCGTGACGGCATTGGTCGCAGGCGTGTTTCGCGTCAGGGTCGCCAGAGTGTTGCTGCCCTTAGCGATGGTGCTCGCCGCGAGACGCAACGTCAGCGTGGGATTGTTCGTGTCCACGATCAGCAGCGATTGCACATCTGCTCCGTTGCCTTCGGATGCGCCCGTCAGATTCAACGGACGCGCCGTGATGCTCGCGTTTTGATTGCCGGTCACCGCGCCATCGCTGCCGACGTTGATGTTGAAATTCACCGAGTCTGCACTGGCGGGAATTGTCACCTGCGTCGGCACCGTCAGCAGCGTGGTGCCGGTGACTGCGATCTGAACATTCTGCGCGCTCGTCGTCACGGTGGCGCGAGAAACAGTCCCGATGGTCGCCGCGTTGCCCTCGCCTTCCGTCACCACGGCGTCCCGCAACGCGAGGCTGAGTTCCACTTGATCCGTGTTCAACACTTCGATCGTGGCGGATCCGGGATTGAACCCAGCCGCCGTCGCGGTCACATGGGATTGGCGTGTGCCGGAGAGGATTCCATCCGCCACCGGGGTCACTGTGAAGTTCGTGCTGTTGGCATTGGCAGGAATGATGACGTTCGCTGGCGCGGTCGCCGCCGTGGGCGTATCACTGACGAGCGCGACGGTGAGCGCACTCGCGAAGTTGGCGTTGCGCGTGACCGTGGCGGTGATGACCGGGCCGCTTTCAGGCACGCGGTTCGTGGAAAGAGAAATCGTCAGCGCGGCGGTGTCATTGTCCGTGATGGTCAACGGCACGATGGCGGCGGCGAACCCGGCGGCCTGCGCGGTGACAGTTCCCGTGGCAGAATCATCGGCGATCAGATTGTTCAACACGGCCACGTAGAAATTTGTGGAACTCGCACCAGCGGGAATGGTGGCGGACGCGGGCAGATCAAGTCCATCCAGCGTGGTCTCCAGCGTGACGAGCAGCGGACTGGTGAGTACGCCGTTGCGACTGATGGAA
>CAMCWI010000088.1 GCA_945882065.1 Akkermansia muciniphila
AGATAGCAACGTTCCTCCGTGCGAAATCCCGGCTCCGCGAAAATCAATTTCGCCGGAGTGGTCGTTGCTTCACTCAACGTCTGCACCGGCACGTAAATCTGGAAGTAGCCGCGAGCGTCGGTGCGAGTTTCATTCCCGCTCGGTTCTGCTCGCACGAAAGCATCAGCGAGAGGCTCGCCTGAATCTTCGTCCACGAGAAAGCCGACGAATACCGTTTCATTCAAGCGATGCAATGCCGCGACAGTCTCCGACTGGAGTTCGCGCGGCGGCTCGATAGGATCGAGTTGGAAAACGATGTTGTAAGGATTGTCCGGCAACACGACGAACTCCCCGGACATCGGTTGGTAGCCGGGCGAGACGACTTGGATCGTGTGTGGCCCCTGATCCAACGTCAGCGTGGTGTGGCCGCCGCGTTTGACTCCGTTGCGCCTCACACGGCGCGACTCAAGATCGCCAGTCGCCGGTGTCGTCTCGACGGACTTCGGCTTCGCCGCGTAACCCGTCGCGCTATCCACGAAACGGATTCGGACAGATTGGACCGAATGATTCTCGTCGGCGATCTTGGCTTGAAGCGACAACGTCGAGCTCAAAACCAACAAGGCGAGAATAGAGATCATACTTCTGCAAAAAACAAAATGTGCGCGATTCAACATGGAGTCAGTGGATTGGTCGGTTGTTCGATGGCCTCAGTTTAACTGCGCCAAACGAGGCGTGTCTATTCTTCACCCGCCGAGTTGCAGGGCGAACGCATCTAAGTTCGGACGCCGAGGAATTAATACTCGCCCTCCGATCCGGCGCGTTTATGCGAGAAATATATGCCTAGATTGTCAGAGTTCGGCACTCTAGGGGCAGCAGATGCGCTTCACGGCAATTCTGCGCCGCTTCCTGTCGAGTCAGCAAGACCGCACGTTACACAATGAATATCCCGCCAGCGGTTCAAATCTCGAGTTGCTTCTCAAACCGCGTCAGATTGCGGGCACCGTTCTGCGTGACCAACGCCACATCTTCCAACCGCACGCCGCCGAGTCCCGGATAGTAAAGCCCCGGCTCCACCGTGACCACTTGACCCGTCACCAGCTTGCCCGAGGAGAATTGTCCCATGCGCGGGGACTCGTGGATGTCCAAGCCAAGCCCGTGTCCCGTGCCGTGAAAAAATCCTTCCATGCGTCCGTTACGACGTCCGGTCTTGTAACCTTGCGACTCAAAATAACCGGTGATGCCGTGATGCACTTCATTCGTTGACACTCCCGCGCGGACTTTCTTGAAACCAATCCCCTGCCCTTTGAACACCGTTTCATACAATCGCCGCACGCCTTCGCTCGCCTTACCGCGCACCACCGTGCGCGTGATGTCTCCGAAGTAACCCGTCTTGGCGGAGCGCGGGAAAATATCAATGATGATCGGCTCGTTGGCGCGCAACGGCCCGAAGCCGCGCTCGTGCGGATCGCAACCCTGGATGCCACCTGCGACGATTGTGTTCGCCGGAAGTCCGCTGGCTTGCAGAATGGCGCAATCAATCACCGCGCGAAGCTTCTCGGATGTGAGCGCGACATTGTGGAACATGAGCCGGCGGTCGCGCCCGATCTTCGACGCACGCAACACCTGCATCGCCTCCGACATCCCGACTTCCGCCATCATCAACGCCGCACTGATCTTCTTCACTTCTGAAGCGTCTTTGATTTCACGCTCAGGAAAGAAGTTTCCCTTCGTAGTCGTCAGCCGGACGCCCAGCTTCTTCAGTTCGCCCGCCACACCAAACGGAAAGTTCGGCGGCACGACGACACTACGGATTTTCTTCTCACGCAAGATCGCGGCGATGACATGCGCGTGTCCCGGCGATTTCACGCCTTGCTTACGCAAACTCTCCTGATATTTGCTCAACGCCAACGCCCGGCAATGCGGCGCGGAACGCGGCGCGCGGTCAATCTCCAGATCGCTCAACACGATGTAAGGTCGCCCGCCAAGACGCAGATAGATGAACGGATCAGGCACAAACATGCCGACGGCATATAGCATGTTCGCGTCATGCTCGCTGTCAGCCAGCATCAATAGATTTTCGGATTTGCTCATGGACGTTTCGTTTGAGGGACTACTCTTCTGAATTCAAACACCGAACAGCCGGTCGCCTGCGTCACCCAGACCGGGCACGATGAAGCCGCGCTCGTTCAACTTCGCATCAATCGCCGCTGTGAAGATTTGGATCGTCGGACAATGCTTCCGCACATGGCGGATGCCTTCGGGCGATGCGACGAGATTCACGAGCCTCACATCATGCGCGCCGAGTTCCTCCAGCAAACGCATCGCAGCCACCGTGCTTCCGCCCGTCGCCAACATCGGATCAATCAGGATGACTTCGCGCTTCCGCAAATCCTTCGGCAGACTCTTGTGATAGAATTGCGCGGCCAGAGTTTCCTCCTGCCGCTTCAAACCGATAAAGCCCACGCGCGCTTTTGGAATCAATTGCAGAATGGAATCCAACATGCCAAGCCCGGCGCGCAACACTGGCACAAGGACCACTTCGCGGCTCAATCGTTTTCCCGTCGTCTTCGCCAGCGGCGTGCGCACGCAAACTGTTTCCGTGGCGAACGTCCTCGTAGCCTCGTAGATCATCAACGCCGCCACCTCGCTCAACACGCGACGAAATTCCTGCGGCTGGGTTTGCTCATCGCGCAAGCGCGTGAGGTTGTGCTGCACCAACGGATGCGTGATGACCGTGACTCCTTTCATGCGTCAGTGCAGATAGGTTGACATGATGAAATACATGCGACCCGCTTCGAGCTTGGGTGCATCCATGCCGATGTCCACCTTCACCACTTGCGCCTCGCTCTTGCCCCAGATGCTGAACAAGTCCGCGAAATCCATCCGCTGCCGGTACTCGATGATGCTCGCCTCGCCTTTCACCTTGGCCAGTTTCAACGTGCGTTTCACCGCCGTATCAAACCCGCCGAGTTCATCTACGAAACCAAGTTCCCTCGCCTCCTTGCCGGAGAACACGCGACCATCCGCGTAACTCGCCCAATCACTCACGAGCGCGCGACCATCCTTGTTCATGTCATTCGCAGCATTACGTCCCTCGCCCACCACGCTCTTGAATTTCGCATAAGTCTCATCAATCAACTTCTGCACCATCGCGCGTTCTTCGGGAGGAACTTCGCTCTGCAACCGATCACCACTGAGCATATCTTTGAACTTTCCGCTCTTATACACGTCTGGCTTCAAACCGATCTTGTCCATCAGTCCGCGATAATTATAACCGTGCATGATCACGCCGATGCTACCGGTGATTGTGAGTTCATTTGCCACGATCCATTCGCACGGCGCGGCCACATAGTAACCACCGGAAGCCGCCAGCGAACCCATCGAGACAACGATTGGTTTGCCGGAGTCTTCCTGAAACTCGCGCAACAGATTCGCGATGTCATCCGACGCCAACACCTCGCCGCCGGGAGAATCCACCCGCAAGATCACGCCCTTCACATCATCATCCTCATCAGCCCGCTTCAATTGCGCCTTCACGATGTCCACCATGTTGAATCCACCGCGATCCGCCATGCGGCTGCTGATTATTCCTTCGATGGGGATCACCGCGATCTTGTCCGAGCCACTGTGATCTTCCACCGTCACTTCGTCCAAACGCGGCCCGACACCATGATGACTACTGGTGACGTTTCCCATGCCGCTGAACACGCTGCCGATGTTCATCAACACGCTAAACGCGAGCATCACAAACAGGATGCTGGAGACAATGATCCAACCCCAGCGCCGTGGCACGCGCGTGGGCGGCGGCGCGGTGATGACGGGTGGAGGAATGTGAAAAGGCGGAGGCGTTCCGGGAATGGGCGGTGTGTTGCTTTCCATAATGCCCGCACCCTAGCCAAACCCATCAAACGCAGCAAGCGGATTGCTCACCGCGTCCCATTCCCCTGCATCCGACTTCGGACATCCGACCTGCGACTACGGCCACACGCGCTTCTTGTCCCAGCCCGGCCTTGATTCGAGTCCAACCTGAAGACACTTGCACTGCGAAGGGTGTGATTAAAGGTAGGGCGTGTCACTCCGTGTGCGCCGCCATCTGTCTGGCCATGCCCGGCGCGAACAGTTGAACAAATGTTTTGAACAAAACATTGCCGCGCGTGCTGGAAGCCGCAATCAAAGTTCAAACACCGCTGCTTATCGCACTGAACTATCTCGCCCACTCTGCACAAAGCAGCTTCGCCTGTTCCAAAACTGTTTGCGTCGCCTTTTCCTGTTTATCCGGAGGATAACCGTATTTGCGGAAAATCCGGAAAGGGGTCACTCCTTACTTTTGACACAAGTTCAGTTTGGTTTGTAAGCGTGTGTTCTGTGCCTGTGAAATAGGGAGATAAATCAGTCACCCACCGTAGCTCTTCATCAGCCCCAACAACTCTGTCACCGCTGCGCTCAATCCCGTGAACATCGCCCGGCTCACGATGCTGTGACCGATGTTCAACTCCACCAGATGCGGCACGCGATTCAACGCAGCGAGATTCTCGTAGTTCAACCCGTGCCCAGCGTTGACCTGCAACCCCAACGATTGCGCCAGCTTCGCGCCAGCAATCAATCGCTGCAATTCACTCTCACGCTTGGCGGCGTCCGCGAAGTGCTCCGCAAATTGCCCGGTGTGCAGCTCGATGAACTGCGCGCCAGTGCGCGATGAAGCCTCGATCTGTTTCAGATCGGGTGCGATGAAGAGGCTGACTTCAATCCCCGCGTCATTCATCCGCTTCCGGGTTTCGGTCAAAGAGTTTTCGTTGCCCACCACGTCGAGTCCGCCTTCCGTCGTGACTTCCTGTCGCCGCTCCGGCACGAGACAAACGATCTCTGGTTTTAGTTTGAGCGCGATGGCGATAATCTCGGGTGAGTTGGCCATCTCAAAGTTCAGTCGCGTCTTCACCACCTCGCGCAATCGCCAGATGTCGTGGTCTTGAATGTGCCGCCGATCCTCGCGCAGATGCGCCGTGATGCCGTGCGCTCCTGCGGCTTCGCAGATGCGCGCCGCCTCCACGGGGCAAGGCTCGCCGTGAGTCAGCCCGCGATAGCGCGCCTCACGAAGAGTCGCCACATGATCAATGTTCACACAGAGTTTCAACATGCGTGGGAGTTTGATTCAGGCGGAAGCAGAAGCAAATGCGAAACGTGCGCCAATCGCCAGACACCGCGCAAGTCAGTCTTTCCAGACTGCGGATTCCGAGGCTTTCCCGCCGCCAGTTCCATTATCGTAAATCCTCATTTCGCGGCAAAAAAACGCCAGCCGCAGAACGCGGACTGGCGTTTGAAAACAAGATCAGTTGACTAGCTCGACAGTGCCCCGGCAGCAGGCGCGCTCTGAGTGAACGTAAGCTTCACCTTGTCGCTGCTGACGCGGATCGGCTCAACTTCGTGCAGATGCCCACGGAGAATTTCCTCGGCCAGCGGGTCTTCGAGGTAGCGTTCCACTGCGCGACGCATCGGACGCGCACCGTATTGTGGGTCATAGCCTTTCTCCACAAGCAAGTCCTTCGCGGCTTCGTCGAGCTCCAGCTTGAGATTCTTTCCTTTCAAACGATTCACAACCTTCGCGATTTCCAAATCAAGAATCTGGATCAAGTCCGGCTTGGTCATCGTGCGGAAAACGATTGCATCATCCAAACGATTCAAGAACTCCGGACGGAATGTTTTCTTCGCCTCTTCCATGGTGCGTTCTCGCATCTTTTCATAGCTGGACTCATCTGAGATCGTGGAGAAACCCAGCGTGGATCCGCGCTTGATCGTGTCCGAGCCGACGTTCGACGTCATCAGGATGATCGTGTTTCGGAAATTCACCACGCGGCCCATGCTATCGGTCAATTTTCCTTCCTCAAGAATCTGCAACAGCATGTTCCAGACATCGGGATGTGCCTTTTCGATCTCGTCGAACAACACCACCGAGTAAGGCTTGCGACGGACTGCTTCCGTCAACTGGCCGCCTTCTTCGTGACCAATATATCCCGGAGGAGAACCGACAAGCCGCGACACGTTGAACTTTTCCATGTACTCGCTCATGTCGAGTTGGATTAACGACTTCGAGTCGCCAAACATGTTTTCCGCGAGCGTCTTGGCCAAAAGTGTTTTACCCACACCTGTCGGGCCGAGCAGCAAGAATGTTCCGATCGGACGGCGCGGGTCTTTCAGATCGGCGCGCGAACGGCGCAGTGCTTTGCAGATCGCTGAGACGCCTTCCTTCTGACCGACGACGACTTTCGACATCTCGCCTTCGACAGCCAGCAAACGTGCCATCTCATCCTGACCCATGCGCTGGAGCGGAATACCCGTCCACTTGGAAACCACCGTGAGAATATCCTCCTCGCCGACGACCACGCGCTTTTCTTCTCGAGCCGTGCGCCACTCGGTCATGATCTTCTCAAGTTTCTCCTTCGTCTGTTTTTCCCTGTCGCGCATGTTGGCCGCGCCCTCGAAATCTTGATTCTTGATCGCCTTCTCCTTCTTGCCCTTGATTTCTTCGATCTCGACCTCGATGTCTTTGACTTCCGGCGGACGTGTCATGGTGCTGATGCGCGCGCGCGAACCGGCTTCATCCATGAGATCAATCGCCTTGTCCGGCAGAAAACGATCCGTGATGTAACGATCCGAAAGTTTGACCGCCGCAGTAACCGCCTCGTCGGTGAACTCCGCCTTGTGATGATCTTCGTATTTTGGGCGGAGTCCCTTCAAAATTTCAATCGCGTCATCTATCGAAGGTGCTTCGACTCGCACTGATTGGAAACGACGTTCAAGCGCAGCATCCTTCTCGATGTATTTGCGATACTCGTTGAGCGTGGTTGCGCCGACGCATTGCATCTCACCGCGACTGAGCGCGGGCTTGATGATGTTGCTGGCGTCCATCGTGCCTTCCGCCGAACCCGCGCCGACGATGGTGTGCAACTCGTCAATGAAGATAATGATGTTCTTGGCGCGACGAATCTCATCCATCACCGCCTTTATTCGCTCCTCAAACTGGCCGCGATACTTCGTACCTGCGACCATCAACGCCAGATCGAGTGTGATGACGCGCTTCTCACGGAGCAGTTCGGGAACATTGCCCTTGGCGATTTCCTGCGCGAGTCCTTCCACGATGGCTGTTTTGCCAACGCCAGCTTCGCCAAGCAGCACAGGATTGTTCTTTGTGCGACGGCAGAGAATCTGGATGACGCGTTCGATCTCGTTCTTACGACCAATCACCGGGTCCATGTCGCCCTTGCGCGCAATCTCGGTGAGGTCACGGCCAAACGCCTTGAGTGCGGGCGTTTTGACTTCGCCTTTTTTTTCCGCGCCAGCGGCAGCGGCGGGTTTGTCGGGATTGTCGCTGGTAGCCTGTTCTTCGTGCGCGGCGAAATTCGGATCGAGTTCCTTCAATATTTCCTGCCGTGTCAACTCAATGTCCACTTCGAGGTTTTTGAGAACGCGCGCCGCCACACCGTCGCCCTCGCGGAGCAGGCCGAGGAGAATATGCTCCGTGCCGACGTAAGTATGATTGAGCGCCTTGGCTTCCTTCGACGCGAGCGCGAGAACTTTTTTCACGCGTGGCGTGTAAGGGATGTTACCGATCATCTTCTGATCGGGGCCGGTGCCGACCTGTTTCTCGACTTCCATGCGGACGGTTTCGAGATCGAGTCCCATCTTTTGAAGGACGTTGACCGCGACGCCCTGCCCCAACTTGATCAGTCCAAGCAGGAGATGCTCGGTGCCGACGAAGTTATGGTTGAAGCGGTCGGCTTCCTTGCGCGCGAGTGCCAGCACTTGCTGGGCGCGCGGCGTGAAATTGTTCATGGCTTCATCGCTCATAATTTGTGATGCAAGTTGCTACGATTTATCCGACTTGTCCATTCCGGGCGCGGCTGAACCTCCCGGCTTGGCGACCGGGCGGCTGACGGGCTTCAATCTCTCGCGCAACATGTCCGCTCGGAGCAGGTCGCGTTCCTCGGCGGACAGCTTTTCCGAGTGGTTCTTCTGCAAATGAGCCGGTTGCGTGAGGATGAACAATTCGTCCACGAGTGAGCCATCTGTCTTGGGAAACAACCCAACCTCCACGCCTAGCCGCAACAGCGACAACAAATTCATCGTTTCCTTCGAGGAAATGCTATGCGAGTTCGCCAGAATGCCATACGCACGACCGATGTGGTTGTAGATCATCTTGGGTTTCTTCTCCAACAACGAGGCACGCGCGTTCTCCTCGTGCTCGATGATCTGCGCCAAAACCTTTTCCAATCGTTCGACGATGCTCGTCTCCGCTTCCCCCAACGTCATCTGATTGGACACTTGAAAGACATTGCCCAAAGCCTCTGTGCCCTCGCCGTAAAGTCCGCGCACCGCCAGCCCCAGCTTGTTCACCGATTGAATGATCGGGTTGATCTGTTCGCCGAGAACCAGTCCCGGCAGATGCAACATCGCGCTCACGCGGATGCCCGTGCCGAGATTCGTGGGACAAGCAGTGAGATAACCAAGCTCGTTGCTGAACGCGTAAGTCAACTTGCGCTCAAGCTCCGAGTCCAACCGATCAATCGCCTGCCACGCCTGCCGGATCTGCAATCCCGGACGCAGCGCTTGTATCCGCAAATGATCTTCCTCGTTGATCATTACCGAAAGTGTTTCGTCGGTGTTGATGACCAAGCCGCTCCCCGCGCTCTTCGCCGCGTGTTCGCGACTTACAAGATGACGCTCCACCAAAATCTGCTTATCGAGCGCGCTGAGATTATCCATCGTCTCAGAGAACGCGCCCTTCATCTCGGGCAAACTCTCTACGGCTGGTCGGATGACTTCCAACACGCGCACACGCTCGGGCTTCTTCGCCCAACCCGGAAACGCGCCGTCCTTGATGTTGCGCGCCAACCGCACGCGACTCGACATGACAATGCGATCATTCGGCCCCTTGCGGTGCGCGCTGTCGGCTGCGGAAACTAGAAAGTCGTCGAGATTCATAATGTTAAACCACGGCTGCGGTGAACTGCACGTTCACTTGTTTGATCTCATCGCGCAACTGTGCCGCCGCCTCAAAATTCTCGGACGCGATGGCTTTGTTCAACTTCTTCTGCAACGCCGTCAACTGCTCCGTCATGTCGCGCTTGGTGCGAAGACTTTCCGGCACCTTGCCGACGTGCTTCGTGCCTTTGTGCATGGACTTGAGCAACCCGCCCAAGCCTTCCGCAAACGTCACATAACATTCCGAGCAACCAAGCCGCCCGGATTTTTTGAAGTCCGTATGAGTGAATCCGCATTGCACACATTTAGCATCCGCACCTCCGACCGACTGCTCCAGTTCCTGCGACGCGCCCAAACCGAGCAGCAAGTCCGCAAGCGAGAATCCTGTCTGGTCGTTCACGCCCTTCGTCTTGGCGCACTCTTCGCACAAGTCCACCTTTTGCATTTTCTCACCTTGAATCTGGGTGAGATGCACCGTGGCGTTTTTTTCTTTGCAGATGCAGCACAGCATAATCTTAAAGTTATATCGGCTCGCCCGACGAGTTCGTCAAGGCGTGGTATTTCTCCACCAACTTGCGCGTGAGCAAACCCGGCTTGCCGCTGCCGATCACACGGCCATCAATCTTGACCACAGGCATGATCTCCGCGCCCGTACCAGTGAGAAAACATTCGTCCGCATTGAACAAATCATAGCGCGTCAGGTTTGGTTCGGAAACCTTGATGCCTGATTGCGCGGCTAAATCCATCACCGTGCCGCGCGTGATTCCATATAACGCACCAGCCGAATTCGGCGGCGTGAGCAACTCGCCATTCTTGATGATGAACAAATTATCCGCCGTGCATTCAGCCACGAATCCTTCCGCGTTCAACATCACGGCTTCCTCCACGCCAGCGTTGTTCGCTTCGATCTTCGCGAGGATGTTATTGAGATAGTTGAGCGACTTGATCGCGGGGTTCACCGCGCTGTGCAGATTGCGCGTCGTCGGCACGGTCACGATGTCCATGCCTTTCGCATAAAGCTCCGGCGGATAAACCTGAATCTTTCCCGCAATGATGATGACGGACGGATTTTTGCAACTACGCGGGTTCAACCCCAGAGTTCCCACGCCGCGCGTCACCACGAGCCGCACATAGCCATCGCGCAATTTATTCTTCCGGATTGTATCTACGGTCGCCTTCATCAACTCCGCGTGCGACATCGGCAGCGTCATCAAGATCGCCTTGGCCGAGTAGAACAAGCGGTCAATGTGTTCCTTGAGTTTGAACACGCGACCATTGTAAGCACGGATGCCTTCAAAAACTCCGTCGCCATACAGCAATCCATGATCGAACACGGACACTTTGGCTTTGCTCTCGTCGTAAAATTTTCCGTCTATAAAAACTTTCATGTCAATACTGGCGAAACTATGTGAGAAAGCAGAAATCAACGCAAACGTGAATTTCCAACCCGACGCAGGTTCGGATCATCGAAGCCGAGCTTAACCTGACTGAAAACTGGGCGAGGTGTAGCGGGCGGAGCATCCCCGGAGCGGGCTGTGACGCGTGCGATAACGAAGGCCAAAGCCAAAAGACCTGCCGCCCGGAGGGTTTTCAGTCAGGCTCTTAAATTCCCAGCCCGTTCCTGAACCTGAAAAATCCCGGCTCGCATTTCTAGGATTTCGTGTCATGGATAGTTGGAGATTTGAAACGTGTTCTATCGCCCAATTCCAATCTTGTTTGTCATCCTTGCGCTGTTGCCTGTCAGTGGCCAGACCTTGAATCTTCCCGCGCGCCCAGCCAACGCGCCCGACGGCACACGGTTCACCAACATCATCACCTCGCTCCCGCGCGTCGAACGTGAGAACTGGATTTACGCGCAGATCATCAGCGGGAATGTCCCGAACTGGTTGCGCACTCTGAAACCCATCAGCGTCAGCGCGCCTAGTCACACCGTGACCTATTACGTCACGCCCGACTACGTGGCCATCGGTTCAGATCTCGATTACTTCCTCGAACCCATGACACCGCTGCTCGCGCAACGGCTTTGTGACCGACTTCGCTATTCGCTCCCAACGCGCAGGATGGTCAACCAAATCTGGACCAACGCCGCCGTGAAACTCTCGCCCTCGACCATTCCCGCTGATCCGGACATGATCACCGTGCCCTACTTCGCGCAACACAACGCCGCCGTTCACACCCAACGCAACGCCACCAACAACAACACCCAGCCGCTCGGCGCACTCGTCGGCGGCGACAAGAAAGACGTCATCATCTCCACGCATATCTACACAAACTTTGCAACGGCCATTACTAAACCCGTCGTGATCTACGGCTGGCATTACCCCAGCGGCTCGCCCATTCAACCAATCTACAACGGCCACGAAGAAACCTACGCTGATTACTCGCACGGCATCCGTTTCGTGCAAATGAATCTCACGGTGGACGGCAACCCAAACACCGTCACCAAGGTCTTGACCACCGCCACGCTTTCCTCCCTGCTCAGCGACGACGGCGCAAGCGAAGGCTCGACGAATGGCACAATTCCCCTGCCGCGTTACACCGTCGCACCGCTCGCGCCCACGGTGATGACGCATCCGCGTAGCCAATCTGCCTTGCCCGGAACAAACCTCACGCTCAACGCACTCGCCCTCGGCGATGCACCGCTTGGCTATCAATGGCGACTTAACGGTGCGAACCTCGCCAGGGCCACCAACTCCACGCTCTCGCTCACCAATCTCTCCGCCGGCAATGCCGGAAGTTATTCCGTCGTCGTCACGAACGCCGCTGGCTCCGCCACAAACAGAGTCGCCGTGGTGCGCGTGAAGTCCTCCGATTTCCCGCTGCTGTTCAGCGACGATTTCAACACCAACAGCGCGGCGAACTGGAACGTGTTCTGGGGCGCGGCCAACAACACGCCGGATTACACCGTGGATTTCGCGTTCGATTACGGCTTGATTCCCTACACGTTCAACGACGTGACCGCGCTGATTCCTCCCGCGCCCAACTCACTCGACGCCACCACGCGCGGCGTCCGACTCGCCGTCAATCGCGACGCCATCGCCACCAACGCCGCCGTGAACCTTTATCCGAAAAACTTTTCTGTCACCGGCAACTTCGCGCTCAAGTTCGATCTCTGGATCAATTATCCCGGCAACGCGGGCGGTGTGGGTTCAGGCGTCGCGGGCAGCACGCAGCACGGCTTGTTCGGCATCAACCATCTCGGCACGAATGTGAATTGGCCTGCGACAACCGTGCCTGCTAGCGATGGACTCTGGTTCGCCGCTGCGGGTGAAGGTGGCGACAGCCGTGATTATCGCTCCTACGTCGGCAACCTCGCCGGAACGCAAACCGATTTCACCGGCAGTGCCACGAGCGGTTTGATCGGCACGAACAACACACAGGCCGCGTTTCAACCCCTGTTTCCATCGCCACGCTTTGAAACCGCAGGTGCGCCCGGCAAGAACTGGGTGGAAGTTGAGTTGCGCCAGACCAACAACATCATCGTCTGGCTGATGGACGGCACGGTCATCGCGTTACGCACCAACACCTCCGCCTTCGCCAGCGGCAACATCATGCTCGGCCTGATGGATGTGTTCCCCTCCATCGCCGCGCCCGCGCGCGACTCCTTTGTGCTCTTCGACAACGTCCGTGTGGAAAACCTCGCGCCGCCGATTCAATTCACCGCCATCACTCGCCAACCCAACGGCCACGTCGCGCTCACCCTCAACAGCGCGCTCGGCGACAGCTTCCGGCTGGAAACCTCCACCAACCTGACCACCTGGCAACCGCTTGCCAATCTGACGGCGACGAATCAACCGCTCCAGTTCACGGATACGAGCGCGACGGAGGAAACGCTCCGCTACTGTCGTGCGCGCCGGTAAATCCGCGTAGCAGCCGACGTGAGGAGGTCATTCTGGTTCACTCCTGCCGCAGTAATCCGCAAAGAAGATGAAACACCTCCGTGGAGTTGATCATTGGCCGCGACGACAGGTTCGGACGTGATGTCATCAACACCGGCCACTCCTGTTGATTAGCTGGCTTGCGACCATGCGAGCCTTTCACCAAGGAAGCATCCAGCGGAATCAAGTCCATCAACATGCGGAAACCGAGTTTCTTCTGCAACAACCGCCAGGCGATCTTGGCCTTGACCAACGGGATTGCGGGATCGAGGAAAAGTTCAACGGGGTCGTAACCCGGTTTGCGATGAATGTCCACCGTGCGGGCAAAGTCCGGCGCTCGTTTGTCGTCCAGCCAATAGTAATAGGTGAACCAAGCGCGCTCCTCCGCCACGACGATCAAATCGCCCGCGCGTGGATGGTCAAGTCCGTGAAGTTTTTTCTCCGCTGCACCCCAGACTTCCGCGACGCCGTTTTGTTTTTCCAACAACGAGCGCACCGAACTCTCCAGCGAGCGGTCGTTCACGTAAACGTGCGCCACCTGATGATCCGCCACGGCAAACACCCGGCTCGCGCCACAGTCGAGCAGTTCCAATCCGAATTCCTCTTTGATTGTCAACCAGCCGCGCTCTCGAAAAAGCCTGTTCAAATGCACCGGCGTATCCACCGCGCTGATGCCGTATTCCGAGAGCAACACCACTTGCACAGATTGCTTCGCGAAGAAATCAATCAGGTCGCCGACGATGGCGTCAATGCGTCGCAAGTCGTCTGCGATGATGGGATTGGTAGGGCGCGACACTCCGTGCGCGCCGACGGCGGGCAGAGGACTGCCCGCCCTACCTTCAACGCAAGGCCCGAAGCGTTGGAGATTGTAATCCAGATGCGGCAGGTAAATCAGATTCAGCGTCGGCGCGTGTTTACGCTCAATCCACTTCGCGGACTCTGCAATCCACTTCGACACCGCATCTGCCGCAAACCGTGACGAGTCCACGCCCGCCGCAGGACCCCAAAAAGCAGGGAACGGAAACTCCCCGAGGTCATGTTTGATTTCCGCACGAATCGAGTAAGGCCATGCGTAAATGTCGAAAAACTTCCGCCCATCCGCCGGATACATCGGACGCGGCGTGATGGACCAGTCCGCGCCGGAATACATGTTGTACCACCAAAACATTTTCGCGCAGGTGAACTTGGGATCAGCCTCGCGCAACGTCTCCCAAATCTTTTTTCCGGCGACGACGTGGTTGGATTGTTTCCAGAACTGAACCTCCGCGAGTTCACGGTTATACCAGCCGTTGCCGACAATGCCGTGCTGCGCCGGAGTGAGTCCGGTCAGGTAAGTGGACTGCGCTGTGCAAGTGACTGCAGGAAACGCTGGCTCAATGCGGCTCAACGCGCCCGTCGTGCGAAAAGCATTGATGCACGGCGTATGCGGCCCAAGCAAAGACTCGGACAACCCCACGACATTGATGACAGCGGTGCGAGTCATTGTTTCCGACGCTCAGCCAACTCGGCGATGGC
>CAMCWI010000089.1 GCA_945882065.1 Akkermansia muciniphila
TTCATCCGCTCCTGCCAAATCACGTCGCCGGTCTTGGCGTTCACGCAGTTCGCCATGCCGTCATCGGACGTCCAAAACAGTTCGTTGCCATTCAAAATTGGGGACGACATCACCGGCACTTGGCGAGTTACCTGCCATGCTGCATGAGTGGCTGTCACATCCCCTGCCCCATCCGCGCGAACCGCCCACATCTGGGGCTTCATGCAACCCGTGCTGAAGTACGCCATGCCGTGACCGAACACCGGACATGAGCCGATCGAAAATCCCACGCCATGTCGCGCACGCCAGATTTCCTTGCCGGTGGCAGGTTCGTAAGAAACAACCCAGTGCGCGCCCGGTGAAACCAGTTGGGTTTGTTTCCCGACCTTGACCATTAGCGGGGTGACGAACGATTTCTTGAGGTTCGGCCCGGCATCAATGGGAGGACGATCCGTCCGCCAGACCTGCTTGCCGGATTTGGTGTCCAATGCCGCGAGGTATTGAGCCTCGCGACCATCGCGCACCAATATCAGCAGCTTCTTGTAGATTACTGGCGAACTTCCTGGCCCGACTTGATGATCCGACGGGAGTCGCGTTTTCCAGTTGATATCGCCCGTCTTGGAGTTCACGCACGCCGTCCCGAATGTTCCGAAGTCGCAGTAGATTCGTCCTGATTCAACGACGGGCGTCGGCGTGGCCCAACTGTTCAGCCAATGCACCGGGTCGGGCTTGACCACGTCGAACAGCTTTGTGCGCCAGAGAATTTTGCCGTTTGCCCGGTCGAGACACACCACTTCCAGCGAGACATGCTCTGCTGTTTGCATGTCGTCGTTGCCGATGCGTTGCCGCACGACTCCCGTCTCCACGGCGAGCGTCATCCATATCCGGTCGCCGAGGATCACCGGCGACGACCTTCCGCGACCAGGGATCTCCGCCTTCCAGACGATGTTGTTGGTTTCGCTCCAGTGGGTCGGCACATTCTTGGCCAACGAAGTTCCATCACCGCGAGGTCCACGAAGCTGCGGCCAATTCAATTCAGACGCGACCGCACCGTGGATCAGCAAAGTCGCCACTAACAAGAACACGAGTATTCGCATGAGCCTTTCCAATAACTTATTTGGCAGGCTTAGTCCATGATTCTATAATGCCGACCTTCGATCTCAAGGCCTCAACTCCCATCTCCTAACTCCAAATTTCTATCCTCTAATTCCTGACATCCTTCGTACTTCTTCCAAATTTGATTCTCTTTACAAGTGCGCGCTACTCCTACGATGATTGCTACAATGTGCCCCATAAAACGAACTTACTTCAAAGCTTTGCTTTGGGTTAGCTGTATTGGCCTTACAACCAACTGCGCACTTTCCACCACCGCAGATACGCTGACGAGGACAAACCCGCTACCGCAGATCTTTAGTGATTGGGCAATGTGCGTGAATTGCAGAACGTACTCGAACGCGCGGTGATCCTTTGCGCTGATGGAGAAAAATTACAGCCCGCGCATCTGGGTTTCAGCGGCGCAGCAGGCGTGTCTGCTTCGCCAGTCGCCGGAAACGCCGTTATGGCGGGAGTTGCCAACACCTCAGCAGATGGCGCGGAAGGCATCATGTCACTCGGTGATCTTGAGAAGCGTCACATCATCCAGACGCTTGAATTATGCAGCGGAAACCGCACTCACGCTGCGCGTAAACTCGGCATCAGTGTTCGAACGCTCCGCAACAAGCTCAACGAATACGGAATCGCGCTGAAGGAAGAAGACGAAGCGGCAGAGTGACCGCACAGGCTGAGTCGCTTTCCCCTAGGTAGAGAATGCTGTCCAGTATCCCATCAACTCTGAAGGATTTGAAGTTAGACGCGCGGAACAGTGATGTAACCGCGTTGGGATTGAAGATTATTGGTGTTCGTTACCCAGGGTAACCCGTTCCTCGCAACCGCTGGGCTGGTGAATTGAATTCCTTTGGGATTTTCCAAAAGTATTTCCGAAAAGCATTATACTTTAATCACGCCCACAGACCGTGCGTGCGTGCAGGATGTCTGCGGAAATCTGATTGAAAACTCCCCTGCTCCGCCGCACACTTTAGCCATGACAAAGTCTGTTTTTACCGGGCCGGTTTATGTGGTGCGCGACAACATTGACACCGACCAGATCATCTCCGCGCAATACCTGAACCTCGTGCCCACCATCGCTGAGGAATACGAGAAGCTCGGCAGTTACGCGCTCGATGGCCTGCCCGCCTCGCTCTACGCCACCCGCTACGTCAAGGAAAGCCAGCTCGACAGCGATTATCCCATCGTCGTGGCCGGAAAGAATTTTGGTTGCGGCAGCTCGCGCGAACACGCACCCATTGCGATGGGTTCGGCCAATTGCGAGATCGTCCTCGCGGAAAGTTTTGCGCGCATCTTTTTCCGCAACTGCGTCGCCACCGGCGAACTTTATCCCTGCGAATGCGCCGACCGCCTCTGCGACATCCTCAAGACTGGCGACGTCGTGACCGTGGACCTCGACGCCGCCAGCGTGACCGTGCAAGCCACGGGCAAGGTGTATCAATTCAAACCGCTGGGAGACGTCCGTCCCGTGGTGGATGCAGGCGGGTTGTTCAACTTCGCGCGCAACAGCGGGATGATTGAGGCCCAGAAATAGTTTGGGCTATGGGCAAAATTCGTCGAGGTGGTTACATGTTCATCTGGTGGATCCGGTGATCATTCACCACGTCACGTTCATGTGTTCGATAAAAACGAACGGCTGCTTACCCGCATAGACCTCGCCACTATGCAACCGATGGACATTCCCAAAATAGAGCGTAAAGTTTTGACGCTGATACGTGAATTGCAACGCGAAGGCCGACTATGAAAACCACCGCCCGTAATGCCAAAGCTCCGTTCGGGAAAGGGAAATTCTCGAAGGTGAAAAATGTTCGCTATTTGAGTTGGGAGGATGCCTTTGACGTGGAGTTCGAGGACGGCCTTTGTATTCTCGAACCACACACCACCATCCGCAAAGCCAACAAGATTTCGCCCAAGGCCAAGTTCGATCACTTGGAGGTTGAAGATTGGTGTCAGGCTGGCTTCTACATCCATTACGACAACGGCCAGACCGCCGAAGTCTCGTGGGCTTTCATCCGTGAACTGCCACCGAAAAAATAATTTCAAACCGCTGGGCGACGTCCGCCCCGTGGTGGATGCGGGCGGGTTGTTCAACTTTGCGCGCAACAGCGGGATGATAGCGAAGTGAAAATAAAGGCGGCAATTAAAGTCGGATTAATTGCAGCCCCAATTGCGTTTATTTATTTTTGGGTTTCCCATCTGTTCATGCGCCCTGTTGGAACGACAACGCCTGAAGCCATCGCAATAATAAATGAACTTGGAGGGGCGGAGAAAATAGGTAAGGACTCAGAGGCCATCTTAGACCGATTCGGCACAAATGGGCCTTGGCTTTCCCCATCCAGCCTGGCTGGCTTCCAGTCTGTTTCGAATCTCGTTTCAAAACTAGGGAGTTATTCTGATGCAGTCATTTTTCGGGATTCGGAATGGTCAGCTGGATTTCCGGCACACTTAAGAATTCGGTTTGGCTCTCACTTTCACTGCCATTTCCTGTACCTGCTTGATAGTCGAAAGCCATTTGAAGCAATGAACATAACGAATGGAGCGCCAAACTGGGTTCAAGTTACCTCAAATATCTATATCAGAAATTGAATCTCCTTCCCTATCCACGCTCGCTGAAACTTGGACGTGGCACGTTCAAACTGCCGGTAGAATCTCCGTCTGGAGCAATCAGCGCAGTCCGCAGCGAAGCTGCTCCGAATAATACTGAAGGTTACTCGCTGACGATTGACCGGCGCGGCGTATGCATCGAATACCGCGAGACGGGTGGTTTGCGGGCGGCGGGCGCAACACTCAGACAACTCCTCCGCGAATACGGTCGCCGCCTGCCCTACTTGAAGATTCGCGACTGGCCGGATTTCGCTAGGCGCGGGGTGATGCTCGATGTCTCACGCGGGCGCGTGCCGAAGCTGGAGACGTTGCTCGATCTCGTCGAGCGGCTGGCGGATTTCAAGATCAACGAGTTTCAGCTCTACACCGAACACACGTTCGCCTATCGCAACTACAAATCCGTCTGGCAAAGTTGGGGCGCGCTCACAGCAACGGAAATCCGTAAGCTCGCCGCGCGCTGTCGTGAACTCGGCATTGACCTCGTGCCGAATCAAAACTCTTTCGGCCACCTGCGCTATCTCCTCGAACATCCCAAGGTCAAGAAACTCGCGGAGATTTCCGAACCGTACGAAGGTGCGACCGGCGATTTCCTGCGCTTCCCCACCACGCTGTCGCCCAATCATCCCGGCACGATCAAGTTCATCCGCGAGCTTTACGGTGAGTTGCTGCCGAACTTCTCCAGCAAGTTCCTGAACGTCGGCTGCGATGAAACGTGGGATCTGGGTCGCGGCCAGAGCAAGAAGCTTTGCGACCGACGCGGGAAAGGCCGCGTGTATGTGGACTTCCTGAAGCAGATTCAGCGTGAAGCCGCGAAGCGCGGTCGCCGCTTGATGTTCTGGGGCGACATCATTTTGAATCACCCGGATCTGATCAGCAAACTTCCAAAGAACCTCATCGCACTGAATTGGGGTTATGAAGCGACGCACCCGTTCGAGAAAGAAGCCGCGACATTCGCGAAATCCAAAGTCCCGTTCTACGTCTGTCCCGGCACTGCGACTTGGATGACGCTGCTCGGTCGCCACGAAACGGCATTCGCCAACCTGCGCCTCGCTGCCGAGGCAGGCCGCAAGCACGGAGCACTGGGTTATCTCAACACCGATTGGGGCGATGGCGGACATCCGCAACCGCTCGCTGTGAGCTGGCCGCTTTACCTAATCGGCGCGGCGCATTCGTGGTGTAGCAAATCGTTTGATGAAAAGCTGCTCGTGCCCGTGTTGAGCCGCGATGTCTATGAAGACCCGACGCAGAACGTGGCCAAGGCCGCCATTGCCCTCGGCTTCGCGCATCGGAAGTTTGATTACTTGGAATCCAACATCACGCCGTTCGGCGCGGTCATCGCCGCGCCCCCACCGGAAACGCGCGAGTTGTTTTGTCGCAGTGGGCTGAAGTATTACGCGCGGGTCAAGACGAAGAACATCCTTGCCGCGATGGCTGAAGTTGAAAAACAACTTGCCCTTCTCGCCAGAGCAAAACCCTCATCGAATATCGGCACGCTACTGAAACTGGAACTCGACCTCGCCGCGCGAATGGCCGCCGAGTCCTGCAACATCATGCTCTGGCAAAAGGCTCTCGCCTCTGGAAACGCGAAGGAGGCAAAGCGTCTCGCGAAGCTAGGCATCGCGGCATTACGGAAGATTGAACGCGATTTTGATCGTTACTGGCCTTCACGCAACAAAGCCACGACGGCAAAGTGCTCGACATTCCTGCAATGGCGGATTGACGATTACCGTCGTGGCAAACTGCATTTCCCACCCGAAGTCGCGCGTCTGGCAAAGGCGAAGACTTACGCAGCGGAGTAAATTGCGGGGAGTTGGAATTCGCGTCCATCAGGCCGGGCAGCATGCCCGGTGCTCCGATCAAAACGCTGGAACGACTTCCACGCGCTTGCCGGGAACAGCCACCACGTCTTCGCCCTTTGCCCACTCGCTGTCGTTGATCAACAGCTTAAATTGCAATTTGTCGGTGGCGGGAACGCTTAAACACCAAGTCTTAGAATCCACGCATTCGAGCGGAACCCCATGATCCCAAGAAAGCCCCGCGCCTTGGCCGCGAACGAAAAGCTTGTTGCCGAAACCGACATCAATCTTGGCTTCGATGGTGATCAATGCGACCGCAGCCGCGGCCTGCTTCTTGACAAGTGCGGGTGCGACAGGAGCGACAGGCACTTTAGAGGATGCCGCAGTGAGAGTCGGCTTGATTGGGGCAATTACAGCGGGGGCAGTGGACGTTTTGGCTGCGACAGGAGCAGCGGCGTGGGGGGCGAATTTTTTTGCGGTCTTTTTCATACGATATACGAGGTTTAGTTATAGTTCAGTTATAGTTCAGTTATTGCCACACTGGTTAACTTAGAGCATCAGCGTTCTCCGGTTTGAGGGAGACACCGCGCAACAGCCCGAGAAAGCTATGGCTGTGCCAGAGGCGTTTTGCCAGCGGGGGTTTGCAATCGCAGGAAGCGCGAGTGCCCAACCATCCGACTATTTCAAATCAATGCGTGCGTTGTCAATTCTGCACCAAAACGTAACAATTTTCGCACATTGGTGTCACTTTGCGATTCGGCGTAGATGCGAAGAATGGGTTCGGTGCCCGACCCCCGCAGCATCAGCCACGATCCGTCCGCAGAAATGAATTTCACGCCGTCGAAGGATTTCACGTCAGCCAGGGATGAGCGAAGCAATTTGGCGGGCGGATTCGCTTTGAGAAATTCCATCAGTGCGCCGCGTTTCTCCAACGGGAAGTGCGTATCGATCCTACCGTAGCGATGCGGGCCGAATTGTTTTTCGAGATGCACGATCAAACGACTGAGCGAGGTGCGCTCGACGGCCAGCATTTCGAGCAACATCAAACCGGCGGCGATGCCGTCGCGCTCCGGTATGTGTCCAGCGAAACCGATGCCACCGCTTTCCTCGGCGCCGAGCAGGACGTTGCCCTTGAGCATCTCGGCGCAGATGTATTTGAAACCGACGCCCGTCTCGACGAGCTCGATGCCGTATGCCTCACACATCTTGTCCAGCATGGAAGTCGTGGTCAATGCCTTGACCATACGGCCACGCAGCCCGCGATTGACGAACAGATGCCGCAGCAACAGACAGATCAGAATGTGTGTTGTGAGGTATTTGCCATGTCCATCCATGCCTCCAACGCGGTCGGCATCGCCGTCAGTGACAAGGCAAAGATCGTGTGGATGCTTCTTGAGGAAAGCCTGACTGCGACCATAGTTGGCTTCGACGGGCTCCGGGTTGATGCCGCCGAAGAGCGGATCGTGCGCGCCATTGAGCGTGGTGACTTTACAAGTCGTGCCACCGAGCAATTGCTCAAAGCAACCCGCCCCCACGCCGAATAAAGCTTCATGCGCAAAGCGAAGTTTTGATTTCGCGATGAGTTTGAAATCCACCAACTTCTTCAACGCAGCGAAGTGGTCGGGACGAATATCCTTCACCACGATTTGCTTCGCCTTGATCGCCTCGGCCAACTTCACACTGCGGACAGAATTCTTGTCCAGCCAACCTTCAACCGCCTTGCATGTCTCGGAATCGCTTGACCCGCCATAGTGCGACTTGAGTTTGAAGCCATTAAAGATCGGTGGATTGTGGCTCGCGGTAATCATCACGCCGCCGATGGCTTTTTGCGCTTTAACGGCAAAGGAAACCGAAGGCGTCGGAGTCGGTTCCGGTGTGAGCGTGACGATGAAGTCGTTGCCAGCAAACACCTCTGCCGCACAGCGAGCAAATCCATCGGAGAGAAAACGCCGGTCGTAACCAACGACAACTCGCTTCTCCGTGCCCGCGACGGGATTGGCGTTCCAATAATCCGCCGTGGCCTGCGCCACACGGGCGACGTTGGCAAAGGTGAAATCTTCCGCGATGATCGCGCGCCAGCCGTCTGTGCCGAATTTGATACTCATGGGAAATTAAACTTTGAGATCTGCCAGCGCGGGATCGTTCTGGAGAACAATCTTCCGCATCTTGCTCACCGCCTGTTTTAAGCTGTGCGCGGCAAACAGTGCGCTGCCGCTCACAAATACGTCTGCACCGGCGCGGGCACATTCGGAAACAGTCCTGAAATTCACACCGCCGTCCACGCCAATGGTGTATTTCAGATTCCGTTCGCTACGCCACGCGTTCACCTGCTGAATCTTTGGCAACGTCTCGTAGATAAATTCCTGACCGCCGAAGCCAGGGTTCACCGTCATCACGAGCAAGTGATCAATCCTGTTAAGGTAGGGTTTGACGAGGCTGATGTCCGTGGGCGGATTGACGCAGAGGCCGACTTTTTTTCCGAGCTTCTTGATCTCCCAAATCAACGGCATGACGGCGTCTCCGAGTTCGACGTGAATGGTGATCATGTCCGCGCCCGCTTTGGCAAATGGTTCGAGCAGTATCTTGGGCTTGCTGCACATCAGATGCACGTCGAAGACCAGCTTGGTGAGCGGGCGAAGCGCCTTCACCACCTGCGGGCCAAAGGAGATGTTCGGGACGAAATGCCCGTCCATGATGTCGAGATGCAACCACTCCGCGCAGGACTTGGACGCGCGAGCCGTGTCCTTGGCGAAGTTCCCGAAGTCAGCGGCAAGCAGCGACGGCGCAATGATCATTCACAAAGAGAGTAGATGATAGAGGATGCAGGATGGAAGATTGAAAATGATTTCGTTACCCACGCCATTCTCGATCCTTGATTTTCAACGTCAGGCGGCCGGTGCAGGTGACGGTGTTCCCAGTCCTGGCAACGTCGGCGGCACGATCTTCGGAGGCGGCTCCGGCAACGGTGTTCCCGCTGGTGCTCCAACCATCGGACCGGGATCGCTCGGCTTTTCCGGCGGAGTGAACGTGCCTTTGCGAATAATATCCTGAACTTGAACACCATCAAGCGTCTCAAATTCGAGCAACGCCTTCGCTATAAGTTCGAGCTTGTCGCGATTCGTATCAATGATCTCCTTCGCCGCGCGATACGCTTCATCAATGATCCTCTTGACCTCGTTATCAATCGCCTGAGAGGTCTGCTCACTGTATTCCTTCCCGCGCATCATGTCGCGTCCGAGGAAAACATATTCCTGCGCTTCGCCGTAAAGCACCATGCCGAGTTTGTCGCTCATGCCATAGTGCATGACCATCGCCTTGGCCATGCTGGTGGCCTGCTGGATGTCCCCGGCGGCTCCGGTGGAGATGTCATCGGAAACAATTTCTTCCGCAATACGTCCCGCCATCGTCACCGCGATGGTGTCCAACATCTCTTTGCGGCGACGGCTCAACACATCGTCTTTGGGCAGGAACATTGTCGCGCCGAGTGCTTGACCGCGCGGGATGATGGTCACCTTGTGAAGCGGATGCGTGTGCTTGAGCACCACATTGACGAGCGCGTGACCGGCTTCGTGCCACGCCGTGAATTTCTTGTCTTCGTCAGTCATCGCAAGGCTGCGGCGTTCGCGTCCCCAACGAACTTTATCGCGCGCTTCCTCCAACTCAGCCGAGCCGATACCCTTCTTGTTGGTGCGAGCGGCAAGCAACGCGGCTTCGTTCAAAAGGTTTGCAAGTTCAGCACCGGAGAAACCCGGAGTACCTCGCGCAATGAACGACAGATCAACTTCCGGCAGCAACTTCACGTTCTTGGCATGAACCTTCAAAATTCCCTCGCGACCACGCACGTCGGGAAGACTCACCGTCACTTGCCGATCAAATCGTCCCGGACGCAGCAATGCGGGATCAAGCACGTCAGGGCGGTTCGTCGCCGCGATGATTATGATGCCTTCCTGCGTGTCGAAGCCGTCCATCTCCACGAGCAACGCGTTGAGCGTCTGCTCGCGTTCGTCGTTGCCGCCGCCAAGTCCGTGACCGCGCGAGCGACCCACAGCGTCAATTTCATCAATAAAGATAAGACATGGCGTCGCCTTGCGCGCTTGCTCGAACATATCGCGCACGCGACTCGCACCGACACCAACAAACATTTCCACAAAGTCTGAACCGCTGATGCTGAAGAACGCCGCGTCGGCCTCGCCTGCAATGGCTTTGGCGAGCAACGTTTTCCCCGTCCCGGGTGAACCGATCATCAACACGCCTTTCGGAATACGACCTCCGAGGCGTTGGAATTTCTTCGGGTCTTTCAGGAACTCGACGAGTTCGGAAACTTCCTCGATCGCTTCATCCACACCCGCGACATCTTTGAACGTGATCTTGTTCCGTTCCTTGGCGAGCAGCCGCGCCTTGCTCTTGCCGAAACTCATCGCGCCTTTACCCGCCATGCGGATGGGGCGGATGAAAAAGAACCAGATGAAGAAAATGGGCGCACAGATGAGAAGCGCGCTCGACACAATGTTGAGATACACGGTGCTGTTCTCGTGCGGGGAGATGACATCAACCGCAAGCAGTTTGTTCTCGATGGTTTCGGTCAGGCGCGCTTCAGCAAGAAACGGAATCTCTTTGGCTTTCCCGTCCACACCGAGGATTTTTTCGCCCGTGGTTTTATCCACGTCGAAATAAGTGCCGCGCACCTCCGTAAGATAAGTTGTGGGTGAACCATAATTGATCTTGGCGCTGGCGATGAGGTTGGAATTGACCTTCTGCATGAAGTCAAAATGCGTGAGCTTCGCCGGAGGCGTCTGGCCGAACTTGCCCTTCATCGAGAACAAGAACGCCATGATGCCGATTATCGCGATCCAGACCGCAATCGTGCCCGGTTGCATCTTGCCACCGCCCAGCTTGCGGGAGTTTTTGTCGTCGTCTTTGATTTTATGTTCGTCAGCCATGATCGTAAAAATTAACTGCGGTCAAAAAGTAACATGGTGAAACCAGCCCCGCAATCCAGTAGTTCCAGCAGCTTTACTGCCGTAACCAACGCCAAACCAGTCTTCGCCGCGTCGCCTCACCCATCTTGAATTGCTCGCCAATCCGCAACCCTTCGACCCAAAAGACCTCTCCGCGTTCAGTTGTCGCCACAATCAGCTCACGTCGTCGCGCTGCGGGAATCTTCTGATTGGTGAACCAATCCTGCAACTTCACCGCCACCTTCATGCCGATGGGTTGAAAGCGATCACCGGCCTGCCAGTGCCGCAGGACAATTTTTCCGCCAACCTTATCAGCATCAAACATCTCCGCGCCGGGAACGTTTTGTCCGCGCCGAAACTTCTCCACACCGCTGAACTTCCACGAGAGCGCAACCCCCGAGAACACAACCTCCCCAGCACGCTTGTCGAGATGGACTTTTGCGCTCCGGGTGTTGAACTGTCGAATTATCGGAGAACATATTTTGACGCGGCCATTTGCGTCCGTCTCGATCCAAACCTGCGGCGCGATGGAAACTTTTTTTTCAGGACAGAGACGCAATGATTCAATTAACTCGAAACCCGCCACGACGCTGAGGTGTTGCAACTGGAGTTGAATGATCCGTCTCTGAATGGCCATTGGACATCCCTTGAAAGAAACTCCTAACTGAAATGCGGTGGTAGGGCGCGTCACTCCGTGCGCGCCGACTTCTGTCTGGCCAAGTCCGGCGCGCACGGAGTGACGCGCCCTACCAGCCACACTTTTTGCCAGCCATTTTTCCGAGAGCGCAGTCACAACCTCCGCCTCCGCGCTGACAATCTCCATAAGTCGCGAAATGGATTTATCCACCGCTGGATTGAATCGCCGTCGCAACAACGGCAGCAGTTCGAGTCGAACGCGATTACGCAGAATGTCTGCGGAGCGATTGCTCGCATCTTCTCGGAACGCGATGCCCACGCACTTCGCATACTCCGCGAGCGCGGCCTTATCCACATTGAGCAACGGACGAACGAGCCTGAGTCTCCTATCCGCCGGAGAGTCAGCTTTCCATTTCATCCCAGCCAAACCTTCTCCACCCGCGCCTCGAAGCAATCTGAGAAAAAACAACTCCACCTGATCGTCAGCATGGTGAGCCGTGGCGATGACGCGGCAACGCGCCTGCCGTGCGGTCTTTGCAAGAAACGCGTGCCTCAATTCCCTCGCCGCCATCTCGATGGAAACGCCGTTCGTCTGCGAGAGAGACTTCACATCACCGCGCCCCGCGTGAAACTTCAGCCGCAGACGCGTCGCCGTTCTTTTTACGAGGCGTTCGTCCGCAGCGCTGCTTCGCCCCCGCAATTGATGATTGAAATGCGCCACGACCAATTTCCATTGATGAGCTTTGGCGAGTCGAGCCAAGACATGAAGCAACACCATCGAATCCAGACCGCCGGACACGGCCACGAGAATCTTCCCGCCACCACGAAACAACGTTCGCTCGCGGATAGAATGCTCAACACGCTCCGGCAGATTCATCACGCAACAATGCTAACGCTTCGGGCAAAACAGGAGCAAGGGGATAGCGGATCGCAGAAACTGAGGTTCACAAAATAGCCCCCGACCACACTCATGGCCGGGGGGCACACACGGTACCAAACAGGGTACCAAACAAAAATCAGGCAGGCACTTCGCGCTGAACCCACCCGGTAGCGTATTGGGTCAGTTCGGAAGCGTCCTTGAGATTGAGCTTCCGTTTGATCTGCTCGCGATAGTATTCAACGGTCTTCACGCTGAGATGCAGTTCGCCGGCGATCTCTTTCGTCTTCTTCCATTGACCGATCAGATGGAACACTTCGACTTCTCGGTCGCTCAGAGATTTTATTGCCGGTTGCTGCACGTCGGTGTTGCCGCGCACCTGCTGCTGCAACATTTTTGCCGCGAGCGAATCACTCACATAAACGCTGCCTGCCATCACACGTCTGGCAGCGGTGATAATTCGTTCCAGTGCTTCCTGCTTCATCAGGTAACCGAGCGCACCGGCGCGAAAAGCGATCTCTGCGTAAACTGTTTCATCGTGAACGCTCACGACGAGGATCGGCATCTTTGGAAATTGCGCCTTGATGTTGCGGATCAATTCAAGACCGCTGCTGTCTTTGAGTGAAAGATCGGCGATGACAAGGTCGGGTGTCAACTTGGTGATCGCGTCGAGGGCTTTGCGCGCATCCTCCTGTTCGTTGCACACGACCAGATCGGGCTGGCGATTGATCAATTGCGCTATACCAAAACGGACGACTGCATGATCGTCCACCAGCAATACCCGTTTGCGACTGTCTTTGACATCCGCGTTCTTTGCTTCGTTAGTTTGCATCGTTAGTTGGAAATTCTTCTGCACGTCCTCAGACTTTCCACCGGATGACGCAAGATAGACGCCAAGTGAGCATTGAAACCGAAATGCGTGTGAAGCATCGCGATGCCGTTGACCTCCTGTCTCACTCCGGGGCAAGCCCGCTGGAGAACTAGACAATCGCATAAGTTTTATGCTCTTGCCCCCCTCACCCGGTTCCGTTTAGTGAGGAGGAAGTTTGAAGGAGGAGAGGGACATAAGTTGACGCGCCAGATGCCTTCAATAGACTCCGCCCATGTTTTCGACGAATAAACACGCGACGTCCAGTCTCTTCAAAATTTGAGCGATGAAAAAACCTTCACTCCTCATCATCTGGCTGACGGTGTTCATTGACCTCATCGGGTTTGGTATCGTCGTTCCGCTCGTGCCTGTGTTCACGAAGCGTTTCGATGCGAGCAGTCTCACCATCGGCATCGTACTGGCGTGTTTCTCGGCGATGCAATTTGTGTTCGCGCCCATCTGGGGGCGGCTCTCGGATCGAATTGGCCGCCGCCCCATCATGCTCATCAGCACGGCTGGCGCGACGATCTCTTACGCGATCTTTGCATTTGGATCAGGACTTCAAGACACGACCACTGCACTGGTGACTCTTGGTATGGCGCGGGCTTTTGCGGGCGCATTTGGGGGCAACATTACTGTGGCGCAGGCCTACATCGCGGACATTACGCCTGCTGAAAGCCGCTCAAAAAAGATGGGGTTGATCGGCATGGCGTTCGGGTTGGGATTTATTTTTGGCCCAGCGATCGGCGGCGTCAGCTTGAAATATTTTGGCATCACAGGTCCGGGCTGGGTCGCGGCGGCGTTCTGTGCCGTCAACTTCCTGCTCGCGCTGTTCATCCTTCGCGAAAGCCGCCAGCCCAGTTCTGAACAAGCTCCCGAACGTCCGCACCTTGCTCAATGGCGACACACACTCACCACGCCCGGCATCGGACTGTTGGTAATCGTGTTTTTTTTCTCCACGCTTTGTTTCAGTTGCTTTGAAGTCACACTGGCATTGCTCGTGTGCGAAAACTTCGGACTCAACATCAAAGACGACGCCACCACAGCAACCGTCGCCACTTATCTTTTCGTGTTCTGCGGACTCATCAGCGCGTTCGTTCAAGGCGGCATGATTGGGCGCATCGTCAAAAAACTCGGCGAACCGAAAGTCATCGCACTAAGTCTGGTGTTGACGGCAATCAGCCTAGCGTTGCTGCCGTTCATCAAAGGCAGCGGGCTGCTCTCGTGGGGAATTCTCGCGCAGCCGGAAGGTCACGCATGGTGGGGATTGCTCGGCGCGCTGGCCTTGCTTTCGATTGGTTCAAGCCTCACCCGCCCGCCGCTGTTCGGATTGTTATCCAATCTCACCTCCGCCAATGAACAAGGCGCAAACATCGGCGTCGCTCAAGGCGCAGCCAGCCTGGCGCGAATCATCGGACAATTCAGCGCGCCGATCATCTTCCTGGAAGTTTCGTCACCCGGCCTCTTTCTTGGGTGTGCCGCAACGTTGGTTGTGACCAGCAT
>CAMCWI010000090.1 GCA_945882065.1 Akkermansia muciniphila
GACACCGGTGAGAACAGCGAGATTTGCATCTCGGATTTCGACGGCGGCGGCGTGCAAACCGTCACGTCGGACAACGCCATCGTCATCTCGCCCTCATGGATTCCGGGCCGATTAGGGCTTTGCTACACATCGTATCGCAATGGTGCGCCGGACATCTATCAGCACGACCTCAGTTCAGGACGCCGCACACCGGTGGCGCGTTATCCGGGATCGAATCTCAGCCCCGCCGTTTCAGCGGATGGCAAACGCGTGGCGATGATCCTCAGCCGTTCGGGTACTGTGGATTTGTACGTGGGCGACATTGACGGTGGGAATTTGAAGCGGTTGACCAAATCGCGCGAGGACGAGTCGTCACCGTGTTGGTCGCCGGATGGCAATTGGATTTGTTTCGCGGGCAAGAAAAACGAGCGCCGTTCGCTCTGGAAAGTTTCTGCCTCCGGTGGCGAGCCTGTGCGGATCGCCACGGGAGTCTCAAACCCATCAGAGCCGGACTGGTCGCCGGACGGCAAGTGGATCGTGTTTACGTCGCAACGCGGTGGCGGATTTGACGTGTGCGTTGTCCCGGCTGCTGGCGGTACGGCCACGGTGCTTGTGGAAGGCGAGGATCCGTCCTGGGCTCCGAACTCGCGCACGGTAGTGTATGCGCGGCGTTCGGGAAAAGGTAAGAGCCTCTCTATGCTTGACGTGCCCACGAAACAAACCAAGACTGTTTCCCGGATTTCGGGAAAGAACTCACAACCCAGTTGGGCGAAATAAATCGCCTTCCCAAAACACTCGAAGAAAATGAAAGCTACAAAAATTACATACATGCTGGTCATCGCACTGGCACTCACAATGGTCGGCACTGGTTGCCGCAAGAAGCCCGTCGGCGTCACTGATCTTAAGAACAAGCAATATCGCGTCGGTGAAAATCCAGGTGGTGGAGAAGGTTTCAAGTTGCCAGGAGATGCACCAGTTATTGGTGATTTGAATAATGGAACACCCCAATCCACGAAGTTTTCCAATCCCGACGACTTCAATCAAGATCGCGGCACGTTCGCGGCGAACACGGTTCACTTCGAGTATGACAGCTCTGTGGTGAAGAGCAGCGAGCAATCAAACCTTGATGCCGTGGCTGCCTACATGAAAGGCAATTCATCCATCGGACTGTTGATTGAAGGTCACTGCGACGAGCGCGGCACAGAAGATTACAACAACTCCCTCGGCGAACGCCGCTCTACGGCACTTCGCGAAGCCTTGATCGGCATGGGCGTAAATGCCGAAAACGTCATCACCCGCAGCTATGGCGAATACAAGCCTGTGTCGCCCGGTCAGGACGAATCCGCTTACAAGCAGAACCGCCGCGGCGAATTTGTGGTGTTGACTCCGAAGTGATTTGACGTCCGTTCGATTTGGCCGGGGAGTTTTGAGGCACGGGGAGTTTTGAGGCTTTACTCCGCATACTCCCTGGCCTAATTTTCTGGTAGTAGAAAAATAATTTTATGACACCAATTTTTGCATTAGGACTCGGTTGGCCGGAGATCATGGGTATTCTGGTCATCGTGCTTGTTTTGTTTGGAGCCAAGAAAGTGCCGGAGCTCATGAAGGGTCTTGGCACAGGCATCAAGGAATTCAAGAAGGCGAGCCGCGATGTGCAGGATGAATTGCACCGCTCAGTGGAAGAGGACGATGCCGCCAAGGCCCACAAGATCGCTCCGCAACCGCCCACTAGCACGGTGGCTCAAGCTTCGCAGCAGGATACCAAGTCCTGATTCCCTCAGTTCTCTGAGTCATGGAGAAAAATCCCAAGGATGAGGTGCGCCCCGGTGAAAACGACGAAAGCGGTGGCGGACCGGTCAAATCCTTTCTCGATCATCTGGAAGACCTGCGCTGGATGCTCGTCAAGAGCGTCATCGCGGTAGTGTTGGGAATGTTTGTCTGCATGATCGCAGGCAACAAGTTGGTTCAATTCCTGACTTGGCCTCTCGAACACGCGCGGGGCTTCCGCCCGATTACCACCGAAGTTCCTGTCCTGCTCGGAACAAACATTCTCGGTCGTCTGTCTGCTCCAGCCTTGGCTACGGCAACCGGCAACACCAATCCCATCGCCACGCTGCGTTTCGCGCCCGTGTTGATCGGCACAAATCTAATCCTCGCGGTGCAGCCGGACACGAACGTCATTCAATTTGCCGCCCGCACCGTTCCCATCCTGAAGAATTACACGCCGCTCGGTGGTTTCATGGTGGCGTTGAAGCTGGCCATCTACGGCGGGTTGATCCTGTCCTTTCCATTCCTGTTCTACTTCATCGGAAGCTTTGTTCTGCCCGCGCTGAAGGTGAAGGAGAAAAAAATCCTCTACCGCGCGGTAGCATTCGGCACGGTGCTTTTTTTCTTGGGCGTAGCGTTTTGTTATTTCGTGCTGGCGGGCGTGGCGCTCGTGGCCACGGTGGAATTTTCGCAATGGCTCGGATTCGGCGCGGACGAATGGCGTGCAGAAGAATACATCTCCTTCATGTGCCAATTCATGCTCGGCATGGGATTGGGATTTGAACTGCCCGTCGTGATACTGACGCTCGTGAAGATCGGATTGATCAGCTACAAAGGACTCAACAAATTCCGGCGTTACGCCATCGTCGCCAATCTGGTCATCGCTGCCGTGGTCACGCCTTCTGCCGATCCGTTCACGATGTTCCTCATGGCCATCCCGCTGCAACTACTCTATGAGTTGAGCGCACTCGTGGCGTGGTACTGGCATTGGCGCGACAGCAAATCCAGCAAGCCGGTTGACGTGTAAATTCTCTTCCGAATTGTTTCACGCGGACTTGTCGCCGCGAAGTTAGCTGACTAGACTCGCGACCCAGAACTCTGTCTCACACGTTTTGAGTTCACGATTTAACCCGATTTAATTTTTCACATGGATAGTTTTCTCATCAAAGGCGGCGTGCCCTTGCACGGCGAAGTCGAAATCAGCGGCGCGAAAAACGCCGTGCTTCCCATCATGGCGGCGACGTTACTCACCAGCGAGCCATGCGTCATCCGGCGCGTGCCGAATCTCAGCGACGTGCGTTTCATGGCGCAAATCCTCGAATGGCTCGGCGCGAAGGTGAAGGTGGACGGCGATACAGTTCACGTTCATGCGAAGAAAATCAAAGGCCACGCGGATTACGATCTCGTCCGCAAGATGCGCGGCTCGATCTGCATCATGGGCCCGCTGCTGGGGCGATTGAACAAAGCGACGGTGTCGCTGCCCGGCGGTTGCGTCATCGGCGCGCGCCCGATCAATCTGCACTTGAAAGCGTTTGAAGCGCTCGGCGCGAAGATACGCATCGAGAGCGGTTATGTGGAAGCGTCGGCGAAACGTCTCGTCGGCGGCCCGATGTTCCTCGGCGGTCGCGCGGGTTCAACCGTCCTCGGCACGGCGAACGCCATGATGGCGGCGGTGCTCGCCGATGGCGTCACCATCATCGAGAGCGCGGCGTGCGAGCCGGAAGTTGTGGACGTGGCGAATTTCCTCATCGCAATGGGCGCGAAGATTCAAGGCGCAGGCGGCCCGACGGTCACGATCACCGGCGTGAAGTCGCTTCACGGCGCGGAACATCACGTCATTCCAGATCGCATCGAAGCGGCCACATTTGCCATCGCCGCAGCGATGACCAATGGCCAAATCACCATCAAAGGCGCACGCGCTGATCATCTGCATGCGGTGATAGACAAGTTGCAGGAAGCCGGAGTCGTCGTAGATCATCGCGGCTCGGACATGATTGTTCGGCGCGGTAGCAAATTGAAACCTTCGGATGTGACAACGTTGCCGTATCCGGGTTTCCCGACGGACGTTCAGGCGCAGATGATGGCGTTGATGACCATGACTCCGGGCATCAGCATCATCACGGAGCGCATTTTTGAATCGCGCTTTATGCACGTCAGCGAACTCACACGTCTCGGTGCGGACATCCAGATCGAAGGGCCAAGCGCCATCGTCAAAGGCGGCAAACCCCTGAGCGGCGCTCCCGTGATGGCGAGTGATCTGCGCGCGTCGGCGGCGTTGGTCATCGCGGGACTCACTGCGAAAGGCACGACGCAGGTGAATCGCGTGTATCACTTGGATCGCGGTTACGAACAGATGGATGTGAAACTCCGCAAGCTCGGGGCACGCATCCAACGCGTTGAGGAATCATGACAAAAGCCATCTGGATATTGATCGTCTTGGCGGTCGGCTATGTCGGCTACGCGCTTTATCAGCAGTGGGACAAGGCGCGGCTTGAACATGATGGTATTAGGAAAGCGGAAGCTGCGGCCGTGGTGACGGGTGAAAGTCTTCCGGGAATGGCATATCAGTTGGAGACTGCCTTGAGGTCTGCCAAGGACAAAGGCCCTGTCGCGTTTCAATCATGGTTCACTGCCAACGAAAAAACTCTCGCCGATCCGCGCAAGGCATGGATTGAACTCGAACTCTGCGTGGCGATGTCGCGAGAAAACCCATCCGAGGCCAAGAAGATTTTTGCGCGAGTCAAAGCTCGCGTGCCGCCATCATCGCCAGTCTGGCCGAAGATGAAGGAGTTGGAAAAGACGCTGGAGTAAGCAAGCGAAGGACAGCGCAAGGGTGCGACTGCTTGCAAGGTGCTACCAATGCAGTTCAGGTCAGCGAACCAATCCGCCGCAAGCGTAGCACTGGTTCGTTCTGTTGCCGCGAGGCGGCGAGGTTCACCTCAAACTCGGCGACCCAGTCGTTGTGCTCCGCCGGGTCAACGAGCATTTGTTGCACGCGCCAGGATTGTGTGTCCTTGTCGGGCAGGACGTAGGTGTGTCGGGCATTGCGTGCATTGGGTTCGAGACACATGCGCTCGTGATCGGCGTGATACGCGTCCAATACCGCTTGGAGGCGGGCGGGGGTCCACGGCTGGCCTTCGGCGTCCTGCGGTGAACTGAGATTGGCGATGGCTTGTTCGTAATCCTCAATCACCAACCCGCGCAGGAACGTGAAGATGCGATTGCGGATCGCGGCGGTGAACGCTTTGGTGTCGCGCGTGATGTCTTGCGCGGCTTCCTCGGCGCCGGGCGGGCGGACTTCCTTGGTATCGCCCGGACGATAATTTGGGTCGCGCATTTTCTCCCACTCGTCGAGAAGACTGGAATCCACCTGCCGGATCATCGTGCCGAGATAGAGTTCCATTTCGCGCACCTGCTCGTTCTTGGCGGAGTCGGGGACGGTTTGCGCGAGGACTTTGAACACGCTGTTGAGATGCCGCAGCAGCACGCCCTCAGCACGGTGTAATTCGTAAAGCTTGATGTAATCGGCAAAGGAGCGGAATTCCTCGAACATCTCGCGCACGATGGATTTCAGATGGATGTTTTCCTGCCCAACCCATGGATGACGCGCGGCGAAGTTGTTGAAGGTGGAATAGACGAACTCGCGATTCGGTTTCGGGTGCTCGCATTTTTCCAACTCCTCCATGCGCTGATCGTATTCGATGCCTTCCATTTTCATCTCGGCCATCTTCTGATCCTTCACCTTGTCGAGTTGCTTGCGCAGGATGGCGGCGGGGTCTTCGAGGATGGACTCAACGAGCGTGAGCAGGATGAGCGCGTAATCCGGCGCTTGCGGGTCCATGAGTGGAATCGTCTCAAGCAGATAAAGCGACAACACCTGATCCATCGAGAAATCGTCCTGCAACTCGACGTTCACGCGGAGCTTTTGCTCCGTAGCAGCCGACGTAAGGAGGCTCTGGCTTGATTCCGAATTCTGCACTCCGCACTCCGCACTGGCAGTTTGAGCCTCCTCACGTCGGCTGCTACGCGGATTGACGAACTCCACAATCTTGCGATCCAGCAGCGAGCGGAACAATTGCCATGCGCGCTTGGTGTGCGCCTGCTTCTGGCGTGGCGTTTCGTGGCAATCGTGGATTAGTTTTCGCATCGCGGCGCAACCATCGCCTTTGCGACTGAGCACATTCAGCAACATCCCGTGCGTGACCTGAAAGCGTGACGTGAGTTTTTCCGGCGCCGCCGCGATCAGGCGGACATAGGTGTTCTTGTCCCAATTGACGAAGTTCTTCTCCGGCTGCTGACGCTTCACGGTTTTCTTGCCATCGCGCGCGGATTTTTCCGCGAGCTTGAGATTTTCAATGACATGCTCCGGCGCTTGCGCCACAACCCAGCCTTTGTCATCAAAACCTTTGCGCCCTGCCCTGCCCCCGATCTGATGAAAATCCCGTGCGCTCAAAATACCGGTCTTCTGGCCATCATACTTGCACAGCCGTGTGAACAGCACGGTGCGGATCGGTACGTTGATGCCGACCCCGAGTGTGTCCGTGCCGCAAATGACCTTGAGCAAACCCTTTTGCGCGAGTTGCTCGATCAGCACGCGATACTTCGGCAGCAACCCGGCGTGATGCAATCCGATGCCGTGCCGCAGCCACTTCTTGATCTCCGGGCCATAGGGACTGGTGAACTTGACTCCTTCCAGCACGTTGGCAATCGCAGCCTTCTCGTCGCGGGTGCAGACATTGATGCTCGTGAAATCCTGCGCGCTCTGCGCCGCTTCGAGTTGCGTGAAGTGGACGACATACACCGGCGCGCGCCCGTCAGCGACGAGGCTTTCGAGCGTCTTGGCAAGTAGCAGTTCGGAATACTCATGCGCCAACGGCACGGGTCGGTCGGTGGAAGTTACCGCCACAGTCGCCCGACCGGTGCGTCGCGTGAGTTCCTCTTCGAAAAAGGTCGTGTCGCCCAGCGTCGCGGACATCAGGAGGAAACGCGTCTGCGGCAATGTCAACAGCGGCACTTGCCACGCCACGCCGCGTTCGCGGTCGGCGTAGTAATGGAACTCGTCCATGACGACATCCTGCACATTGGCCGCCGCGCCTTCGCGCAAAGCGATGTTCGCGAGAATCTCCGCAGTGCAGCAAAGAATGGGCGCGTCGCGATTCACCGACGCGTCACCGGTGCTGAGGCCGACGTTGTCTGGGCCGAACTCGCGGCACAACGCCATGAACTTCTCGTTGACCAGTGCCTTGATCGGGCACGTGTAGATCGAACGTTTGCCTTTGGCGATGGCCTGAAAGTGAAGCGCGGTCGCAACGAGAGATTTGCCTGAGCCGGTGGGCGTGTTGAGAATGACGTTCTTCTCCTCGAACAATTCCAGGATGGCCGACTCCTGCGCGGGATAAAGCTGGAGCTTCCGCCCTTCGATGTATTCGAGAAAGCGTCCCAGCAAAACGTCGTTGCTGATCTTCTCGTCGCGCGGAATCAAATCGTAAAGTGTCGCTGCCACAGGGCGCGCACTTTACTCGTTCCGACAACAGGAGAGAAGGAAGATGAACAGCGGATATGCTTTCGCATGCGCAAACCGAAGGGCTGAAAGCCCGGAACATGACAACCTAGGGCAACGCCCTAGGTTCAGGTGTAAGAAATTCCCAAGCCCTGAAAGGGCGACACAATCATTGCCACCACGAAACATGCTAACCACGCGAAAGACCGTGGGTGCGAACGCGCACCAATAAATCATTCAGAGCCGTGCGCGTTGCATCGCTCGGCAGCTCGGGCAAGCGAGTTGCCCGGCCCACGCACTTCGAGAAGCGCAACGACCTGCGTTCCGGCAAAGATGTTGTTGGGTTGGTGCGACATCGCGCGAACGGTAGCGAGTCTGATTTGCAGATTCCAGCCTTGTTGTGTCGCCCTTGCAGGGCTTGGAAGGTTTGTGGGACGTGAACCCGGGGCTTCACCCCGGGCTGTCATATTGCGGGCTTTCAGCTCTTGAGGCTTGAGCCGACTGACGTTGGCTGCTACGGCGTTTTGTCGAACGTCTCCACCAGCGCCACGGCTTTGAGCATAGCTTTGCTTTTGTTTACCGTTTCCTGAAATTCCGCTTCGGGTTCGGAGTCGTTCACCCAACCGCCGCCGGCTTGGACGTAGGCTTTGCCGTTCCTTGAGCACCGCGGTTCGGATGGTGATGCACGCCTCCAGATTGCCGTTGAAGCGGAAGTAGCCCACGCAACCGCCATACGGACCGCACGTCGTGCCTTCGAGATCGGCGCTGATCTGCATGGCGCGAATCTTCGGCGTACCATCGGTAGTTTTAAGTTGTTTTCAGAAACAAAAACAGTTCACACATCAACATTGCGTTTCTCAGTCTCCACCGAGTTATTCACCGGTGGGAACAACTCTGGAAATCTTCCATTTGGCGCGAGAAAAGAGGAGTTTTCTGCTGCGAATATCTTTCCGATAAATTATTTTCAAAAAAGTCTTGAGCCATACCATCCGTGGTAGCAAGATAAGCGCGTTCCACCACTAATGGGGGGATTTCGTATTTTTAAAACAGCCCGGCTTCTTGAGGAATTAGCGATGTTTCGACGGTTTTAAGTGATTTTTTGTCCTCGGAAGCTGTGCAATAACACGGAAAAAACTAAACCAGAAGGAATACCATGATTGACGCACGTGAAGATGTAATGACCGCCCCCTCAAAATCCTCCAGTCGCCGCGCCGCGAGTGCCGCGCCCGCGCGTGGTATGCGTCCGGAAAAAGCCATCTCCGGAAAATCTCTCCCAATCAAGCGCGTCTTCAGCGACGCCAAGGTAAAACCGTTCGACCAGATCGAATGGGACAAGCGCACCGCTGAGATCACCGACGACGGCGGCAAGGTCATCTTCAAACAAGAGAACGTCGAAGTGCCGAAGTCGTGGTCGGTGCTCGCGACGAAGGTTGTCGTGTCGAAATACTTTTACGGCGAACAGAATACTCCCGAGCGCGAAACTTCCGTGCGCCAACTCATCCATCGCATCGCCCGCACAGTTGCGGACTGGGGCATCAAGGATGGTTACTTCTCCAAAGAAGATGGTGAAATTTTCTTCGACGAGTTGACTTGGTTATCTGTGAATCAATACGGGGCATTCAATTCTCCTGTTTGGTTCAATGTCGGACTTTATCACCAATACGGCGTCGGCAAGAACTCCACCAAGGGTAATTGGTTTTACAATCCCAAGACCAACGAATCCGAGCGCGCCCGCACTCAATACGAATATCCGCAATGTAGCGCGTGCTTCATCCAGTCTGTCAAAGACGATATGGAAAGCATCATGCACCTCGCGTATGCCGAGGCGATGTTGTTTAAGTTCGGTTCCGGCACGGGCACCGACCTGACACCCATCCGTTCTGCGCGCGAAAAACTGAGCGGTGGCGGTCGTCCGAGCGGTCCGATGAGCTTCCTGAAAGTTTATGATCAGGTCGCCAACGTCGTGAAGTCCGGCGGCAAGACCCGTCGTGCGGCGAAGATGAACACGCTCCGCGATTCTCATGGCGACATCGAAGAGTTCATTGACGCCAAGCAGAAGGAAGAAAAGAAGGCGTGGGCATTAATCGAGCAGGGTTATGATGGTTCTTACAATGGCGAAGCTTACGGCAGCGTCATGTATCAGAACGAAAACCTGTCCGTCCGCGCTGGTGACGAGTTCATGGAAGCCGCGCTCGCGGGCAAGGAATGGTGGACGAAGTCCACGACCACCGGCAAACCACTCGAAAAGAAAGACGCGGCGAAACTTCTCACCAAAATCGCCGAAGGCACTTGGATTTGCGGCGACCCCGGAATGCAATACGACGGTGCGATCCAAAAGTGGCACACCTGCCCTGGCACCGAGCCGATTCACTCCACCAACCCTTGCAGCGAATACGTGTTCCTCAACAACACCGCGTGCAATCTCGCTTCCTTGAACTTGATGAAGTTCAAGCGCGAGGACAGCAAGTTTGACATCGAACGCTTCAAGGCGGCTGTGCGCATCTACATCACCGCGCAGGACATCCTCGTGGACAATGCGTGCTATCCGACCAAGGAAATCGCCGAGAACTCCCATATTTTCCGCACGCTCGGTCTCGGCTTCGCGAATCTCGGTTCGCTCTGCATGAGCTACGGTTTGCCATACGACAGCGATGAAGGTCGCGCCCTCGCCGGTGCGATCACCGCAATCATGACCGGTCACGCGTATGAACAATCCGCCGAACTCGCCGGTGCGATGGATGCCTTCGCGGGCTATCGCGACGCGAGCTGCTCTGGTGTCGCCAAGACCGTCAAGAAAGACAACGTCGAATCCATGCTCAACGTCATCAAGCAACATCGCGATGCCGTGGAAACGATTCAGCCGAGCGCGGAGTTCAATTATCTCAAGACCGAAGCGCGCCAATGCTGGAATCGCGCTCTGACTCGCGGCAAGCAGGTCGGCTATCGCAACGCCCAAGTGACCGTGCTCGCGCCCACCGGCACGATTGCGTTCCTCATGGACTGCGACACCACGGGTGTTGAACCCGACATCGCGCTCGTGAAATACAAACTGCTCGCAGGCGGCGGCATGTTGAAGATCGTCAATCGCACCGTGCCCGAAGGCTTGCGCCGCATGGGTTACAACGCGAAAGAAATCGAAGCCATCATCGCGCATATCGAGAAGTTCGACACCATCGAAGACGTCGAGGAAGCTGGCGCGACCATCCGTAGCGGATTGAAGGCGGAACATCTGCCCGTGTTCGATTGCGCGTTCAAGGCGTTCCGTGGCAAGCGCAGCATTGGTTACATGGCGCATCTGAAAATGATGTCCGCCGCGCAACCCTTCATCAGCGGCGCGATCTCCAAGACCGTCAACATGCCCGCCGAATGCACCGTGGAAGAAATCCGCCACACCTACGTTGAAGCCTGGAAAATGGGGCTCAAATGCGTGGCGATCTATCGGGATGGATCAAAGCGTTCCCAGCCGTTGAACACGAAGAAGACCAATGAAGCAGGCGACAAGACTGCCGCCGTTGCAGTCGCAGCATCCAACACCGCATCACTTGAAGCGCGTGTTCAGGAACTTGAAAACGAAGTCAGCCGTCTGCAAGTCGAGTCCGGCAAACCGTTACGCCGTCGGCTCACCGACACGCGTTCTGCGGTCACGCACAAGTTCGACATCGCGGGACACGAAGGCTACCTCACCGTTGGATTGTTCGAGGACGGACAACCCGGCGAATTGTTCATCACGATGGCCAAGGAAGGTTCAACCATCGGCGGCTTGATGGACAGCATCGGCACATTGACCAGCATGGCATTCCAATACGGCGTGCCGCTAGACGCGCTCGTGCGTAAATTCGCACATCAACGCTTCGAGCCGAGCGGCTTCACCAAGAACCCTGAAATCCGCAATGCGGCGTCCATTACCGACTATGTGTTCCGCTGGATGGCCATGCAATTCATCCCTGCGTATCGCGAAGCCAATACTGTTGTCCGCACTCAACCGGAGCTTCAGATGCCCGGCTTGCTCGAAGAGATGAAACGTCAGGTCAACCGCCCCGTGCCCGAACTGCCGATCTCAGATGACACGGACATTCTGAATCTGCAAAGCTCAGTCACTGGCGCCACACACACGCATCATTCCAAGCGCCGCACTGTGAAATCCCTCAGTGAATCCGTGGCGCACTTCCAACAGGACGCGCCCACATGTCCGAACTGCGGCCACATGGCCGTGCGCAATGGTGCGTGCTACAAATGTTTGAATTGCGGAGAGAGTCTCGGCTGCTCGTAAGCACCGGGATCGATCAAGAAAGGCCGGGAAGCGCGAGCTTCCCGGTTTTTTTATTTGTTTGAAACCGAACTCCAAAGTTGAAGTAGTGCCGTATTGAAGGAAGCGCCTCCCGCCACATCAGAGTTCGGGATTACTCACACTCACTTCCCGATCATCGGCGGCATTGCGATGGGCGGTTTTGGTTTCACTATTTCCGAGATCCGTTGATGCCGCTGCACTGGCGCGACGGCGCGCACGGCGACTTCACGAAATTGATCCACCATCTTCTGCCGCGCCGCCAGATAGAACGCCACGTCTTTCCCCAACGTCAGCACCGTTGTCAACAGCGTGCTCAGGGCGGGAACCCACTCCATCCAGCTGCTTCCCATCCACGACCCTTTTCCGCTGGCACTTAACAAACCTATTATCGGGTACAACATTCCTCCCGCAAAAGTGATGACCATCCACGGCGCGATCTGCACGAACACAATCGTCTTCAGAGTTCCCATCAAACCATTGCGCGAAGTCAGCCCCATCCACATCCCGAACCACGCGAGCGCTACGAAGTTGGCAATCATGCACAACAGACCGCACATTGAAGTGCCGAAAATAATCACCCATTGCGGAATCAATCGTTCCGTGGAGTTCGCAGACATCCAGCCCGTGCCATCCAGTTTCGTCACCTGTGAAAAAAATCCCACCATCAACACGATCATCACCGGAAGTCCGAACAGTCGAAGCAACCCGCGCCACACACCGGGCGCAACCTTCCGAAAATCCAGCGGCGTCGCCAGCATCAATTCGATGAGTCCGCCGCGCCTTGCGTCCGCAAAGAACTGGCTCGCGTGCGATGCCACCCAGAGATAAAGCGCGAACACGCTGATTATATTTGCAATCCACCAACCAAACGCACGGAGGGCTGACGACTCGTCCATCCAGGTCACCAGCATGAACCAAAGCACCACGAACAACGCCACACACCACGCGAGGAAAGATTGCGAACGCTCACGGCAGACGAGCCATGTGGTGGGATTTGCGTCCATCATCGCTCCGCGTAAAATCGCGCGACGACGTTCGCCGCCAAATCTCCACCAGCGTTTTAAGGACGATGTTTCGCTGCGCGCGCGACTTCCCTTCTCTTGCCACGTCCGGGGAATCAGCACACACGCGCCGCCCAACATCAACCACGCAACGGCTTGCCCCACCCACAACGGACGCCAGAACTGCGGCGACCACCCATCCGCATTCAAAAACAAGAATACCGGACTTGCCAGACTGAGCAGCGGTTCAAACGCGTGACTGTCCGCCCACGCATAAAAACCATCCAACGCAGGTCCACCGCCGCAGAACACGACCAGCAAGACAATAGTTCCCGCCAACGCTTTCAACGAATGTTGACTGATAGACGAAACGTACATTCCCGCCGACAGCGAAAAAAACAACGCGTGCAACAACGCCAGAATAGCGCGCCAGAATTCTCCACCCTCCACTCCGCCAAACAACAACGTGCACGCCAGCACCGGAAAGATGGCCAGTAACGCGAACAGACACCGGCACAATGTTCCGATCAATTTCCCGAACACCACGTCGTAGCCGCGCAGATCGGTCAGGAAGAGGAAGCCGATTGTTCCCTCACGCTTTTCTTCGCTCAAACAATCCGACGTGAAAAACACTCCCGCCGACAACGTCACTGCGAGCGCCATCCACGTCAGCACGGCAAAGAGCGGTGCGCCGGGTTGAAAACCGCCACCGCCCGGAATGTTCAGGAAGATCGCCAGCAACCCCGCCGCAATAATGACGGAGACGCCCGCCGCAATCACGCGCAACCAAAACGTCAACGCCCGCCGCGATGCCAGGCGCAGTTCTCGTTCAACGATGGGAAAGAGAGTCATCAGTCAGCAGGAGCAGGCATCGGCGGCTGCGTTTCCACTTTTCCGAGCGATGCGATCTCGCCAAAGTGTTTATCCAGATTCGATGCAGCAGTTCCTGCGGCGATGAAGCTCACTACACCACCTAAGACAAACCACGAGCTCACAATCACCTCGGGCTTGGCGTTTACTCCTCCATACGCTCCGACCATGCCCAAGAAAAAGAAAAATACGACCGCCAGCCATGGCGCAAGCAGCACACGCATCACCGTGGCCATGAATGCGCGCGTGTGCCGCTTCTTCGTCATCGCTGTCCACATGCCGACGTTAATCAAAGCGTAGGCGTCAAGAAACAGCATTACGAGGCCACCCACAAAAATTATGCTGAACACAGTCTGTGGTTCGCCACCTCTACCAAGCATGTCCATTTCAATCACCCATGCTAACAGCAACAAGTTCAACAGCGTCAGCCCAAGAAAACACCAGCGGAACGAAAGCCACACGCCGCGAAATTGCGACGCCACGACCTCCGCCGGACGCAACGGTGTGACGAGCAGCAATTCCAAAGCGCCGCTCGCGCGATCTTCACTGAACCGTCGGCTCGCCTCCGCCGCCACCAAGCATTTCAAGATCAGATGCATCCCGTAGGTCAGCAAAACAAGGATGGGAACATGGACACTATTCATGGCACGACTCCCCAGACCGAGAATCATCGCATACATATAACCCCATACCGGCGTGAGTAAAAGAAACGCC